>NZ_ALNO01000001.1:0-386497 GCF_000293015.1 Slackia sp. CM382
GTTCCGAAGCGGGTTCCGAAGCGGGTTCCGAAGCGGGTTCCGAAGCGGGTTCCGAAGCGGGTTCCGAAGCGGGTTCCGAAGCGGGTTCCGAGCCGGACTCTCGAGACGCGGTGCGTTCGCGAGCCTCGACGCGCACCGAGGATTCGGAGGGCGCACCCTTCGCCTCCCGATCCGGCATTTCATCTCTCAAGCGGTTCTCTTCCATCGATAGGCCTCCTTGACCGGTCATGCAACGTACGGAGACAGGGCCAAGGTGGCGTTATGCCCGCCGAAGCCGAGCGAATTCGAAAGCGCGACCTTTTGGCGATAGCCCGTGACCGGCGCATTCGACACGCGCACAGGACATGCGGGGTCGGCGTCGCAAAAGCCGGCCGTCGGCGGCACGACGTCGTGCTCGAGCGCGCACGCCATGACGACGGCTTCGACGGCGCCCGTGCCACCGAGCATATGCCCCAGCGCGCCCTTGACCGACATGACGGGGATCTCGGACGCGCGATCGCCCGCCAGCAGGCAGAGCGCCGTCGCCTCGGTCAGATCGTTCGCATGGGTCGACGTGCCGTGCGCGTTCAGATGACCTAGATCCTCGATGCCGAACCCGCCCTCGGCGAGCGCCTGGGCCATCGAACGGGCAACGCCTTCGCCCGAAGGGTCGGGAGCCGTCATGTGGTGGGCATCGCCCGTCGAACCGAAGCCCGTGACCTCGCAGACGATCCGCGCCCCGCGCGCGCGGGCATGATCGAGGTCTTCGAGGACCAGGGCACCGGCGCCTTCGCCGGGCACGAAGCCCGAGCGGTTCGCATCGAAGGGACGCGAAGCGATGCGCGGGTCGGTCTCCTTGGTGATGGCCCCGAGGTTCATGAAGCCCGCAAGCGCCATCGGCGCGATGGATTCCTCGGAACCGCCTGCCAGGACCATGTCGGCGCGACCGGACTGGATCAGGCGAAACGCGTCGCCTATGTTATGGGTGCCGGTCGCGCACGCCGTCACCGTGGATGTGCAGGAACCGCGCAGGCCGTAGCGGATGGACAGGTGCCCGGCGGCCATATTCTCGATCATAATGGGGATGAACAGGGGGTTCACCTTGCGTGCACCCTGTTCGGCAAGCACGGCCGACTGCTCTTGGAAGATATGCAGGCCGCCGATGCCGCTGCCGAACGTGCAGGCGAAGCGCGTCAGGTCCTCGGCCTCGAGGTCGATCCCCGATGCCGCCATGGCCTCGTCCGCGGCGATGATCGCATACTGGACGAAGGGCGCGAGCCGGCGCGCCTCCTTCTTGGAAAATCCCGCCTCGATCGGGTCGTAGCCGGGGATGCGCCCGGCGACGGCGACACGGTATTCCTCGGCCATATCGCCCGGAAGCGCGGTGATGGCGGTTTCGCCCGACATCACGCGATCCCAAAGGGCATCGACGCCGAATCCTGCAGGAGAGACGGCTCCCATACCGGTCACGACCACGCGACGGGGATTCGTCAGATGGCGCGCGATGGATTCCTGGTCGCGCCGCGCACGGGCCATGATCTCGGCGCCGCTTGCGGCGTTCGGCGCCTCGGAGGCGGGAATGTTCGTTTCGCTCATGGGCGATTCTCTTTCTCTCAAAGAAGGACGTTCGATGGAAACGTTCGATGGAAACGTTAGACTGCCATGCCGCCATCCACACGAATGACCTGGCCGGTTATGTATCCCGCCGCCTCGCTTGCAAGGAAGGCGACCGCGGCCGCGACATCCTCGGGACGGCCGAACGAGCCGAGCGCGATGCGCGAGACCGCGCTTTCGCGGATCTTCTCGCCCAGATGCGCCGTCATGTCGGTCTCGATGAATCCCGGAGCGACCGCGTTCACCGTCACATGACGGCTTCCCAGCTCTTTGGCCAGGCTTTTCGTCATGCCGATGACGCCGGCTTTGGACGCGGCGTAGTTGATCTGCCCGGCGTTTCCCGCAATCCCCACGACGCTCGACACGTTGACGATGCGCCCCGAACGTTGACGTGCCATGATCGGCGCCGCATGGCGCATGCAGTTGAACGCGCCTTTGAGATTGACGTCGACCACGCGGTCGAAATCATCCTCCTTCATGCGCATGATCAAACCATCGCGCGTGATGCCGGCGTTGTTGACCAGGACGTCAAGGCGTCCGAAACGGGCGCGCACGGCCTCGACGAGCTCGCGCGCCTCATCGAAGCCCGCCACATCGGCAGCGAAAGGCTCGGCCGAAATGCCGTACGCGCCTTCGAGCTCGTCGCAGAGCGTCCGGGCGGCCGCGGCGCTCGAAGCCCCCGAATGATTGACGGCGACGTTCATGCCCGTTCGCGCCAACGCATGGGCGATCGCCGCTCCGATGCCGCGACTGCCGCCGGTGACGAGAGCCGTCGCGCCCGACGTTTCGCCGTGACCGCGCGATGCGGCGGGCGCGTCTGCAAGGGTCGAGCGGACATTCAGCGTCTCTTCCATGGATGCTTCCTTCCTCGCGTCGCTCACGCCACGAAGGCGTCGAGTTCGTCCCGCGTGCCTATGCGTTCGCGCATGAGCGTCGCATCTATACGTTTCACCAGGTTGAACAACACACCGCCGAAGCCTGCCTCGATAAAGCGCGTCTGGCCGCGCGCTCTGAGCGTGCGGATGCCGTCGTCGAAGCGCACCGGAGAGACCAGATGGCGGGAAAGCCGGTCGGCCGCCTCGCCGACGACGAAAGGGGTCGCATCGGTGTTGCATATGACGGGGAAGCGCGGCTCGGCGAAGGACGTTTTCTCGCACCAGGCGCGCAGCTCATCGGCCGCCTGAGCCATAAGCGGGCTGTGAAAGGCGCCCGCGGTATTGAGCCGCCGCGCACGCATGCCGAACTCCCGCGCCCGCGCCTCGGCCCGGCCTATGGCCGCCACGTCGCCCGAAACGACGATCTGGCCCGGACAGTTGTAGTTGGCAGGCACGAGCACGCCGTCTTCCGCGCAGGCGGCGCAGAGGGCACGAACCGCCTGTTCGTCGGCACCGAGAAGCGCGAGCATGGCGCCCGGCTGCGCCGCGCATGCGCGCGCCATGGCATCCGCGCGCACTTTCAAGAGAGAGAACGTCTGCTCAAGCGACAGCGCATCCGCAAGGCAAAGCGCACTTATCTGGCCGAGCGAGAATCCGATGGCGCCTGCGACGTCGAGCCCGCGCGCCATAAGGACGCGTCCGACGCCGACGGACAGGGCGACGGTCGCCGCCTGTGATGCGCGCGCCTCGTCGATGCGTGCGGCGTCGTCGCTCTGCACGACGGCCGCGAGGTCGAGGCCGAACGCGTCGGAGGCGCAGGCGAAAGCCTCCTTCACTTCGGGCTCGTCGAGCAAGTCGGTTCCCATGCCCGGCTTCTGGGCCCCTTGGCCCGAACACATGATCGCTGCCACTTCTCGCCGCCCCCTATCCGCGCCACGAGCGCGTCGCATTGCGTTCCAGACGGATGCCGAGCGCGCACGCACCCCATGCTTCGCATCCTGCCATCAGGTCATCCATGATCGCCGCGGCGCTCTGCCGCGCCTTCACCAGACAGGCCGACTGCCCAGCCATCATCGATCCATCGTCGACATCGCCGTCCACGGCGCGCTTGAGCGATCCCGCGAGGCGAAGCTCGACGTCGGCATCGGTCGCAGCGCGATCGAGCTCGAGCGCACGCACCTCGCGCGCCCACCGGTTCTTGAGCTGGCGCACGGGATGGCCTCCCCCGCGACCGGTCACGATCGTGTCCGAATCCTTCGCCGCGAGGACGCGGTCCTTGTAGGCATCTGCGACGAGGCATTCCTCGGCGCAGAGGAACCGGGTCGCGACCTGCACCCCTTCGGCTCCGAGCGCGAAGGCGGCGACCATGCCGCGGCCGTCCGCGATGCCGCCCGCCGCGATGACGGGAATGGATACGGCCTCGCAAACCGCAGGCGTGAGCACCATGGTCGTAAGCTCGCCGATATGCCCGCCGGCCTCGCAGCCTTCGGCCACGACGGCATCGGCGCCCAGACGCTCCATGCGCCGCGCGAGCGCGCACGAGGCCACCACGGGAATCACTTTGATGCCGGCCTCGTGCCACATGCCCATATAGGCAGACGGGCTGCCGGCGCCCGTCGTGACCACGGGAACCTCCATGTCGCAGACCAGGCGCGCCACGTCGTCGGCATGCGGATCCATGAGCATCACGTTCACGCCGAAAGGACGCTTGGTCAGGGTCCGCGCGAGCTCGATCTGCGCACGCACCCAATCGAGAGGCGCGCCGCCGCAGGCGATGATGCCGAGCCCGCCCGCGTTGCTGACCGCCGCGGCCAAGCGGGCGTCGGCGATACGGGCCATGGCTCCTTGGACGATCGGTCGTTCGATGCCGAGAAGCTCGGTCACGCGCGTACGCATCGCATGAGCCTCCTACGCGTTCAAGCCGTCGATGTAGCCGACCAGCTGGCCGACCGTATCGATGCCGTCAGGCTCGCCGAACTCGATGCCGAGCTCGTCTTCGATGGCGCAGACGACCTCAGTCATGTCCAGGGAATCGATGCCGAGCGCATCGAGCGTGGCATCTTCGGTCACCTTCTCGGGATCGATGTCGAGGGTGTCGCTGAAAACGGTCTTGAGAGTGTCGAGAGTGGCCATGAAGGCCTCCTTTCATGATTTTGAAGACATGCGCATCCAAGCCTCGGCGCACGGCGGGATTCAGGCTGCGGCCGGGCGGTGAATGGATGCGGTTTCGGTGCTGCAGTTCGGTGCTGCAGCTCTATGGGGAGCGGAAACGAGGTCGTGCAGAACGCTGGGGCCGGGCAACGCGCCAAGCGGCGCGGGTTTCGAAGACACGCATCGGACGGCGCACGTCCTTCATGGGCGAAACGCTAGCAGGCGACGTCCGCAGCATCGACGCGGTGCGCTGCCGGAGCGGTGCGCAGCATCTCGTTCTCCTTGTCGAAGAATTCCTTGATGCGGCGAACCGAGCGCAGAAGCGCGGCCTCCTCGTCGGCATCCATGCCGTCGAGAATGGAATCGATCATCCGCGCATGGAACAGATCGTGCGCGCGCACGGCCTTGCGACCGCTCTTCGTGAGGTGCAGCAGCACCTTGCGACGATCCTCCTGGCTCGGAACGCGCTCGACGTATCCCTTGCGCACCAGCCTGTTCACGGCTGCGGTGACGGTCGCCGCCGTCACGCTCAGGCGCTGGGCGACCACGGTCACGGGCGTCTTGTCGTACATGCCGACCGCAACGAGGGTATGCAGCTCGGACATCGTGAGACCCGCCGTCAGCCGAAGCTCGATCGAACGTTCCTCGATGCTCATGATGGAATTGAAGGTCGAGGTGAGAAGATCATTGACAAGCGCTCGATGCTCCTGCTCAGCCGTACGTGGTTCCATCTCGTTGCCAGCCCTTCCGATCGACGTCGCTGCGCGCGCCCGTTGCGCCCGCAAAGCGGGAAATGCACGGACGGTCATTCTACCAGGCTTTGCATACACCGACGCCCAGAGCCCCGATGCCGAGGTGCGTCGCCACGGTCGCGCCGCACGAGGCGCAGCCCGCATCCACGAAGGCGATGCCTGCATCCGCGAGCTCCCGTCTCACGCGTTCCACTCCGTCGGGATTGCGCGTATGGCAGAAGCGCACGATCTGCGTGCCTTCCGAGCGCGTGCGTTCGGCGATGAGATCGACGTAACCCTTGACCACCCCCTTCATGCCCTTGGCCTTATCGTGGGGCTTAAGGGCGCCGACCTCGTCGAACGCGAAGACGGGCTTCACATTGAGAAGGGATGCCGCGAAAGCGTCGCCCTCGGACAGACGTCCGCCCTTGATCAGGTTGTTCAGCTGATCGCAGGCGATGAAGAACCGCACGTTCCCGATGGTTCGTTCGATCTCCGCGCAGACCTCGTCGAAGGATGCCCCCGAATCACGCAGGTCGCAGGCGCGACGGAGCACGAGCCCCATGCCCGCGCTTGCGCTATGCGTGTCGACGACGCGCACCTCGATGCCGGCATCCGCGGCGGCCAGACACGCGGACTGGTACGTTCCCGAGAGCACGCTCGCGATGGTGAGCACGACGACCCGACCGTACCCCTCCTTTGCCAGCGTACCGAACGCTTCCGCGAACTCATGGGGCGAAGGCTGGGACGTCTTGGGCAGATGCTCGGCGGCGAGCATGCGGTCGTAGAAATCCTCGGTGGAGATCTCGGTCTGGTCGCGCAGCACCTCCCCATCGATCTCGATGTTCAAAGGAGCGAGGACCACCTGGCGTGCGACGCATTCTTCCAGCGTCCAGTCGACGGTCGAATCGCTCATGATGGCAAAGCCCATAGAGCCTCTTTCTTACGTATCTGCGATGCATTCGAAGCGGTGTTTCCGGCGCCCCCATCGGGGTTGCACCGTATTCGCCGGATCGATGCGCTTCGCCGGACTCGTTTGCAACCGATCCCGATAGCCGCATCGCGCAATCATTTTTATTTGATTATTAAATATTTAGACTGTCTAAACAATTAGGAATACTAGCATCGAACGAGAATCGCGCAAGCGAAGGATTCGTGAATATGGACGTTCCTTGGAGCGCACGCGTGCGGGATGACGAACTCTGCCAGAACCGTAGCGTAATCCGATGCGGCTGGAGCACGGGCGTGCGGGAATGGCGAAGAAAGCCTTACACCGTTCGCCGAATCGCTCGATTCGGCGATTTCGACGGTCGTCAGGGAAACGCACTTGAAATACTATGTGTCCGTCCGTTTTTTCGCCAAAAGGAGGCTGGATCCATGACAGGTATACCGCTCATCATCGCGTTCGTCTGCGCGATCGTATTGATGATCGTGATGATTTCGAAGCTTAAGATCCACCCATTCATCTCGATCATGCTGGTATCGCTGGCGCTCGGCCTCGTGGGAGGCATCCCGCTCGTCAACGCCACCGCCGAAGACGGCACCGCCATCAACGGCATCGCCACGGTTATCGGGCAGGGCTTCTCCGGAACCTTCACAAGCATCGGCATCGTCATCATCCTGGGCGCGCTCGTCGGCGCCATCCTCGAGGCGACGGGCGGCGCGTTCAAGCTCGCCGACATGGTCATCAAGCTCGTGGGCGAGAAGCACCCCGAGATCGCGATGGCGATCATGGGCTGGGTCGTGTCCATCCCCGTGTTCTGCGACTCGGGCTTCGTCATCCTGAACCCCATCCGCAAGGCCATCGTCCAGCGCACCGCCGCATCGAGCGTCATGCTCACGGTCGCGCTTTCGGCAGGCCTGTTCATCTCTCATAATCTGGTTCCGCCCACGCCCGGCCCCATCGCCGCGGCAGGTGCCCTCGGCCTTGAGGACAACCTGCTGCTGGTCATCGGCATCGGCATCCTCGTGTCGATCCTCCCGCTCATCGCGGGAATCGCCTACGCACGCTATATCGGCGCGCGCGTGAAAGCCAAGGACGAGACCGACCCCGAGCTCGCGCATGAGCTGTACGAGCAGATCATGAAGGAGGTCGGCAAGCTTCCGAGCGGCCTTTCCACGCTGGCCCCGATCATCGTCCCCATCCTGCTCATGGCCCTGGGCTCGATCGCCAACATGGCCGGCTGGACCGGCATGCTCAAGAGCCTCTGCACGTTCTTCGGCACGCCGATCATCGCCCTGTCCATCGGCGTCGTCTTCGCCGTGCTCACGCTTTCCCAGATGCATAAGCTCGATTCATTCTACGATCTGGTTCAGGATACGCTCAAGACGGTCGGTCCCATCCTGTTCATCACCGCTGCCGGCGGCGTGCTGGGCAAGGTCATCGCAAGCACCGATATGGTCCAGTTCATCAGCGACCACGCCAACGCGTTCGATGCGCTCGGCATCTTCTTCCCGTTCCTGCTGGCCGCCATCCTGAAGACCGCCCAAGGTTCTTCCACCGTCGCCATCACGACGACCGCCGGCATCCTCGGCCCCTTGATGGCGACCCTCGGCTACACCACCCCGGTCGGTGCCGCGCTCGTCGTCGCCGCCATCGGTTGCGGCGCCATGACGGTCTCGCACGCGAACGACTCCTATTTCTGGGTCGTCACGAGCTTCGGCGGCATGGAGCCTGAGCAAGGCTACAAGACGCAGTCCGCGGTCACGGGACTCATGGGCGTCGCCGGCATCATCGGTGTATTCGTTCTTTCCCTCGTTTTCGGCATCTAGCGTTCGGGCCGCGCGCCATGCAGGCCGCGCGGCTCATGTGGGCCACACGCGCCATACGGCTGTCGCCGTCCACGCCGGCCGCCGTATCGGACTCGAGCATCCGAATCTCGATGCTGCGCGGCGCGGATCGTTCGAACCGTACGGATTCGCACGGGTTCTCGCATTCGATTGTCACGGACTCACCCTCTAGGATAGGAATCGCACGAGGTCAGGCATGCACACTACCGACTACAAGAGCTTTCTCATCGTTCCCGATTCGTTCAAAGGCACGATGAGCGCGATCGACGTCTGCCGCATCATGGAGGAGACGCTGCACGAGCGCTTTCCCGAGGCGAAGATCAAAAGCATCCCCGTAGCGGATGGCGGCGAAGGATCGGTCGACGCGTTCCTCGCCGCCATGCCGGGCATCAAGCGCACCTGTGTCTGCTCCGGTCCGTACGGAGAGCGAATCGAGGGATATTACGGGCTTCTCGAAGACGGCACGGCGGTCATAGAGATGGCCGCCGCGGCCGGCCTGCCGCTCGTCGGAGATGACCGCCGCGTCGAAGCGACCACCACCTACGGCGTGGGAGAGCTGCTCGTGGACGCCATCGACGCAGGTGCGACCCGTGTCATCATGGGACTGGGCGGGAGCGCCACCAACGACGGCGCCTGCGGCATGGCCGCAGCCTGCGGCGTGCGGTTCCTCAACGAGGACGGCGAGACGTTCGTTCCGGTCGGCGGAACGCTCGCGGACATCGCGCGCATCGATACGACGGGGCTTGACGAGCGCGTGCGCGAGATTCCCATCGTCACGATGTGCGACATCGACAATCCGCTATGCGGGCCGACGGGCGCCGCGGCGATCTTCGCTCCGCAGAAGGGCGCGAGCCCCGCGCAGGTCGACATGCTCGACGCGGGGCTCGCCCATCTTGAAGAGCTGTTCAAGCGCGATCTGGGAATCGACGTCGTAGAACTTCCCGGCGGGGGCGCGGCGGGCGGCATGGGCGCGGGCATGGCGGCGTTCTTCGGATCACCCTTGCAGATGGGCATCCAGACGGTGCTCGACACCGCTCGGTTCGACGAACTTGTTCAAGAAGCGGACCTGGTATTTTCCGGCGAAGGGTGCTTCGACGGGCAGTCTCTGCACGGCAAGGTCGTCGTCGGCGTTGCCGGACGCTGCAAGGCGGCGAACAAGCCGCTCGTCGCCGTGGCGGGCGTCATCGACGACACCGTGGTCCCCGCCGCGCAGGAGCTCGGCATCGCGCATCTGTGCTGCATCAACCGCACGGGCATGCCGCTTGAGTTTTGCCTGCGCCACCCGCGCTCGAACCTCGCGCACACGATGGGGCTTCTCACCGAGCTGCTCGCCCAGACGCCCGAGGCCGAGATTCCCGCTCGAATCCATCTATAGGAACGGCAGGTGCGCGGCGGCGCATCATGCGGGGTCGCGCACCTGCATCTAGACAGCGGATGGACGTGTGCAATGTCGCCAGGACGGGGAATGTGCGTCAAACGGGGATATGCATCGGCGGTGTAGAAACGGCGTGCATGCGACATCGCACTTAGACGGAGCCTGCATTCGGGAAATCATACGTTCGATCGAGCGTTCCCTGGTTCATGTCCTGCTTGAGTCATTGACCGCATCTTTCGTTGAAGACCGACTTGAAGGTCTCGCTGCATCTGTCAAAAACTCGGTGCTTTGCGAAAAATCGCATCTCTTTCTCGCGCAACTGTCAAAATAATTAAGCTTAGGGGGTATCCGAAGCGACCGGGAAATCCAATTGGCTTCCGCGCTCATCGCCTCAATATCGAAACACCAGTTCGCTGTCATGCGGCAACATCAGTTCGCAAAACACATCGCAACAATGACATGCAAAATGCCACTAAGCACCGATTTTCTGGCAATACGAGGGACGAAGCGACAAAACGGCAGACACCGCCCACGTCGCGTTTCCCGACTATATTCCGTCGAGATGCTTGAGCCGGCAACTCCCTCAAAGCGACACTCGGAAGCCGCCGGCCGCTTACATCCCGAAACCGTCCGCCTCAACCCCTCCGCACGATCCAGCACGCCGCCGAACGACGCACGCATTATGGACCCCCGACGCACCGGCCCAGCCGTAGGCGGCCGAAAGATCTCCGTGCATCTTCCGTGCCCATGAGGCATGCCATCGGCCAAACCGTAGACGGCCGAAAGACGGCCGGCATATGAACCGGGGCTGCCGGCGTATAGATCAGACCGCCGCCTTCGCAGCGTTCTCGCCGGAGAAGCGACCGGATGTATACGCCCAGTTAAGACCGCATCCGCCCGCGGGATACTCGTCATAGATGAAGGTGCCGGAGCAGACTTCGCCCGCTGAATACAGGTTCGGAATGGGCACGCCGTCGGTATCGAGAACCTGAAAGTCGGTATTCACGCGATAGCCGCCGAAGCTGCCGTGGCTCGTCACGCTCATCGTGAGGACGTAGAACGGAGCCTGCGTGATGGGCAGGAGATTCTCGGCCTTCTTGCCGAACTCGGTGTCTTCGCCGGCCTCGGCCATGGCGTTGTAGGCGTCGAGAGTCGCCTGGACCGCGGCGCCATCGAGACCGAGCTTCTCCGCCGCTTCGGCGACGGTGTCGCCTTGGGCGAACATGCCCTTCTCCATGCCGATCTTGAAATCGTTCGCAGGCACGCCTTCCAGCTTGTCGACCATGGCCTGGTCGTAGACCGCATAGAACTTCGTGCCGTCGAACTTCGCGACCTTGTAGAAGATGTCGTGCGTTTGCCCGGCCTCGTTCTCGAAGCGTTTGCCGTCGGGTGCGACCCATAGGGCCTTCTTGTCGATGAGCTTCGATTGGCCCGCCGCCGCGGGGCACCACAGAATTCCGTTCACGCCGCCGTGGCCGATGTAGTCCGCACCGATATCCAGACCCATCCTCAGACCCTCGCCCGTGCTGCCGACGCCGACCTCTGTCGAGATAGAGGCGAAATCGGGCATGTATTCGGAAATCATCTCGTGGTTGCGGCAGAACCCGCCGGTCGCGACGATGACGCTCTTCGCGTTATAGCGGATGGCCTCCCCGATGTTCGTGCGCGCGATGACGCCGGAAACCGAGCCGTCGTCTTCGACGATAAGGGATTCGCCGGCAATACCGTATTTCACCTCGGCACCCTGATCCAGCGCCCATTCATGCACGGCGGACAGCGCATCCATGCCGCTGTTCAGGCAGCGCGCCTGACGCGGAACGGTATCGGAACCCTTGAGCAACGGCTTTTCCTGAAAGGGAACGTTCAGGTCCTCGGCAAGCCAATCGATGGTCTCGCCGAAGTGATAGGCGCAGAATTCCTGGACGTCGTAATCGAGCTTGTCGCCGTTGCGCCTCATGAAGTACTCGAGGAGCGATTCGGGCGTGTCGTCGGTGATGCCGTAATTCCTTTGAATGACGCTGTTCGCGCCATAGAAGCCGCCGAGGCAGATGGAACTCGACCCGGCAAGCCAGTCCTTCTTCTCGAGCAGGATGGTCTTCGCGCCCGCCTCGGCCGCCTTGCCGGCTGCGGACATGCCCGCCCCGCCGCCGCCGAGCACGACGACATCGTAGTCGAAGCTCTTCTTCGCCTCGGACGTCGCTGCGGATTCGGGCGCGCATCCGAAGAGTCCGCCCATGGCAGCGACCGCCATGCTTCCTGCCATAAGACCCGCGAACCGGCGACGCGATATCGTCATGCCCTCTCCTGCCATCTTCGAACCTCCCCTTTCGGTCGGGCCGCACGAGCGACCCCGTCTTCTTGCTGAACCGCACGCGCAGCGCATGGCGAGACGCTGATGCCTCGACTTGACCGGGCCGACCCGCACTCGACCGGATCCGATCGCGCAGGCGCAGCCGAGGTGCCGAAGGTGACATCGAAGGTTCCAACAGCCGCTGAGCCGAGTGCGCGCGACGCGCGTTGCCTGAAGGCATCCTATGGCCCCGCACGCATACTGAGAAAGCCACTAAAGGTGTGAATAACCAGCGATTTCCGTAAAGCTCACACTAAAGGTGTGAAGCGATGGACGCAGCACGGGTGCGAATCGTACAATCTGACGATGCGTGGAAGAGGGGGATGCATGACCGACGATATCGATGCGCGGAACCGGGCGCATGCATGGAAGGCGCCGTGGGCGACGCCGTTTTTCGCACCGTTCCTCGGCCTTGCCGCGACGCGCGTCTGGATGCAATGCACGTTCTTCGGCGCATACGCGCAAAGCGATGCAGGCACGCTCACGATCGTCAATCAACTGTTCTACGGCCTTGCCATGCTCATCGGCGCGCTTATCGCCTTGAAGCATCCTGCGACGCCGGGAGCACGGCGCGCCGTCTCGTTCGCGGGAACCTTCCTCATGACGGTAGGATCGATCCTCATCCTTCTGGGCTCGTCCTCTTCGAACATGGGTATCCTCCTGGCCGCCTGCATCCTCGCCGGCATCGGCGGAGCACTCGGAGGCGCCATGTGGATCGAAGCCTACATCAGGCTCGACCTGAGACGTTGCATTCTCTACGCCTTTCTCTCGCTTGCTCTGGGATCGTTCGGCGGACTCGTCTTGAGCTTCGCGCCCGTCACCACGATGCTTGCCGCAGGCATGCTCATGCCCGCCCTTTCGCTCCTCTGCCACCAGCGCGCCGTGCGCATCGACATCGGAACCCCGCCGGAGCCGAAACCCGTCTTCGACGCCGAGCCGATTTCGACGGCGCTCATCATCGTCGGAGGGCTCGCCGCATTCGGCTTCGCCCTCGGCGTCGCCCGAGGTTTTCCCCTCGGCCAGCCCGTGCAGCTGGACGTCCCCGAACGTATGGTCCATCAGCTCGGCGTCATCGCCGTCAGCCTCTTCATCATCTGGTGGTCGCTCGTGAAGAATCGGCGGCTCGGATTCTCGTTTCTCTGGCGCATCGAAATCACCTTGGTCGCGTTCGGCACGTTGGCGCTGTCGCTTTTCCCCGACGACGCCCTTCCGCTCGCCGTCGCGGTCATCAACGCGGCCGATACGCTCATGCTCGGCATCATGTGGGTCACGCTTCAGGACGTCGCACGGCACACGAGCCGCGATGCATACGTTATATACGGGCTGGCCTGGGCCGCACGTGTCCTTGCACGCGATGCGGCTCGCGTGCTCCTCGTCTTCGTGGCATCGATGGGCGCGGCCGCCTACGCCGCGAGCGCCATCGTCGGCGCCATGTCCTTCGCACTGGCGCTTAGCATGGTCATGCTGCTGACGAGCGAGATACCGCGCACGCGTCCGCTGCTCACGTGGGACGACGAGGTGCCGGCCTCCCCTGCTTTGCCGTCCAGACGGAAGGAGGATCGGAATCCTGCAGTCGACAATGCCCTCGACGCGTCGGATGGCTCTCTCGAGCGCACCGAAGCATGGCTGCGCGCGCATTTCGGGCTTTCGAAGCGGGAAGCCCAGGTCGCCGCGCTCATCGCGATGGGACGCAGCAAGATCTACATAGCCGAACACCTGTTCATAGCGGACAATACCGTGCGCACGCATGCGAAGAACGCCTATGCGAAGCTCGGCGTGCATTCCAACCAGGAACTCATCGACCTTATAGAGCAGCAGGAAGCTCGGATGCGCTGACCAGACAGCAGCCCGGCAATCAACCTATCCTGAAAGCGGCATGCCGCCGAAAGAACCGGGGCCCGTCGCGTGCAACGGGCCCCGAAATCTCGAACGTATCCGCGGCAGGCCCGCGTCATGCACGACGCGTCCGACCGCGCTCATCAGATCTGATCTGTTTGCGCATCGCGCAATCGCGCACAATGCACCCGTCCTCGAGGCGCGGACTTACCCGCGCATCTTCCTCCTAGCCGCAGCGATGCAGGCGATCGATGCAACCGACGCACCTGCGAGCGCAAACGTCATCGCACCCAGATCGTCGCCCGTTGCAGGAATCTTGGAAATCCGCGGCTTCTTGGGCTGCTCCTTCGCCGGCGGCTTCGTCGGTTCCTTCACGTTGGTGATCGTGAAGCCCTCCGAAGCGCTGCCCGCAATGCGTGCCTTATATCCCTTCGGCACATCGACCTCGGCGACGGTGTATTCCACGGCTGAGCCGTCTTTCATGACAGGAAGCCCGGTCCATGTATATGCCCAGTTCGAATCGCTGTTCAAAACGACGGGATCCCCATATGCCTCGCCATTCGCGTAGAGCTGCACCTTGACGGATGCCGGACGCGATCCATCCTTGTTATCGGCGTCGTCCCACGCCTTCTTCACCGAAACCGACGTGGACTTCGCATCGGGCGTGTTCGTGATCGTGAAAGCGATCTCGGTTTCGCTCACCTCTTCGCTCGTCACCTTCGCGGTCCAGCCTTCGACCGCCTCATCTTCCTCGATGCTGACATCCGCATTCAGAGGAAGGCCCTCGAAGGTATGCGTCCATCCGGAATCCTTGGTGAGCTCGACGCTTTCGATGCGTTTGCCGTCGATCAAGAGCCAGACTTTGATCGAACCGGGAATGGCCGCATCGGGATTCGCAGAGGTGTCCCAAACCTTCTTGACGACGACCTTCTTGGTGTGGACATTGACTTTGCCGAGCGTCGAAGCGCCGTTCGAGCCGATGCCGCCGCCCCGGGCAGCCGAGTTGTTCGTGATGGTCAGCTTCGCCTTGGACTGGGCCAGGTCGATCGCCGCCGGGGTCGGCGTCGCCTTGAGCGCGAAGATGTCGGTGCTCTCTGAGATGCCGGAAACCGGAACGTTGCTGCTCGACGCAGGATCGTAGCGCGGAGCATCGGGGTCGGGCTCGCCCAAGACGTGCGGCACGAGGATTCCGCCGTCCTTATACCAGTTGGCCGCGCCGCCGCCGAGCATGCGGTCGGAAATGGTCGTGGTGGCTTCTTCGCCCGCCATGCGGACGGCGGCCACGTCGTCCGCAGCGCCTTGGGCGTCGTTGCCGTAGACGGCTGCGCCGTTATTCACGGAGAAGGCCGCCTTGCCCGTCGGGCAGAACCAGGCGCCGCCGCCGATGACGCTTGCGTGATTGCTCGTCACGACGACGTCGTAGGCATTGAGCACATACGGGACGGACCCGACATATGCGCCGCCGCCCTGGCGGTCGGCCGTATTTCCGTCGATCAGACCGGCATTAAGCGTGACTAGGGAAGATGCGGAATACACGCCGCCGCCGCACCCGCCATCGTTGACCACACCGTCTCCTTCGGCCTTATTGCCGACGATGGAGCCGCCGTTCATCGTGAACGCGGCAGGATAGAATTCGGGCCACTTGCTGAATATCGCTTCGTAATACTGGCCCGTTGCGCTGGAGTACGGCACCTTCCCGAAGAATGTCACGAAGTTATCGAAGGCAGCGACGCCGCCGCCCATGCCGGCGGCCTTGTTGTTGGAGATGACGCCGTCATTCATATCGAACGTGCTGCCGTTTTCCACGTAGACGCCGCCACCGCCGCCGGAAATGAAATCGCCGCTCGCGGATACGACGCCCGTGGCTTCATTGCCGGTGATCGTGCCGCCGTTCATCGTGAAGTACGCCTTCGAGCGGAAGTCGCGATAGTTGGGGCTGCCGCCGTACACGTACACGCCGCCGCCGAAGGGCGACTTGCAATTCGATATCGTGCCGCCGTTCATCGTGAAACGAGACGTCACACCGGTATCGGTGTTGTTCTCGCATGCGAAGACGAGGACGCCTCCCGAGGTTTGCAGCTGATGCCCTGCATTTCCGCCGGTGATCGTGCCGCCGTCCATCGTGAACGCGGAAGCGTTCACGAGCACCGAAGACGACAGCTGGTTCTGCACCGCCGTGGATTCGACCGTGCCGCCGTTCATGAAGCCGACAGCGCCTTTATCCAGGCAAACCGCACCCTGTCCGGAATACAGCGCGGTCGTGTTCGAAATGGTTCCCCCGTTCATCGTGAACGTGGCATCGGCACCCTTGGAATACACGCCGCCGCCGTTGCTTGCGTGATCGCGCTTTCCGTTCTTAAGATCGCCGTCCTCGAGCGTGAACGATCCTTCGTTCGTCACGTAATACGCCTTGCCGTCACCATCGAGCACGAGCCCGCCGTCGATGGAAAGCGTTGCACCGGATTCGACTTTGACCAAGTAATTGATGGAACTCGTCGCGGCGGTGAGGGAACCCGATCCCCCGCCGGCGACCGTGAGCCTGATATTCTTCCCCGACGGCACGACGACCTGCGTCGCCGCGGATATATCGCCCGAGACGGCAACGTTCGTCTGCTCCCCGTCGGGCGCAGCGGCGATGGCAGCCTGGATCTCTTCGACGCTCGTCGCGTCGTCGGCGAACGCAAGGCCGCCGGGAATGCAGATGGCGAGCGCCGCAAGCGCGAGCGCCCAGCCGCACAACCTCTTGGATATCATGGATCCCTCTCCCCTGAACCGTCGCGCTGACGGTACCCTGCCGCCCGCCATACGCGATGTCCCCGCACACGCGCCAACACGATGGGTATGGCGATGTGTAGCTAAGGCTAGCTCTCTATATACCAGATGAGATAGGACGTACGCTATATATATATTCTTCTTAATCGATGCTTTTTATCGCTTTATGCGCGGGAGTGAGGATTTCGGAGGAAAGGCCTTGCGACGCATGGATCGCTCCTATCCCGCCGCATCCACCCCTCCTTCAAGATGCGGCATACAACGAGGCAGCCCCTGGAAGCTTGCGCGACCAGAGGCTGCCTCGTTTTGCAAGTCATGGCCGTCGATCGTATCGACATACGCACGTGCCGGCTTCGAAGATGCTTCGTCCCATCTGAGGACGCGCGTTCGTTCATCCGAAGCCGCGCATATCCGATGTCCGAAGCCATGCTCTGCTTCGACGAGCGTCTATGCGCTCGCCTTCACGAAGGCCGCGATGGCGTCGCTCGCGTACTGCGCCGTACCCTCTCCGAACTTGTCGATATTCGCCTTGAAACGCGGATCGGCCGCATACCCCTTGCCGATATGCCCGAACACCTCGATCGAACAATCGAACGAATAGGTCCTCAGCACGTTCAAGAGACGCTGCGCGATGGCGATGCTCTCCGCAGCGTCAGGCGCGATCCCCTGCTCCAGATTGCGCGCGAACGCGAAGAACACGTCGTTGAACGCATCGGTCGCCTCGTCTTCCTTTCCTTTCTGCCGCGCGATGCCGGCATCGATGACGTCGTTTCCGTAGCGCTTTCGCGCCTCGTTCTCATATTCCTTGCTGTCGTTCCAAGTCAAACCCTTGAACTTCTCTTCTGCGGTCATGATCGGCCCGCCTTTCTCCTCTTCGATGCTTCTCTTCAGCGTTCGCACGAGCTCTTCCATGCGCCGTTGCTCCTGTTCGATCAGCCGCAACTGACGCTCGAGCAGCGATATCCTGTCGATATCGCCCTGCATGAGCCCGGCGATCTCCTTCAGAGAAAACCCTAGATACTTGTAGAAAAGGATGCTCTGCAGAGTCTTGAGGTCCGCATCGTCGTAGATGCGGTACCCGTTGTCGAGCTTGCGCGGCGAAAGCAGGCCGATTCGGTCGTAGTGGTGAAGCGTCCGGACGGACACCTTCGCGATGTCCGCTACTTCCTTGATCGAATGGCCCATGCGCAACCTCCTGTCCTTTCCTGCAGAAACAGGTATACCCCCTGACGTAACGTCAGGGTCAACCGGGAATTCGAAAAAATTTTTCAGTCTTTCGCATGACTCGACGAGAAGCGCATATGGAGCTTCAGCGCGAGATACGCGATGCCCATGACCGCATACGTCACCGATGTCGCCACATACGTGGGAAATTCCGAGGCATCGGTTCCAACGTAAACCGCATGCCCCATCCCGAGCAGGATGCCCTGCGCGACAAGCAGCGCCATGAACGGATACGCGAGCCTCTGCACCTTCTTCCAGGTTGCAGGCCTCATCTTCTTCCGTACGGCTTTGAACGACGTGATCCAGGGCACGAGAAAGCAGACGAGCAGCGGCGCGCCGATCACCGTGCAGGCCAAAAGCATGTACGGCGCCGCATCGCCCCAGATATAGCCCCAATAAAAGGTGAGCGACAGAGGCACCATGAACACGACCTTGACAACGTGCGCGCAGATGACGATGCCGCCGATGACGCTGAGCTCGGAACGCGCAGCCAGAAGCCTGCGCACGGCCTGCCAGCGCTTGGGCAATGCACCGATGAACATGACGACGAGGTAGAAGGCGACGCCCGTATAGCAGCTTGCGAACAGGTCCACGACGGTCTTGAACGCCGGATTCGCATCCATCGCAGGCAGGAAGCTCGCGAGCGAGAATGCCAGGAAGCCGAGATAGAACGCGCCTGCATGCTTCCTCATATACGGTGCGAGCACGAGCGAGAACACGATGACGAGGACAAGCGCCTGCAGAATATTGGGAACGACGGCAGGAACAAAGGGAACCATGCGCACCTCCACATGCGTTGCCCGGATGCGGGCGAAAAGAGCTGACGGAACTGCCGCGCTCGCAAGAAGGACGGCACATCGCGCAAGCTTACTCCGAGAACGAGCGCATGACCGTTGGAATCACAACGTATGGAGGCGATTGCACGGCCTTCGAACCGCCTGACGACATCGTCTCGAACCCAGTCGCTCCCTGAATCCCGAACGTCCCTCAATCCCTTCCCATAAGGCGAAAAGCAGGCACGGTCATGAAACCGGGAAGCCCTCCTGCCCATCCGTTTCCTTAAGGGGGATGGATTCGGCGAGCGCCAGGAGCTGCTGGCGTGAATTCAAGTCGAGGCGCCCGTATATATGGCGGACATGCCGTCTGCCTCTACATGAACGGCAAGCGCTTCACCGACGAGGCGTTCCTCGGTATCTTCGGAACGCTCGACCAGGTCGAACGTCGCAAGCCGGGCCGCTACTTCTACTTCTTCGACAACAAGTGGAAGAAGATGATGTCGAAGATGCCGCCTGAGCATTTCTCCCAACCTATCGGCATCGCCGACGCCACCGACTACGACAAGCTCTTCCAGTCCTGGGTCGACCGAGGCGCCGAAGGCGCGGAAACCGAAGACGGCAGCACGGTGTGCGCCTGGGGTGCGAACTCTCTTGACGAGCTGCTTGGATACATGGGCTTCGACGACGCCATGAAGAAGAGCGTCACGGAATCGATCGACCAGTACAACGCATACTGCGCCCAGGGCGAGGACGAGGACTTCGAGCGCGACCCCAAACTGCTCCTCGACGTGAGCGAGCCTCCGTTCTTCGGCATGTACAGCGTCGAAGAGAAGCCCATGCTCGGTACGGTTGCCCTGAACGGGCTGGTCATCGACGACGACCAGCGCGTGCTCGACAAGAACTACAACCCTATCCTCGGGCTGTACGCATCGGGCAACAACAGCGGCGGTCGCTTCGCCGTGCAGTACTCGACCGCGATTTCCGGTCTGACCCTCGGCATGGCCATGACGCTCGGCCGCGTGCTCGGCAAGGCTCTGGCAGCTAAGTAGGCCGGAAGACGCGCGCTGGAACAGGACGTCTCACGAACCTCTTCCGGCGTTCCCACTCCTGTCGATGCGGAAGGCAGTCCCCTCCCGCATTGATGATGACCTCCTTCTCCCCTCCATGCCGCGACGGCTTCCCTCCTGCCGTCGCGGCTTCATCCCTTGCTCGTGCTCAAGCTCCGAATGCAATGCGGCAACCGATCGTCTCAGCCGGCCGGCTCGGCCGACGACCATGCTAGAATCAATCGCATTCAGCGAACGAAGATCGTTCCCTGCCGCCGAAGCCGGACGCACGGCGCGGAGGACGAAAACGGAGCGGGAGACGCGCAATCGCGCATTCCCGCTTTCGGGCACACGGTTCAAGGAGAAGGCGTTGCGAAATCATGCCTGCGATGCGTCGCGCGTGCGCGGCGCGAGGCTTCTCAGCATGTTCGGGCTTGCATGCTACATCGCCTGGAGCTTCCTGTTCTGGAACGGCCCCCTGCTCATGATAGGTCCCTGGGATGCTGCAGGCGCGAGCGTCGCGTTCGTGGTTCAAGGCATAGCGACGGTCGTCGCATCCGTCTTGATCGCGGGAATCGCCCTTCGCTCGCCCAGCGCTTTCCTCCGTTTCGCCGCATTCGCCCTATTCTGCGGGCTTTCGATCTCCGCCGTCGTTCTGCTCGCGCTTTCGCGCGGCGACGAGTCGGTCCAGCAGCTCTCCATCGCATTCGCTCTCAGCGGAGCGGGAAGCACGCTGAGGCTCCTATGGGAAGAACGCATCAGCCTGGGCGGCGTGAGGACGGTGGCGCTCACCGTGACAGCCGCCTACGTGCTCGGCTACGTGCTCTTCGTCGCATGCGCGCTGCTCGCAAGCGAAGCCGTCATCGCAGCCTCCATCGTGCTTTCGATTGCCGGGATGCTCTTGTTTTTTGCAGCCGATTCGATACCGAAAAGAAGCAAGGGCGACGGTGGCCGGGCGAAGCCTTCCGGAAAAGAGGCCGGCCCCGATGCCGCACAGTGCAGCGCTCTGGGTTCGGCCGCGCACGGCGATGCGAACGCGAGCGGGGTTCTTGGGCGGAACGGCCGCGCAGGCGCGTTCTTTGCGCGGGATATCGGCACAAGCCCGGTCGCAACCCGACCGCCATCGCTCAAAGAGCTTGCAAAGCAGCTCCCCGCGACGCACCTCGTCATCGTCGCGCTCGCCTTCTTCGGATACGGAGCCATGCGCACGACAGGCGTGATCGGCGGATACGCGACAGGCGGCGTTCTATCCTCGGCATTGTCCGCCGGCGTGCCCGCGCTTGCGAGCCTCGTCGCCGTGCTCCTCGCCTACTGCCTGCATCAAAAGAATGCCTCCCTCACCTTCTATGTCGCATTTCCCCTCATGGTCATAGCCGCGCTCATTCCTCCGGAGCTCGATCCGTTCTCAGGGGGCGCCGCGTTCTGCATCGCGCTCGTCGGATCGGAGACGATCAAGTACGTGGTGTGGTTCATGCTGGTACGCTCATTCGCGCAGGATCAGGTATCCGCCCTGTTCATTCTGGCCATGCTGCGTTGCGCCCAATGGCTCGGCAGCGTGGCCGGGCAATCCGCATCCCTGATCGCGCCTACCGGCCAGACGCTCAGCATCGTGGTGCTCCTCGCGCTCATGATGGCGTTGCTCCTCGCCGTAGGACTCCCCTCCCGAGGATTCTTCTCAACTCCGGACGCTTCCGTGCAAGACCGGGCGAAACCACGCGACCACGTCGCGCTCGCCGTCAGGCGCTACGGGCTCACGCCGCGCGAGGCCGAGATCCTCGGCTACTGGGCCGGCGGATATTCCAGCCCCTATATAGAAAAGAAGCTCTTCATCTCGAAGAGCACGGTGAAGACCCATCTAGGGCATATCTACGAGAAGACGAAGACATCGAACCGCCAATCGTTGCTCGAGCTTCTCGAGAGCTTGGAATAGAGCCTGAAAAAATCCCGTCTTCATGCGGAGGGGTGGAACAAGACCTAAAAACCCGCCTTCACGCGGGAGGGGATCGCATGAAGGCGGGCGAGGCGGCCGATCCGGCTCGACCGATGCCGAGCACGCACGCGCAGGAACGGCTGCAGCATACGCCGCGCATGGAGGAGGGGTTGCGACAGCCATGCGCGGCAGGATGCCTTATTTCGAAACGGCTTCGCCGGCGCGGCGGCCGAAGACGAACGCATCGGCGATCGAACACGAGCCGAGACGGTTGTCGCCCATCTTATGGCCGGCCACTTCGCCGATCGCCATCAAGCCGGAAATGGGTTCGCCCGCGTCGTCGAGCACCTGAGCCTGCGGATTGATGTGCAGGCCGCCCATGGTGTAATGGACCGAGGGCTTGAAGACGATCACGTAGTAAGGGCCTTCGTTGATCGGATTGAGGGTTCCGCGGTAGTTGAAGTCGTCGTCCTTGCCGGCGGCGCAGTAGCCGTTCCAGGTATCGATGGTCTTCTGAAGCTCGGCCTCGTCGATGCCGAAGGGCTTGCAAGCTTCCTCGAGCGTGTCTCCCTTGACCATCTTCTCGCGTGCCAGGAGGTTTTCGACCTCGCTCTTATTCGCATTGAACACGCCGGTCTTGTCGACCTGTTCCTGCGTGAAGACCATGTAGCCGACGCCGTCGGTCTGCTGCGTCGTGGCTTCGGATATGACGTCGCGGCGCTCGAGCTCCTCGACGTAGCGCTTGCCTTCCTTGTTGACGCAGATGGCGTTCTGGTTGAGGCGCATATTGCCTGTGTACAGAAGGCCGCCGGTCTCGACATCGCAGGTCGGATACGTCTGGATGTACTGCATGTCGATGAGGTTCGCGCCGATCGCCTCGGCCATCGAGATGCCGTCGCCCGTCGCGCCCACGCTGTCGGTGGACAGGATGCTCTCGTCCATCTTGGGGTTGTACTTCACGCGCATCTCGACATTCGAGCCGAAGCCGCCGGTCGCCAGGATCACGTGCTTCGCTTTGAACGTATACGGATCGCCGGACAGCGTGTGCGTCGCCTTGACGCCGGTCACGGCGCCGCCTTCGACGACGAGCTCTTCGGCCTTCATATTGCGCACGATGGTCAGCCCGTCGACCTCCTTGCAGCGCTTGTCGAGCTTCACGATGATCTCGCTGCCCTCCTGGCCGTACGGCACGAGGGAGCGAGCAACGGAGTGCCCGCCGAAGAACTGCTGGTACGGCTGCCATGCCACGTCGGCCTCGAAGGTGAGCCATTCCATGGCGTCGTAGGCGCCCTCGGCGATGACCTGCACGAGCTCGGGATCGCCGATGTTGTCGCCGCCCACGAGCATGTCTTCGGCCAGCTTTTCGACGCTATCCTCGATGCCGTCGCGGCGCTGGAAATAGTTATTCGGAACGGAAATGGCACCGCCCGAAAGAATGGTGTCGCCGCCCGTGATGCCGAGCTTCTCGATCATGACGACCGACGATCCGTTGCGGGCGGCCGTCAGCGCTGCGGCATATCCGGCGCCGCCGGCGCCCACCACGACGACATCGACATCGGTCGGAATGCTGTCGGGCAGGGCAGGCACGGCTTTGGCACGCGCCTTCCATTCGTCGGCGTCTTCGCCCGCCTGCTTGAGCGCATCGGCGGTAGCCAGGACGAACGCGCGGCTCGAAAGCGTCGCGCCCGAAACGGCATCCACGTTGAGCGTCTGATCGTCCACGATAAGACTGTTGAGCACATCGATGGCCTCGGTGCCGACACCGGCGGATTCTTGCGATTTCAAGACGTTGATATGCAGAAGCTTGCCGTCTTCGAGCACGCATTCGACGTTCAGCTCGCCGCCTTTGCCCGTCGACGAGCCCGATCCTGCGATCTGGCCGCTCTGCGGGGTCTTGGCCGCGCCGCCGTCCGATGCGCACGCGCCCAGAAGCAGGCTTGCGCCTCCGGCCGCCGCGATCATGCTCCCTGAAAGAAAGCTTCTCCGAGATAGCTTCGCCATCGTTTCCTCCTCTATCCCTTTTCCAGCCGGTCCCTTGCCGGCTCTTGGAGATAGACTGACTCGCAGGCGACGTGGAGGCTATCGCAGCGCAGGTCGGATTCGCAGGAAAACGGCATCCCCCCAGAGGGAGGATATTGATGCGGTTCGCCACGAACGACCCGACACCTGGAATGCGGCAGCACGGCCATCCAGCGCGCGGCCCAAACGACGAAGCCGACATGATGGGATGCGTGGCTCGACGAAATCAGTCCCCTATCTCGCGTTCCCAGTCGATATCGGTCGGACGGCCGAAGGTGTCTTCCCCAGGAGTCCAGGCGCACTTCGCCATATCGACGTGCGTATCATCGAGAAAGGGTACGCCCTCCTGCTCGAGCAGGCGTTTTTGCACCTCGGGACCGCCGAAGACATACGAATCGCAAATCGCGCCGTCTTTGAAGACGACGCGGTGGCAGGGATAGATATCCGGATCAGGATTGTTGCGCATCGCGTAGCCCACGAAGCGGGACTTGCGAGGCTCGCCGATCGCACGCGCGACAGCGCCGTAGGACATGACGCGTCCGCGCGGAATGCGTCGCACGATGTCGAATGCCTTGTCGGAGAATGCGCCCATGGCAGCATTATAGAGGTTTCGGGTGTAAGGGCCTCAGTGCCTGCATGCTCCTCCAGGAGGTCTCGGGTATTGGGTCTCGGGTCTTGGGTCTCGGGTCTTGGGTCTCGGGTCTTGGGTCTCGGGTCTTGGGTCTTCACCTTCTGCTTTTAGCTCTCGGTCTTCGGTCTTTGCTCTCCGTTCTTCGCTCTCCGGCCTTCGCTCTTCATTCTCCAGTCTCCGGTCTTCGCCCTTCGCTTTTAGTTCTTCGGTCTTCGCTCTTCGCGCGAAGGCATTCATGGGAGTCCCGCGAGGACGAATGCGGAAACCAATTGAACCCTCCTTGTAAGCCCAATCGGATTCTTCTGACAAAATATCTACGCTTAGTGGCATTTTGCAAGTCGCCTTCCATGAAAGAGGCCATGATGAGCTCACTATATAGTGTTATTACGTCTTGACACACTATATATTGCATCATCATTCACGGAGCGCGACAGAGTTTCCAACGCGAATCGCGTTCAAACCCCTCTAAGCTCACAATTTCTGGCAGTTGGACACGAAATAGCTTTGTAAATTCGCAAAGCTCGCGATTTCTGGCAAAAACAGCAGGAGAACTCATTGCAGTTTGAGAAGCGGTTAATCCGAACATCCCGACCCCCCCCCTGAACGCAACGGCAACGCACATGAGCAAGGCTTCCCGCATGCGGCCGACCATGACAGGATGCGCGGGTATTTCCTGCGCTTCCGTGCTCTGCTATGGTTCTTTTGGGTCGAAAACGAACCGAGCTCACGTCGCTTCTCGGTCGTGCGGTCTGAAAGCGAACCGAATCCGTGTCTACCCTACGATCTCTCAAGTCGAAGGCCGCAAACGAACCGATCCTCTATCGCCTGCGCGCTCGCGGACCGAGCGAAGTTGGCGGCCAGGACCTGAGGAAGCGAACACTATCGCTCGCGCGCTCGCGAACCGAACCCCTATCGTCTGCGACTTGCGGGGTCAGAACCGGATCGAGCGCATGCCGTCCTACGAGGAAACGAGGTGCCCCATGGCTGTTGCCTACGAGGAAAACCCGCTTACCGTGCATTGCGAGTCGTGCGGAGGCGCGGCGAACTACGACATCGTCACCCAGAGCTACCGCTGCCCCTACTGCGGCGGCACCACGAGCGTAAAAGGCGCGAAGGCGCAGGCCAAAGGATGGAGAGATGCTCGTCAGGTGCAGTTCCGCGAAAATGCCCGAGATCTTGCGCAGGCGACCTACACCTGCCCGAATTGCGCGGCCAAAGTGGTCGTTCCCGAAGGCGAGGCCCTTGCCGCCTGCAGTTTCTGCGGCGGCAAGCCCGTACGGAGCGAATTTCTCGACGATGACAGCTTCCCCGAGGTCGTCATCGGCTTCAAAATCACGCTCGACGAGGCACGCGCACGGCTCGAACGCTGGTGCGAAGAGAATGCAAGATGCAAACCCGAAACGGACGGCATCAGGAAGAACATCGAGAAGCTCGCCGGATACTATCTCCCCTACCAGCTTGTGCGCGGCGGTATATCCTGTACCGCGCACAGGATCGATTCGTCGCGTGATTACGTCTGCCGCGGATTCGCCAACGGTATCGCCGTCAACACATCGCAGCAGATGAAAAACGAGCTGCTTGATGCCATGGAGCCTTTCGACTGGACGGAATGCGCCCCGTTCGACTTCGGCTACGTGGCCGGCCAGCGCGTCAAACTGCAAGATCTTCAGAAGGATCGGCTCGAAGGGCGCGTCAAACGAGAGGTCGAGCAGGGGTACCGCCCCATGGTAGAGAAGGTCATGCAATCGAAGGCCGTGAGCATGAACGCCGACATCAGCAGTATGCTCATCATGCCGGCGCTGCTGCCGGCCTATGTGCTGCACAGCAAGGCATGCGATGTCGCAATCAACGGCCAAACAGGGAAGGTAGCGGTGCTCTCGCAGCGCATAGGTCGAAGCATGCCTTGGTTCGTCCCGCCGATAATCGCCACCGCGATCTGCGGCATCCTCGCATTCGCGGTCGCCTTTCTCCTTGCGGGCACCTCGGATCCTGCGAACACGGCAAGTATAGCGACCGGCATCACGGCCGTCATAGCCGCCATGGCGCTCACCGCGTATAGTCGGAACCGCGGCCTCGAAAGCGAATGGAACCTGCTGTTCACCAGCAAAGATTCAGTAATTGAACGACAAGGGGGAACGCTTGTCTGGGGCGCGGGCGAATCACGCCCCGATCCCGATCCCCTGTTCTTCGAACGCATCGGCGGCCTGGAAGAACCCGTGCGCATACGTTTCTACCCGCCCGCACGCATCGCGAAATGGGTGGCGCTCATCGCGCTCTGGAACACGCTCCCGCTGCTCCTTGGGTTCCTATTCGCAGGCTTCGATACATCGGGCATGTGGCTGGGCGGCATCGTCGTGTGGCTCTGCATCTCCATCCCCACCACACCCGCATTCATCATGAAGTTCTTCCATATGGAAGTCTACGATCGTCCTATCCTCTACCGGGTGCTGCCCGACGGCACGACGAAACGCGTCAAGGCCGATGGCGAGAAGGCGAATTGGAGGGAGATTTTGAACGACGCCTTCGAGATGAAGGGGCTCATCGCCGGGCTCGCGCTGATTCCCCTCGTCATCTCGCTCGTGATAGCCTTCGGAGGAAGCGTCTAGACGAGCTGCGCGGCATGCATTTCATGATCGTGCGCGAATACGCAGGCCCAACATGCGATGCTACGGAATCGCTGAGCCGTTCTGCAACGCCATGCGCAGGAGCTCTCGCATGCGATGCCCGCATCGACCGTCGCTCTTGCAAAACCAGCGGCATCGAGGTGCGCCCGCCGATTCCATCAGGTAGAATCAGGGCAAGACACATGTCCGCATTCAACGATTGGAGACGTCGCCATGTCCGAAGAACCCATCGATTCCCCGATCAACGAAATCGCAACCGCTGCAACCGACCGCGTCATGCATGACAAAGCGCCCACGAATACCGAGGCAGAATCCAAGGTCGGCACCGTCACGAATGCAGGGGCCGCGAACAACGCAGAGGCCGTCGAGACGGAACCCCTCGCCGACGAAGAGGTCGACTTCGAAACCTTCAGCAGGTCCGACTTCCGCGCCGTCAAGGTGAAGGAATGCGAAGCCGTCCGCAAGAGCAAGAAGCTCCTCAAGTTCGTGCTCGACGACGGCACCGGCACCGACCGTGTGATCCTTTCGGGCATTCACATGTACTACGAACCCGAAGAGCTCGTCGGCAAGACGCTCATCGCCATCGTGAACCTGCCTGCGCGCTCGATGATGGGCATCGACTCGTGCGGCATGCTGCTCTCGGCGATCCATGAGGTGAAGGGCGAAGAACGCCTGAACCTGCTCATGGTCGACGATGCGATACCCGCAGGCGCGAAGCTCTACTAGCTCGACCCAAGGGCCGGTGCCCGCGCGCATGAAGGAAGCCCGCGCAGCGAACGAACGTTCCGTCCGTTGCGCGACTGGCCTCGGCAGCCGCCGAAAGCCCCATGGCGTGCATGTCGCACACCGGCTTCGCCGAGCGACACAAATGCATCCTCGCGCCAGGAAGATTGGAGGCATTATGGACCCGAAGAAGACCGGATTCGCCCTTGCTGCCGCGATCGCATGCGCGTGCGCCATGCCTTCGTATGCGTTCGCCGACATCGCGCCGATTCCCTCGTATCCCACGCCGTCGGGATTCTTCGATATCGCGCTCATTGCGGGAATAGCCGTGCCCGTCGTCATCGCCTCGATCGTTGCGCTCGTTGCGATCGTGATCATTCTGAACGAACGAAAATGACGAGCGATTCGGCACGCGTGTCGATAACCGCGGTCTACGGAGTTTCCCACTTCGTCATCGACCTCGCCTGCATAGCAACCATGCTCGGCGCCGTATCGCGCGCACTCGGCATCGAGGGAGCGGAAGGCGTGGTTGCGGCCGTCGTCGCCTACGATCTGCTCGCCTTCTGCCTTCAGCTCCCCTTCGGCGCGCTGGTCGATCTCGCGGATCGCAATGCACGCGCCGCCATGGTCGCCTGCGGGTTGGTGGCAGCAGGCACGTTCGTCTCGGCCGCGCCGCACGTACCTGCGGCCTTGGCGGCGGTGGCACTCGTCGCGGTCGGAAACGCGCTGTTCCACTGCGCAGGCGGCCTTGACGTGCTGAACGTCGCCCAAGGAAAGGCGACGCTTCCCGGAGCCTTCGTTTCGACAGGGGCGGCAGGAGTCTTCCTCGGAGGCCTCATGGCCGTATCGCACGCGAGTCTCACGCCCGTGCTGGCCGCGCTGCCCGTCGGATGCATCTTCGCGATCGCCTCCGTCGATCGCATGAATCGACGCATATGGAACGTGCGCAACGAGCCGTTCGGGCTCCCTCGGCCGTCCGTTCGCTTCATCGGCGCCTGCGCGCTGCTCGCCGCCACCGTTGCGCTTCGCAGCTATGCGGGCATGGAAATGGCGTTCCCTTGGAAGGTAGACATCGCGCTCGCAGCCGGGCTGGTCACAGGCATTGTCGCAGGAAAGGCGGCAGGAGGCGTGCTGGCCGATCGCCGCGGGCTTGCCGCCGCCTCGATCGCATCTCTTACGGGTTCGGCAGCCCTCTTTCCCTTCGCAGCGGCATTCCCCGCTATCGGCATGCTTGCGGCGTTCCTCTTCAATTTCACCATGCCCATTACGCTCATCTCTCTCGCGAATCTCATGCCCGCTTCCAAGGGAATCGCCTTCGGAATCGCATCGTTCTCACTTGCGATCGGCGCGCTGCCGGCATTGATCGGATTCGATGTCGACGGGCCGATGGCCTTGAGCGTCCTCGCGATCGCCTCTCTCGCCTGTCTCCTGCCTGCGCTTCGGCTCGCACGCGGCATTCAGGACGAGCCTGACGCGCAGGCCGCGACCCCCCAGGCAGAGGCTCGGGCATGACAGGATCCTCGTGGGCGATCGCGGCAACGTTCCTCTCCTGCCTTGCGCTGACTATCGTCGTCGAGCTCGCCGTCGCTCTCGCCGTATTCCACGTGCGCGGCGCGTGGCATATCGCCGTGGTCGCATTAGCGCAGGTCGTCACGAATCCGCCCCTTGTGCTTGCGACGATCGTCGCCGGCGTCGCCTTCGATTCCGAATTCGCGTTCGCCACGATGCTCATCGTCCTTGAGACGGCGGCCGTTGTGGCAGAAGGCGGCATCTACCGGTACGCCAGGCTTTCGGACAGGCCTTATATCCTTTCCCTCGCATGCAATGCAGCTTCGTTCGCGATAGGGTTCACGACATCCCTCGTTTCATGCGTGCTTTCATCCTTCTAGGATAGTCGGCTCGAGAGACGGGATTGCGCCTCGAACCCTGAGGAGGAATTCCAGGGCACCGAGGCGCGACCATCGTCGAAAGCCGATGTCAAGAACCGAAGCGCAACCGCAATCGGCATGCGGGGGATTTCATATCAGAAGCCGATTCCTACCCGACGTAGTCGGCCGCATTGTCGCCGGCGACGCGTCCGAAGGTGTAGATATCGGCCATAGACGTGGAGCCCAGGCGGTTCGTTCCCATCTTATGACCCGCAACCTCGCTCGCGGCGAACAGGCCGGGAATGGGCTCATCGTTCCCATCGAGCACCTCGGCGTTCGGGTTGAAGCGATTGAACCCGCTCATGGCACATGCTAGAATACATTGTATTCAACGAAATGAAAGAGGATGCCATGTCCACATTAACCATGCGCATAGATGACGCCGACGCCGCCGTCGTTCGCAAGTACGCCATGTTCGAAGGCAAAACCATTTCCGATTTCATCCGCGATGCCGTCTTCGAGAAAATCGAGGACCAGGAAGACCTGAAGGCTCTTCGCTCGGCGATAGCCGAGGATGATGGAACGCGCTACGCCCACGATCGGATTCTTTCCGAACTGGGACTGTAAATGGCCTATCGCGTTGAATACACGTCAGCCGCCTTGAAGCAGCTGAAGAAGATGGATCGTTTCGATGCGCGACTCATCGTTTCCTGGATCGACAAGAACCTTGAAGGATGCGAAGACCCACGCGTCCATGGAAAAGGCCTCACGGCCGATCGCGCGGGCGAATGGCGCTACCGCGTCGGGAGCTATCGCATCCTATGCGTCATCCAAGACGACCGGCTCGTCATCGAGGTGTTCTCCGTCGGACACCGCAGCACAATCTACGAAGGATGACGATCGCTCTACGCATTGAGCCTTTTTCTTGATTCACCTGGAAGTATGTCTCTCTCTATCTCCCGTCTCTAAGCTCTTGCCGATGTGCAGCCGATGCTATGCAGGCGGCGCAATGAGAGGAAGCGCGATCGTCGCGCGTGCCCCCAAGATATCGCCCGCATCGTCCGTACGATTGGCAAGCTCCAGCCTGCCGCCATGCGCGGAGGCGATATCGGCGGCGATGGAAAGTCCCAACCCGAAATGAGTGCCGCCACCGCCGACGCCGCCAACATTTGCCCGCGATGCATCCCCGCGGAAGAACCGCTCGGTCCCGTGCGCGAGAGCCTCAGACGAAAGGCCGGCCCCGTCGTCCTCGATAGCGATGTAGACGGTTTGCGATGCGACGTCGTACGAAAACGCAAGGACCACGCGGCCGCCATATGCATGGTCGCAGGCATTGCCTACCAGATTGAGCGCGGCGCGCTCAAGGGCATCCGCATCCCAGAGCGGCAGCGCCCCCTCCCCTTCGCGCATCGCGATGCATGCATCGTGGAACGCGCGTGTCCTCGCGGTTTCGAAGGCGAAGCCGCGCGCTGCGACGACCCTCTTCGCCGCGCGTTCCACGCTATCGGCAAGAACCCAGGGATTCACGGATTCGAGATGCAATTCGTCCGCCCGTCCGCGAGATGCTTCCACAATTCTGGTCACGAAGCCATCCATGGAATGCGCGGCCTCCCGTATCGCCTGCGCGCACGCGGCTTGATCCGCACCGAGCATACCCGAAGCCGCATCCTCGGCAAGCAGCTCCGCGTTGCCGATCGCCACCGTAAGGGGCGTCTTGAGGTCGTGAGCAAGCGCGGCGACCTGCTCCCGAGCCTGCCGTTCGGTCGCCTGCTGCGCCTCGCGCGCGTCTTTCAACGAAATCCGCATCGCTTCCATCGCGCGCAGCACATCGTCGATCTCGGCCACATCGCTGCTACCTGCAGGCGTATCCAAATCCTGCCTGCCGACGGCTTGGGCCGATCGGGTCAAGGGATCCATCTTGCGCGTGAGCACGCGTCCGGCACGCAGGGCGATGAACATGATCACAAGGACCAGCGCGACCAGCACGGTCCAGAGAAACAGGTCCTGAGGATTCGGCAAGGCGTCGCGCATGCCCTTGTCGACCCACTGAGGCACGATATCGTAGGAAAGCACGCAGCACCCGCCATCTGCAAGACCGACCGCATCGTAGGAAGGATACGAGGCATCGAACGCCTCGCGCGAAACCGCGACGGCATGCGCGGTATCAAGCTGACCGACAGGCATGTCGGTTGCCAGAAGAGAGCCGTCCGCGCCGAAGCGGGCGTAGCGATACGCCGAGGGAATGGCATCGGCGTCGAAGGAAGCCTGGCCGGCGAGCATATCTTCCACCTCGCCCAGGTGGGTGTCGCCGTAGTTCGCGACCGATACGGCATCGGAAGCCATCTGCCAAGCGAAGGCGCCCGTCGGAATGCCCACGGCGAGAAGCGCGCCGACGAGCACGTAGAGGAAGTAGCGGGACACCACCAGGAACAGAGGGATCCTCACGCGTCGGCGCGCATGCCCTACGCCTGCCACTTATACCCCATCCCACGCACGGTCTCTATAGGATCGACGTTCGCCCGACGGAGCTTCGCGCGGGCGTTGCTCACGTGCATGGAAATCGCATCGTCGCCCGCGTCCGAAGCCCAGCCGAACGCGCGCTCGCGAATCTGCTCACGCGAAAGCACCTGGCCGCGATGCATGGCGAGGAGCTCGCACACGGCATACTCGGTAGGCGTGAGCGGCACAGGCGAACCATGCGCGGAAAGCTCGCGTGCATCGAGATCGACGCGAACGTCGCCCAAGGCGAGCATATGGGTGCGCACCCTTTCTTCCCGACGCACATGCGCGCCGACCTTCGCACGAAGCTCGACGATGCCGAACGGTTTGCGGATATAGTCGTCGGCACCGAGGCCCAATCCGAACACAGCATCTTCCTCAGCCACCTTCGCAGTGAGGAAGAGGATCGGAGCGTCTACCAGATGCCGGATGCGGCCTACCAGCTCGAAGCCGTCCATACCGGGCATCATCACATCGCAGAGAATAAGATCGTACCGTGACAAAGCGAGGCCAAGCACGGAAACCGGGTCGTTCGCGGCATCGACGGCATGTCCGTCGCGCGCAAGCACGCGGGACAGCAGGTCGGTGATCGCCGCATCGTCATCGACCACGAGAATCCGCGCCATGCCTTTCGCCTCCTCGCGTGCGTCTTGCAGACCCCTTCCAAGGCATCCTATCGTTTCCATAGGCGTCGCCATGATATATCAGATCCCGGGCAGCCATCTTTTCATTCTCCATGCCGAGCAGGCTCGAAACGGGAAATCCATGCCGCCAGCCCGCCTGCAAGCAGAACGGTCGCGACAGCGCATAAGCCTGCGAGCGGCCAGATCGCGCCTGCGACATGAGCCGCAGCATCCAACGAACCTGCAGATCCGCCAGCGATCGAAAGCTCGATAGGCAATGATCCCAGAAGCGCCGGCCAGCTGGTCGGCAGATACGACAACGCATTCGCACCGGCGGCAGTGAGCTCACCGGTCATGAGACCGTGCGCGAGCCCTCCCATCGAGAAGAACGAGAGCATGAGTCCTGCCGCGCCGGCAACGATCGCCGCATTGCGGCCCCATCGTAGCGCAGCGACGTAGAGGACAAGATAGAGCGGGATGCTGCCGAAGGCGAGGCCGACGACGGCACCCGTCCAGGCGGTCGGCCCCAATGCCTGTCGCCCAACCAGGATGAGGGGCACGGCGAACGCGGCTGCGGCAAGCACGAGGGCGAACGTCCCCATAAGCCAGAGCGTGCAGAGCCGTGCAGCAATCGCCTTTCGCCTCGACGGAACGGCGAGCATGCCTGAAAAACAGGTCGCCTCCCACTCGGCATCCACGTCTAAGCCGCAGACGATGCCCGCCATAAGCGGCATCATGGCGCCCAGCAGCTGCACGAAGGCGTCGGTACCCATCGATGCATCCCAGGGAGCTGTGGCGAAGTACGCCCCACACGCCGCCCCCGCCGCCAAGGCGCATATCAGATGCAGAGGCACAAGGAACGACCGGCGCAGGCGCAGCGTCTCTGCGCGCAAGGAACGCGGAAACGTCATGCTCGGCCCAGATGCCCGCGCATCCTCGCCTTCGCCTCCGCTCGCGTTACGGATATCGTCCGCATGATCCGTCGCGCGTCCCGTCATCGCCGCTCCTCCGATTTCTCGAACCATGACGCGCCGGCAACGACGAGCACTGCCGTGAGCGCACATGCGATGCCGAGCGCAAGCGCGATAGCATCTCCTTGGGATACCGTTTCGACGATATCCATGCCGACGCCGACGGGCTCGCCGCTTGGCAGGACCGGAAGGAAGGCCGTCGGCAGCATGATGGTGGCCGAAGGCGGGCATGCGGGCCAGAACGGCACGACCGACCAGCTGAAAGCCAAGGCGATCTGCACCGCCAGCGGCACGAAAACGCCTGCGAGCATCCCTGCGCGCATCGTGAGGAAGAGCGTCGTCGGGACCATCCACGAACTTGCGACGACGAGCGCAAGCGCCGCGGCCAGCATCGCCGGCATGCTCGCCGCACCCTGCGGCGCTGCGATCGACGCTGCAGCATACACGGCGAAGACGACGAGGTTCGACAGCGCCGAGAGAATCAGACACCAGACGACCTTGGCGCCCCACGCCTGGCGCAGCGGCACGCCGCTCGAAAGCAAGGCGCGGTTGCCTAAGCGTGCATCGGCCCGCGCCACCGATGCGGCGGCAAGCGTGATCGCGACCGGCATCAGCAGCGCATACCAGTAGTTCCACGGCGCATACGTAAGGCCCGCCTGCGGGGCGAGCAGAGCCCCGAGGACCGCCAGCAGCGGAAAGGGCAGCGCCAAGACGATAGCCAGGCGCAGCGGTGCGGCATGCTTCGATTTCAACGCTTCCGCGCGCAGAGCGCGAACGAAGGATCCGCGCATGGGAACGGGTTTCTCGTCGGTCCCTGTCGCACATGGCATTGCCGGTTCATGCCGCGGCGTCATCCCGCACGATAGCGCTGCCGCATGCTGCGCCCCTGACATGGCCGTCGCCTCGGCCGCGCGCTTCGTCTCCTTCATCGTCCGGCCTCCTTCCGGCACACGTCCATGAAGAGCGCTTCCAGATCCTCGCCCTCATGCAGCGCATCCTCGTAGGCGAGCCTGCCGCCGACGATGATGCCGACGACATCGGCCGTATGCTGCACCTCGCCGAGGATATGGCTCGACAGCAGCACCGTGATGCCCTGTGCGGGAAAGCTTCGGATAAGACCGCGTAGATCTTCGATGCCGATGGGATCGAGCCCGTTGGTCGGCTCGTCCAGAATCAGCAGACGCGGATGGGCCAGCAAGGCCAGCGCAATGCCCAGACGCTGCTTCATACCCATCGAAAACCTTCCGGCGCGCTTGGATCCCGTATCCGCAAGACCCACCGTCGCGAGCGCCTCGTCTATGCGTGCCTCCGACAGCCCCAGCAGCGTGGTGCGCACGCGCAGATTCTCTCGTGCGGTCAGATTCGGATAGAGAGGCGCCTGCTCGACGAGCGAACCGATGCGGTAGAGGTCGTCTCGCGTCCACGGACGCCCCTCGAACAGCATCTGCCCCTCCGTCGGATGCAGCATCCCCGTGATCATCTTGAGCGTGGTCGACTTGCCCGCACCGTTCGGGCCGAGCAGGCCGTAGACCTTTCCCTCTTCGACATGGAGGGACACATGGTCCACCGCCGTCTGGGCGTTGCCGCCCCGCCCGAACCGCTTGACGAGCCCGCGCGTTTCCAAAACGCATTCCGCCATGGAGCTTCCTCTCTTCCGCCGTCCAACGTCTTGCTTCTCAGTCTGGACGGGGTTTCTAAAGAAACGCTAAAGGTCGGAAGACCGCGGGCTATTTCAGACAATTGCAGAGGAAGAGCTGACGGCAGCAGACGTGTTCGAATTCACTTTGCACCGCGATCGGCGCTCGGACGAATGCCCTTCACCAGATCCTCTGCGCGATAGGCGGCATAGCCCTCGTATGCGTACGACGCATCGATGCCGCGTGCGAGCAACGTGAAGCTGTCGAGCCGATCGGATAGGGCCTCGCGCACCAGTGCCTTTATCTCCACATCGCGCACCGGGCTGCGTTCCATGGCAAGCAGGTAGTCTTCGCGATCGATTTTGCTCCAATCAACGGTGAATCCCAGGTTGCGCCGCAGCATATGGTCGAGCCATATACGACCCGACCTCCCATTCCCCTCGCGAAAGGGGTGCGCCACGTTCATCTCAACGTATTTTTCGAGAATGCGCTCGAAACCATCCTGCGGCATCTTCTCAATGCTTTTCAACGCCGAACCGAGATAAAGAGCAGAGGCGAAACGGAAGCTGCCTTTGGCAAGATTCACGGTACGAATCTTGCCCGCAAAGTCATAGATCGTGCAGAACAAAGCCCTATGAATGCTCGTCAGCGCATGAACCGTACCAGATTCCAGCGTATCGAGCGCGCCGTCGCGATACATCAGCAGCGCTGCCGTTTTAGAGAGGCGCTCTTCTTCGTGGGCAAGCTTCACGTCGTCCATTATGCCCAATCTGTTTTCGAGGGTCATCCAACCACCTGCCTGCCGGTACCGAATTCGGATATATCATCGCATAGTTCTACACTCCAGACGATGCACGAAGGTTATCGAAAGGTACCTGCGGCACAGTATTATGCCTGCTTTCCCCGTTGCGCCATCGCGAGCAGAATGAAAGCCGTCAAGAAAACAGCGGATGCAAGACCGCATGAGGGAAAGGATCCCGAGTTGATTCCGGCCTGGAAATCCAGAGATGAAGCTGAACGCGACGTATGCCTGCGTGAACTACGGCGAGGCATGCGCCCCTGGCGAAATTCGCGACCGTTCGATACCATTGAATGCAGACACCGATGAAGGAGGTCGCCATGAAACTGCTGGTCGACAAAAGCATCGCAAAACTCGGCATCGAAAGCGTCGTGATCGGCATCGCGAGAGACGTGGACCCGAACGCTCCCCTGCCCGATTCGTTCCTGAAAAAGCAGAAGGACATGGAAGATTGGGCGTTGGGCTGCACCATGGACGACGTGCTCGACCTTCCGGTCGTCCGAGGTTACACGGACCTGCTGAAACGCGTGAAGCGAAGCGTCAAGAAGAACCCTCCCACCGTTCCCGCGCTCATCCGCAATATCCAACACCGCGGCTCCATTCCGCACATCAACAGCGTCATCGACATCTACAACGTCGAATCGCTGCGCTCGCGTCTAGCCATAGGCGGACATGACCTCGACAAGGTCGACGAACGAATAGAATTCACCATCAACAAAGAGGAAGACTCCTTCCTTCCGATCCTTTCCACCGAGAAGCACGTGGCCGAGACGGACTACGTCTATCGGGACGCGAAAGGAATCATGGCATGGCTGGACGTTCGCGACGGCGAGAACTACAAGTTCGACGATGCGACGAAGAACGCCATCTTCATCATCCAGGGCAACGCCGAAACATCCGCCGAATACCGCCTGGAAGCGCTCGAGCGGATTCGGGACGACCTGGCAGCATGCATGCCGAACGTGAAGTTCGAGACATATGTCATGCACGCCGGAGAAGAATTGGACGTGCAGGGCTGAGCCGACAAGCCGCATATCGCGCATCGGTGCCTTTCCGGCTCGGAAGACGTCTGTGCATCCCACGGATGCAGCACCCGCTCTGCGACCATCGCATGGCGGGTGCTCGTTTCCAGGATAAGCGTCGAAGATGTCGCGCTGTTGAAGAACCCGGCGTGTCTCACTTCTTCGAATGCAGCGCTTCTTCAGAATCGATGTTCCTGAGCAACGAAGGATTCTCGAAAAGCTGCGTGCAGATCATCTTCTTGCGGTCGAGCTCATCGGCCTCCCGCCCTATAAGCCTCTTATAAAATGAAACAAGAAAGCGCTCGTCAGGGAAAACACCCGCAGGCGCGTTTCTGTACATCGCACGCGCCAACGCGTCGCGATAGTAGCGCGCATGCTTCGCAAACGGATCGTTGGTTACCTGGAACCCCAGATTGTTCAAGTAGAGCTCCGAGAACACGGCGACGGTGCGGGTATTGCCTTCGTAAAAGGGATGAATCTGCCAGAGAAACGCGATGGTGTGGCAGAAGTCCTTGATCTCACACTCCCCCTCGTGCGAGGCGCCAGCCGATGGCCCGGCTTCTCATGCCGACGAATCGCCGGTATATCCCTTCTTCCGCCATCAGCTCGTCGTGCGTGCCCCGCTGCACGATGCTGCCGCCGTCGAGCACGACGATCTGGTCCGCCATGCGCACCGTAGCCAGGCGATGCGCGATCATGAGTATCGTCTTGTCCTTGGTCAGTTCGGCAATCGCCTTTTGAAGCTCCTGTTCGTTTTCCGGATCGACGCTTGCCGTCGCCTCGTCCAGGATGACGATAGGAGCGTCCTTCAGAATGGCGCGAGCGATGGAGATGCGCTGACGCTCGCCGCCTGAAAGGCTCGACCCTCCTTCGCCGATATGCGTCCGGTAACCGTCGGGAAGCGCCATGATGAAATCATGGCAGCAGGCCTTCTTCGCGGCAGCGATCATCTCTTCTTCCGTCGCCTCCGGCCGTCCGAAGCAGATGTTGTTCGCAACGGTGTCTTCGAACAGATAGACGTTCTGGAACACGATGGCGAAGTTCTTCAGGAGGCTATCACTCGTATACTCCCGCACGTCCCTGCCGCCTACCAGGATCTTTCCTGCATCCACATCCCAGAAGCGAGCAATCAGAGAACACAGGGTGGTCTTGCCGGAACCCGACGGCCCGACGATGGCGCAGGTGCTTCTCTCCGGCACGGTCAGGTCGATATGATGCAGGATCTCCGTGCGGTCGTATCCGAAGGAAACGTCCTTGACTTCAATGGTGAACGTATCGGGATCCAAATTCGCGCCGCCCTCGTCCAAAGACGGCATATGGGTCACGACATCCAACCTGTCAAGCGATGCCTCGACCGCGCGGGCGACGGACGACATGCTGCCCGCCACTTCGACGGTGGCATAGATCATGAAGCTCGCCACGAGCAGAAGAAGGCACTTCTCAGCCGTGATCTCCCCTCCGATCAGGAGGTAGGGAGCAAAGACGAGAATCGCCGCGCGGGCGAACTTGAACACGGTCTGATAGAGCGCCGTCATCTTCGAGAACGCCTTTTCCAAAACGGTATTCGCATCCCTGCTCTCTCCGATCGCGGCGTCCACGGCCTTCTCGGACCTGCCTGCCAGGCCGAAAGCCTTCACGACCCCCATGCCCTGAACGTATTCGAGCATGGACGTGACCAGGCCCGCCTGAGCCGCCTGTCTGCGGGGCGCGTATTTCGTGCCGACCTTGCCGATGAAGGCGTACACGATGAGCGCCACGGCAAGCCCTGCAAGGGAAAGAAGCCCGATGCGCCATTCGTAGACCAGAAGCCACGTGCCGATCACGACGGCATGGATGAATCCCCCGGCGATGTGTTCCATGATCGCGACGGACTGCTGCTCAAGGTCGCCCAGCGTGGTGGTCACGGCCGCCGTGATATCGCCCAGCCTGTTCTCGTTGAAATACCCCATCGGCGCCTTCTTCAGACGCTCGCCGATCTCCATGCGTTTCTCGGCGCCGAACGCGAAGCTGCCGAGCGTCCTCGCGTTCGCAGACAGACCTACGAACGCGATCCTGCCGGCGATAGAGACCAGCATGATGCCGAGCGAGATCCAGATCGCGTCTGCAGGCATAGCGCCGCCATCAAGCGACGCCAAAATGCCTGAAAGCACGACGAGAATCGCCATGATGGGAAGCATCTCGAAAAACGAGCTGACGAGATACGCGAGAAACGATCGTATGAGCCGGCCTTTCTGGTTACCCGCAAACGCGAGCAGCCTTTGGAACAGACGTATCATCACGCCACCTCCTCTGCGGTATCGCGACTCGCGACGTGGGCATTCCAGAGCTGCCCGTACAGCGGGCTTTCCGCAACCAGCTCCTCATGCGTCCCTTCGGCGGCGACGCGGCCCCGATCGATCACGAGGATCTTGTCCGCATCGACGATGGTGGAAAGCCTGTGGGCGATCACGATCAAGGTCTTTCCCGCCACGAGCTTAGCGATGGACGCCTGTATCGCGGCCTCGTTCTCCGGGTCGGTGAATGCGGTCGCCTCATCGAGCACGACGATCGGGCTGTTCTTCAAAATCGCCCGCGCGATCGCGATGCGTTGGCGCTCGCCTCCGGAAAGATGGCTTCCCGCATCGCCCGCCAACGTGTCGTATCCCTTCGGAAGAGAGAGGATGAAATCATGGCAGCTCGCCTTTCGCGCCGCATCCTCGACCTCCGCATCCGTCGCATCCGGCTTGCCGATGCGGATGTTCTCCCGAACGGAAAGATGAAACAGGAAGTTGTCCTGCGACACATAGGAAACGAGCTCCATCACCTGCGACAGCGGCATCTTCCGCACGTCCACGCCACCGATGCGGACGAAGCCGCGCTCCGCCTCCCAGAACGAGGCGATCAGTCGCGCGATCGTGGATTTGCCGGAGCCGGAAGGCCCGACGATCGCGGTCATGCCGCCCTTGGGGCAATCGAAGGAAACGCCGTGCAGCACCTCCGTGCCGTCGTGCTTTGAGCCGTCCCCTTCTCCATCGCCGGAAGGCGCGCCCTCGTATCGGAAGGTGACGTCTTCGAAGGAGACGTGCGTATCGACCAGCGGTGCCTTTTCATCCGGCCTTGATAGCTCGGGAAGGTCGAGCAGGGCCTTGACCTCCTTCACGGTGGAATCCACCATAGCAAGGCTATCGGTGTACTGAAGCGCCTGGATCAGAGGCTTCACCAGACCGAGCGCAAGGACGATGCAGGTGATGAACGTTCCCGCCTCTATGTTCCCGTTCATGAACAGCCAGCTTCCCAGCGGCAGGACGCCCGTGAGCGTTGCCGTCAGAATGGAAAGCCCCACCACGTAGTAACCGTTGGTCTGCCTGAACCACGTCTCCTTCGACGCCCTGTTCTCGGCCACAGCGTCCGCGTACTTCTTGTACGAACGATCCCCCTGGTTGAAGGTCTTCACCACTTCGATGCCGCCGATGTATTCCACCGTCGCGGCATCCATGCGCTTCCCCGCCGTCAGCACTCTCGCATACCGGCGCTCGTAGTCCTTCAGCATTCCCATGTAGCAGAAAATCCCGACCGGGATGGTCGCAAGGGATATCAGGGCTATCCTCCAATCGAGGACGAACAGGTACGCAAGCATCATGGCGGGGATCAGGGTGTTGGCGGTCAATTCCGGCACCATGTGGGCCAGCGGCAGCTCGAGCTTCTCGACGGTATCGACCGCAATGGTCTTGAACGTGCCGGAAGGCGTGTCGAGGATCGTCCCCATAGGAACGCGGGAAAGCTTTCCCGTGATCGCCGTGCGGATATTCCCCAGAATCGTGAAGGCGGCCTCGTGGCTTTTCATCGTAGAGAACGTGCCGAGCCACACCTGTCCCAGATATCCGGCAAGCGCGATTCCCGCAAGCAGCGCGAATACGCTGAAGTCGTAATCTTCGCTGCAGACCATGATGATGCCCCGCGACGCGGCGATGTACGGAACCATGCTGCACAGCGCCCCGAGCACCGCCAGCACGACCGATCCCGCAAGCATCCCCTTGCACGGCCGCGCGAAGCCCATCAGGATGGATGCCGCACTCTGTCCTGCATTGCTCATCGTTTCCCACCTCGCATCAGATCGACGATCAGAGCTCGTTTTCCACCCGACAGATCCGCGGCCACGCGTCCGTTCTCAAGAACGAGGATGCGGGTGCAGATGCGCATCATGAATTCGATGTCATGGGTGATGACCAGAAGAATCTTTCCTTGATCCGCAAGAACCCGCACCAGCCCGCCGACCTCCTCCATGCTTCGAAGATCCAGGCCGCTGGTAGGCTCATCGAAAACCAGCAGATCCTTCCCGCAGACCTCGCTGACCGCGACGGCGAGCCGCTGCATCTGTCCCCCCGATAGGGAAAGAGGGTGGCGATCCTTGCACGCCAGCAGATCGACCCTGCGAAGCGCCGATTCGATGCCGTCTCTATCGGGATCCTTGATGCCCAGACGGCATTCCTCCATCACGCTGTCGGAGAAGAGCTGGTGACCGACGTCCTGCATGACCAGGTAAGACTTCTTGCGGCGCGCGCGACGGTTCAAGGGGCGCCCGTTCCACCGCACGGTTCCCGAAGCATCGTTCGCAAGCCCGCAGATCGCCCGCGCAAGCGTCGTCTTCCCCGCTCCGTTCGCCCCCGCGATCGCGACGATCTCGCCGGCGTTCGCCTGGAACGAGATGCTTTTCAATACCTCGTTGCCGCCAAGCCGGATGCTCACGTTTTCAAGGGAAAGGACATTGCCGGAAACGCTCGGGCGCACCGTCGCCTCGGGTTGCAAGGCGGCAAGGTTCCGGGAACGCAAACCCCTGCTGCGCATGTCGCGTTCCGAAAGCCTCCTGAAGCCTTCGATGGGCATGTCCGAAACGACCGCCCCATCCTGCAGATAGATCACGCGATCCACGATGTCCATCAGATACCAGATGCGATGCTCTGCGATAAGGATCGTCTTTCCCTTCCCCTTCGCCGTCCGCATGAGCTTGGCAAGCTCATCGATGGACTTCATGTCCAGGTTGGAGGACGGTTCGTCGAAGACCAGCACATCCGGATCGGAGGCATAGACGCTGGAGAATGCGACTTTCTGCTTCTCCCCGCCGGAAAGCTCGAACACGCTTCTTCCCCTCAGCGCCTGGAGGTGCAGCTCTTCGGTGACATCATCCAGTCGAGCGCAAAGCTGCGCCCGCGCGATTCCCCTGTTTTCCAATCCGAACACGATCTCGCTGTCGACATCGGCGTTGAAGAACTGGGTCCGGGGATTCTGGAACACGGTTCCCACCGCATCGGAGAGCGTGGCGATCTCCGTTTCTTGGGAATCCATGCCGTCCACGCATACGGTTCCCGCGATCTTTCCTTCGAAGAAATGGGGAATCAACCCGTTCACGAGCCGGGCGACCGTCGTCTTCCCGCAGCCCGATGCGCCGCAGAGCAAAACGCATTCGCCACGATCTATGCGAAGGGACAATCCGCGCACGCCGCCCCTGCCGCTTCCATCGTTCTTGCCGCTTCCGCCGCCTCTGCCGTCCTTCGCGCGGCCCAGGCCATCTTCTTTCCCTTCCTCGGAGAAGGCCGCCCGATACTCGAAAGAGACATCCTGCATCTCTATCATCAGAACACCCCCTTGACGTTCGCGAAGACCATGCCTGCGACCAAGGCCGCGTAGACAAGGACCGCTGCCGCATCGACGGCGGAAAAGGAAGGCTCTTCCAAACAAGTCCTCTCGTGCGCATGCTCGATGCCGCGCGTGATCGCGGCCTGCGTGATCTCGTCGGATATCCTCGATGCGGACACAAGCAGAGGAACGTACACGTGCTCCGTCGTCTGCGCAGGATGACGGAGCACCCCGCCTACCGAGGCCGATATGCCGCGAAGCGCCATGGCGTCTCGGATGGTGGCCCATTCCTCAGCCAGGGTGGGAAGGAACCGGAGCGTGACGGCAAGGGCGATCGTCAGGCCTTCGGGCAGCCGAAGCTTCGCGAGAGCAGCCAAAAACGTGCTCACGCGCGTTGTGGAGATCAGATAGCTTCCCAGCATGAAGCAGGGCAGAAGCTTTCGGATGTACACGGCGAACATGTAGACGATCCCGCCGGCCGCCACCGGAAGATGGGGCACCGCGCACAGCTGCACCGCTAGAAGCAGGACGAAGAACAAGCCGTACCGCACAGCCTTCTTCGGCTGCCCCGACGCCGCAAGCATCAGAAGAGGAATGCCTGCATACGCGCATTCGACGGCGATGCTCCTGTTCAGAAAGACGGAAACGCTCGTGATCGCCAGAATCAGGAGCTTCGTGCGCGGATCGAGCCCCATCTATGCGATCCCCGCCTTCTCGAAATGCTTCCTCAAAAGCTTCTTTCCGATGAATCCTCCGATCAGCGCGCAGACGACGGTCCCGACGACCAGCGCGGGAAGGATCCACCACGTTCCCCCGATGGCATGGATGATTCCCTCGAAAGAGGCAACATCCCCTTTGCTCCGCATGAAGGCATCGAACTGCTCCGGCATGACGACCATGGGAACATACGCGCCGAGAGGCGCAAGCGCCATCACGCAATAGGCAGCCAGGTTCTTCCTGAACGACCTGAAGCCTCCCGATGCGCAGATTCCGTCCGCCACGATTCCGAATACCAGGAAGAACGCGGACATCATCCAGAACATGCCCGTGACGAACAGCAGGATCGCGGCGATGACGCCGAGGATGGAAAGCGCGCCCCTCTTCGGGATCTTGGCCACATACAGCATGAAGACCGTTCCCGTGAACAGGGCCACGATCATCGGCATGAACGGAAACGTGACGGGCGTCATCTGCGCCACGCCGCCGACCACGAACGCCACCACGGCATAGATCAGGGAGAAGATGCCGACGGAAATGAAGTCCCTCGTCTCCAGCTTCTCCGAACCCGTCTTGCTCATGATTCGCCTCCAAACGATACGTTGGTTTGTAAGATTCAGCTAACTCGTAGTGAAAAAAGAAGGGATATCCCCATCGGACGATGCTCCCGTCGAAGCCATCCCGCTTTAGTCGAGGACTCCTTCGAGGGATCCTCGCCCTAGGTGAAAACCTTTCGGCAGACTCCCCTTTTCGAGCAGCGTCCCTTCCAGAGGATGCCTATTCCAAGCGAAGAAGGCCCTCCCAGCCGGCATTGAAGAATTTCGCGAGCTCCTCGATGTACTGCATGGCCTCATCCTTCGGCATGGCGTGGACGATGGGTTCGCACACAGCCGCGAAGTAGGCGCTCGTGATCATATGGTGCAGCTGCCGGGACATCCGTCCGCTCAGCTTCCCTTTTTCGCGAAGAGCCTTGTAATACGACTCCGTTTTCTCCACCTCCCTATCTACGAGGTCATGGAGGAAGGAAGCGTATTTCGTACCGTCCGCGCAGCACAGGATCAGCCTGAACTCGTCGAAGTGGGCGTACAGGTATTCCACGAACGAGCGCAGATACTGCGTGGACAGGGCAAGGCTCTCTTTCGTCCTCTCTTCGGGAATCAAGTCGAAATGGGCGTCCTGCGCGGCTTTGAATCGATCCACGAGCCCATCCGCCGCCTCTCGGACGATGTCCTCGAAGAGGGCCGCTTTGTCCGGGTAATATCCGTAGAATGCGCCCTTCGTGAACCCCGCTTCGGCGACGATCCTGTTCAGAGACGCATCCTTGAAGCCTTTCTCAAGGAATTCCCGCTTCCCGACCTCTAGGATCTTCATCTGGGTTTCTGTGCGTTCCATAGGCTCTTCCTCGAATATACCACTAGTATATACCGCTAGTATATTCAGCGAACCCAGGTTGTCAACGAGATATTCCGCGAGCCGGCGCCCGCCGAAGCGGTTCGGCGGAGATGGCCGATTCGGCAGCCCGACGTACCGTCATTCAGCGACTCGACCTATCGTTGGCCCGCTTGACGCCGGCATGCTTTCCGTTGGTTTGCCTGCCATCGGTTTGCCTGCCATCGGTTTGCCTGACATCGACCTGCTTGCCATCGGCTTGCTTGCCATCGGTTTGCCTGCCGTTGCTCGACCTGCTGCTATTTCGCCTGCCGCCGTTCAGCGCGCTCTATCGATTCGCAAACGATGACGGCTGCGCGCATAAGCGTTTCGCACTCGATGCCGTCATACTGCATCACGAAGCGGACGCGGCCATCCGAAGCCATCATGCCTCCCAGATCATACCGTTCGAGCGGCGCCAATCCGACACCCCGCTCGGCCGCACGTCTCGCGATGTCCTCGGCACGGGCGGGCGTGTCCACGCAGAGCACGAAGTGCAGGCCCGAATCGCATTCCTCGTACGAAAGCCGGCCTGCGATCGGGCTTTCGCGAAACGCACCGATCAGGCAATCGCGCGCCGCGCGGGCCTTGGTGCGATACCTGCCGACATGACGTTCGTATCCCCCCGACTCCATGAGACGGGCGAGCGCGATCTGGTCGATGGTCCCGACCGTCGATGCGAAACAGCCCAGCACGCGTTCGAGATCCTCATCCAGCTCGCTGGGGAACACGCCGAACGCGATGCGCAGCGACGGACTCAGGCTCTTCGAGAACGTGCTGAGATAGATGACCTTGCCCTCGGCATCGATGCTGCTGAGCGACGGGATCGGTTTGCCCGAAAGCCTGAACTCCCAGTCGTAGTCATCTTCGACGATGTACCGATCGCCTGCCTGCGATGCCCATCTTAAGAGCTCGTAACGCCGCGATACCGTGGTCACGCGCCCCGTGGGGAACTGGTGCGAAGGCATGACGTGGACCAGGGATGCCGCGCTCTTCTCGAGCATGGAGCAATCGATGCCCTCGGCATCGAGCGGCATCGGCGCAACGCGCCAGCCCATCGTTTCGTAGATGCCCTTGATCATCCCGTATCCGGGCGATTCGAGCGCAACGGCCCCGGCGCGTCCCCGCCGCCCCCGCATCAACGCCACAAGCCCGTAGAGCATCGGAGCGCCGGCAGCGACGACGATCCTGTCCGGACCGGTCGTGATGCCACGAGCACGCGCGAGCCATGACGCGATGCATTCCCTCAGCCTCTGCGATCCCTGGGGCGGCTGTCGCGCGAACAGGTCCTGCTCGGATTCATGCGCGATGACGTCGCGAAGCGTCTTCTCCCAAAGCCGGGCGAACGATCGGTCGGAGCATGCGGGCGCCGACGAGAAATCCGCGACGGCGAAGGTCGGACGGGACGTCACGGCACGCGACGATGCGGGCCTTGTCGCATGAGGGCGCGTCGCGATGCTGCGCACGTAGTATCCGCTGCGTTCGCGAGATACGATGTATCCTTCGGCTTGCAGCTGGCGATAGGCGCCTTCGACGGTTATCACGCTCACGCCGAGGTCGGCCGCCAGGCTTCGTTTCGAAGGAAGGCGATCGTCCGGCAACAGATTCCCGGCAAGGATGTCATCGCGGATATGGCGGTAGAGACTTTCGTACAGACTCAAGTTCCCGCGATCCGCAAGATCGTAGATGCGCACGACGCCCCTCCTTCTGATCATATCGAAGTAACTGTTCTGACTATATTCTGACATTATCATTTTTGCATTCATTGAATATTCCGCCATATTCAATGAAGCACTATGCTTCGCCGAAACCATGGCTCGGACGAAGGAGATGCCTCATGAACGTCGACAGGATCAAACTCAACAGAGAGCTCGCCCAGATGCTCAAAGGCGGCGTCATCATGGATGTGACGACGCCGGAACAGGCGCGCGTGGCGGAGAAGGCCGGTGCGTGCGCGGTCATGGCGCTCGAACGCATCCCCGCGGACATCCGCGCGGCCGGCGGCGTCTCGCGCATGAGCGATCCCGAGATGATCAAGGGAATCCAGAAGGCCGTGAGCATTCCCGTCATGGCCAAGGTCCGCATCGGCCATTTCGTGGAAGCGCAGATCCTCCAAGCCATCGACATCGACTACATCGACGAATCGGAGGTCCTCTCGCCTGCCGACGATGCCTACCACATCGACAAGACCGCATTCGACGTTCCGTTCGTCTGCGGGGCGCGCGACCTCGGCGAGGCGCTGCGCCGCATAGCCGAGGGCGCGACGATGATCCGTACGAAGGGAGAACCGGGCACAGGCGACGTCGTGCAAGCCGTACGTCACATGAGGCTCATCAACTCCCAGATCAGGCATGTGCGGTCGTTGCGTGACGATGAGCTGTTCGAAGAGGCCAAGCGCCTGGGAGTACCTGTGGAGCTTATCCGCGGCGTGCATGAAAGCGGCCGCCTTCCCGTCGTCAACTTCGCGGCCGGCGGCGTCGCCACGCCTGCGGATGCCGCGCTGATGATGCAGCTCGGTGCAGAAGGCGTCTTCGTCGGAAGCGGCATCTTCAAGAGCGGGGATCCTGCGAAGCGCGCCGATGCGATCGTGAAAGCCGTCGCGAACTACGAGGACGCCAAGCTGATCGCGGAGCTCTCGTCAGGTCTCGGCGAGGCCATGGTGGGCATCAATGCGGATGAAATAGAGCTCATCATGGAAGAACGCGGCCGGTGATGGGTGCCGAACGCGTCGGGATCCTTGCGGTGCAAGGCGCCTTCGCCGAGCACGAACGCATGCTGTCTGAGCTCGGCGTGGAATGCATCGAGCTCAGACAAGCGTCCGACCTGCATAAAGGATTCGATCGTCTGGTATTGCCGGGAGGAGAGAGCACGGCTCAGGGCCGGATGCTGCGAGAACTCGGCATGCTGGAGCCTCTGCGCGACATGATCGAGGCCGGCATGCCGACGCTCGGAACCTGCGCCGGCCTGATACTCATGGCCGAGCGCATAGACGGCATCAATGGGGATGGAAGCGTCGTGGACGGCCAGCACAACGCTACCTGGCTTGGGACGCTTCCGGTCACGGTCAGGCGCAACGCATACGGACGTCAGCTCGGAAGCTTCAGGACCAGGGCCGATTTCGACGATGCAGGCGCCATTCCGATGACGTTCATACGAGCCCCGTTCGTCGTGGAGACGCGCGACGGATGCGACGTGCTCGCCCGCGTCGACGGGAACATCGTCGGCGTGCGCTGGCGCAATCAAATCGGAACGTCCTTCCATCCCGAACTCGACGAGGATGCTCGCGTGCACCGGATGTTCCTATCGCTCTGAGGCCGAACCCGTTGCGCTGGGTTGAGGATGTGCGATACGTACGACGGCACGAACGCACGCCTGACATATCCGGAAATACCATGGAGCGGAGAATCTCCTCGATGACGGCCCAGCCATCTCTTCCAACGAGCACGGCGCCCATGATATCGGCAGCTTTCCTCGCCTATGCAAGATGCTTGGCATGATGCGAAGCTCTCCGGCGAGGAGAGTCCGAGAAAAAGCGAAATTATGTTCATTCGCTCGATGTTCTCCATCAACACCAAAGGGTGCCGCATAGTGTTCGACCGTCAACCGCCAAACACCTCTCGAGGCGACAGGTACGAAAGCGGGGGAATCGGAGTAGATGCGCAACGGAGGGTCGTTGATGAAAAAAGCGCTTAAGAGCATAGCGGACAGCTGGTTCGGCTACCTGGTCGGCAGCGTCTTCCTGACAGGGATCGGCGGCTTGATCGGCGGGCTGCTCACGGGAGCTTTCGTAGGAATCTACGCCGGGTTGGCCTATGGAGACGAAATCGTCGGAATGACGGACGCGCAGGAAATCGCTTCGACCATGATGGGGTTGCTTCCTGATTGGCTTGCAACCGGACAAGCGTATCTGGCATCCATCGGAGTATGGCTCGTCGCGCTCCTCTGGTTTCTGCGCAAGGCCAACAAGCCGATCTGGAAAGCCATCGACAGAAGATCGGCGGGAAACAGCTTCAGGAACCTGATGATCGGCTTCGCCCTCGGCGCGGCGCTCAACGGATTCTGCGCGTTCGCGGCGTGCATGCTCGGAAGCATCTCTCTTGACTTCAGCTCGTTCAACATAGCCTACGCGCTGATCCTTCTCGTATGCGTGTTCGTCCAGTCGTCGGCGGAAGAGCTGGTCTGCAGAGGATACCTGTACCAGAAGCTGCTGAACAAATACAAGAGGCCGGTGGTCGCGATCGTCGGGAACGCAGCGATATTCGCGGCGTTCCACCTTCTGAACCCAGGAGTGACCGTACTGTCTATCGTGGACATCATGGTCTGCGGGATCTTGTTCTCCCTCCTGGTCTACTACTTCGACAGCATCTGGATGTCCATGGCGGCCCATACGGCGTGGAATTACCTTCAAAGCATCGTCCTCGGGCTTCCCAACAGCGGGAATGTACTCCCCTACTCGATTTTCAAGCTGGACGCGGCCTCGGCTCGCGATGGTCTTGCCTATACGACGGGCTTCGGGCTCGAAGGCTCTATAATGGCCATCCTGGTGCAGGTGGTCGCAATTGCGGCGCTCATATATCTGATCAAGAAAAACGGCACCCGCATCACCGACATCTGGAAGACGCGGCCCGTCATGGACGAAACCGATGTCGAATCGAAGGAGACGGCATAAGCCAAGGCGAAACGCCAACGAATGCCGGACGACGGCAAGAAGCGGCGACCGCACGGGCGAACGCATGGGACCGGTCGAATGGAAGCGCGCTCTATCGATTCTTGAGCGCAACTATCGGTTGCGGACACGAATTGCAAGCTGGAATTGGTGGCGCTCGCGATGGACGAGACCGAGCATGGTGCCATGCAGCTGCAAGGTTCATGCCGACCATGACAGAGAAAGGTCCCCCTCATGAAGATCGAAATAGCGAAGAGGCTCTACGAATACCGTCGCGCATCCGGGCTTTCCCAGGAGCAGGTTGCCGCCAAGATCAGCGTATCGCGCCAGGCGGTGTCGAAGTGGGAATGCGCCGAATCATCCCCCGACACCGACAACCTTATCGCGCTCGCCATGCTCTACGGAGTGACGGTCGACGAGCTGCTGTTCGCCGATCCCGAGAAAACGGCCGCTGAAACGACGAAAGGGACTATAAGGACGAACGACGCCGAGGAAGACGCCGGGAAAACGAATTCGACCGACGGAGCATCCGGAAAAACCGAGGACCGATCCGACGGCGGCGAGAACGCGGGCGTTGCCGGCGGTGATCCTCGAAAAGCCGAAGAGACGCCCGATGCCGCGGAGAAGGAGCCCGCTTGGCAACGCCCTGAAAACCCCGAGCAGGATTACGTCGACATCAGCTTCTCGCAAGGCGTGCACGTCCGCGATTCCAAGAAGGGCGAAGAAGTCCACGTGGGCTGGGACGGCATCCATGTCGACAACGACAAGGAGCATGTGCACCTGGACTTCAGCGGCCTTGCCAGGATGATCCGCGAGTTCCGCAAGGATCAGGAATAGTCGATCCGCTCGCGCAGGTCGGCGTATGCCTTCATCTGCGCGAGCGGCATCCTCGTTTCTTCCAAGCACGTAGCGGACGTATCCGCACGGGCACCTGCGATCATGCGTTCCATGCCACGAACTGCGCCGTCTCGACAACACGCCTCTTTTCGGCGAAATCCCATGTCGCGAGTGAAAGCATAAGGAAGATCATGCCCGCTGCGGCGAGAATCCCGAGGTCACCCAGGATAACCGACGGATTCGCATAGGTTATCGTTTCACGAAAGCCGTCGATCGCATACGTGAACGGCATGAACGGCTTCATCGAGGCAAGGAATCCGCGTCCCAGCTCGACCGGCAGCGTGCCGCCCGAGCACGCAAGCTGCAGTATCAGGACGAGCACCGCAAGAGCCTTGCCGGCGACGCCGAGCGTCATGTTGAGGAACTGCATGATCAGCATGAAGCAGACGCTTACCGACAGCGCGTATCCGAAGAGCAGAAACGGCGATGTGGAATACATGGAAGGAACGCCGATGAGGAAGGCGGCCGCCGTGACGGTTGCGGCCTCGAGGGCGCAGGCGGCGAGGTACGAAGGAATCCTGCCGAGGACCGTACGGAGCCGTCCGGCGCCCCTCTGCTTCGGACACAGCGGTTCGATCACGAAGAATATCATCAGCGCGCCGAGCCAAAGAGAGGTCGTCATGAATAACGGCGCGAAGCCTTGTCCGTAGTAATCAAGGGCACCGTATTTCTCCACCCTCGCATTCGTGGGATCGGCAACGTAGGCGCCCATGTCGCTGGAATCCACGGCAAGGCTGCCGGAAAGCCCGTCCGCACCGGCCGCGGTTGCCGAGACGAGTTCGGAAGCGCCCGATGCAAGCCGCTCGGCACCGTCTTCGGCGGATGCCGCGCCATCGCGTATCTGCGGAAGCGCAGCTGCAAGCGCACCGGCACCCCCGCTCAACGTCGATGCGCCCTGATTCATCGAGCCTGCGCCCTGCGCAACGGACTGCACTCCATCGTTCGCCTGCTGAATTCCAGAGACGAGCACGTCGCTGGAATCCGCCAACGTCCTTGACCCCGACGCGAAATCTTCCAAACCGGCCTGGGCGGCAGAAGATGCGCCGGACGCAAGCCGATCCGTTTTGCCCGGCATAGCCTGCGTGCTGTCCGCCAGGTATTCCGTGCCGTCCGCAAGGGATTGCGCACCTACGTCAAGAACCGAGGCGCCTTCGGCGAGATCGTGCACGCCCGATGCGACGCTTCCAGCGCCCTCGGCCGCCGAGCCTGCCCCCTCTTCCAGGCTCGACAAGCCGATGCCGAGGCCATCCCCTCCGGATGCGAGCCGTTCGGCGCCGTCCGACGCGTCCTCGAAACCGTTGCGCGCCCGCTCGAGACCGGCATAGGCCCCGCCCACATAAGCGTTCACGATGGCGGCGTCGATCTCGTTCTCGAATTCCTTCTCCACCGAGGATGAGAACTGCGAGAAGATGTAGTTGTAGCGGACGTTCTTATAGACCTCCAGGTCGGCGACTTTCGGCACCCCATCCGTGCCTGACATCACATCCCGAGAGAAGCGTTCCGGAATCTCGAATACCAACAGGCAGCCCGAGTTCTCGACGCCCTCATCGAGAGCGTCCGCATCCAGCTCCACGAAATTCGCCGCATCGCCTTCAACGGCATGACGCGTGATATCCGCCCCGAGATTCACGTCTTCACCGTTTGCGACGGCTCCTTCGTCAAGATTGACGATACCGACGGGAACGTGCTTCATGGCACCTGCCGGATCCCAGAAGCCCCAGCAGTAGAACGCCGAGAAAAGCCCTACGACGAGCGCCACGGCGACCGCCTTCGCGATCGTGAGCGCCGCACGTCGTCCGTCGATTTCCGTGATGCCGTTGGTTTCAGCCATATCTTCCGGCTCGTTTCATATATTTGACAGCTGTATATTGTTAGATACCATTAACCGTATCGACCAAGCCCCGTTCATGCAATGATCATTTGATTGTCATCCGTCAAATTTTTGACAGATGTGAATATATTGTTCAGGAAAGTACGATGAATCATAGGAACAACAGAGGCGCGCAGCGAACGAAAGCCGCATTGCAGCGGTCCTTCTTAGAACTTGCAACGACGAAGCCGCTGCGACGGATCACCGTGAACGAGCTCGCGGAAAAGAGCGGCGTCTCCCGCGGCACGTTCTACACGCACTACCATGATGTCTTCGAGCTCGCCGAGTCCATCGGAAACGACCTTATCGCGCAGCTCGATGCGATCTTGAGCCAAGCGCTGGCCACATGCGAAGACCCTCTGCGATTCCCGATGGCGCGAGACGCGCTCGAATTCATCGTGCAACACAGGATCGAGGTACGTATATTCCTTGTCGACTGCATAGAACCCGGTTTCGTCGATAAAGCCGACGAGCTCATCCGACGGCATGTCATTACCGCCCTGTCCAAAAACCTCGGCTCTTTCAAGCAGGATGCGGGACACCTGGCCGAATCGTATATCGCCTCGGGAGTGATCGGGCTCATCTGCAGCTGGGTGGCGCATGGGTGCGAGGCCGACATCGACGAGATGACGCACTTGATGGGACTGCTTATCACGAGAGGCGCCTCGGGCCTGATAGACGAATAAGAATTGCAAGCTGGAATTGGTGGCGCTTATGACGGATGCAGCCGAGTATGATGCCATGCAGCTGCAAGATCGACGGACAGGAGCCATAGCATGGGCACGACGATGGAAGAGGTGCTGCTCGCCCCGACGGCGCTGAACAAGCAGACATTCAAGCTGCGTGGCAAGGGCGGCGTCGTGAATCTTGAATGCGATGCAGGAATGTCTGCCGGAGCGGACGCAAGCGGCTGCGCCGATCCTCTGCTCGTCGTCGGCAACGACGAATCGCGCCCGGACACGTGCCCCGATCATATGCGGCAAGGCAAGGCGCAAGCGGAGGCGACGAAATGAACAGGGTTTTAGTGGTTGATGATGACCGGGAGCTTTGCGCTCTGATTCGCCGTGCCGTTTCGCAGGAAGATATGGACGCCGATTGCTGCCATTCAGGCCGCACCGGGCTTGAAATGCTGAAGGAAAACGAATATCAGCTCGTCGTTCTAGACGTGATGATGCCTGGTTTCAACGGATTCGAAACGCTGGAACGCATCAGGAAGGAAAGCAGCGTTCCCGTTCTGATGCTCACGGCGAAAGATGACAGCATCTCGAAAGTGCGCGGTTTGCGAAACGGTGCCGACGACTACCTGACGAAACCTTTCATCATGGAAGAACTGCTGGCGCGCATCACCTCCCTCGTCCGCCGCTACACAAGGTTCAACCAAGGCGAGGAAGATGCACGGACGCTTTTCTACGACGGCTTGACGATCGACCTTGACGCCCGCTCCGTCACAACAGAAAACGGAACGTTCGAACTTCCCCCGAAGGAATTCGGCATTCTGCTGCATTGCGCGAGAAACCAAGGGCGTATTTTGACGAAACAGCAGATCTACGAAGAAGTATGGGGCGAGCCGTACGCGTACGACGATAGCAACGTCATGGCCGTCATCAGCCGCCTGCGTAAAAAGCTGGAAGTCGACCCTGGAAATCCGAAGTACATACAGACGGTGAAGGGCATCGGCTACCGCCTCAACAAAGAGGTGTGATCCTTCCTATGGAAACTCTCGTCGTCATCCTCTTGGCCGTTGCCGCGACGTCCGTCGTGTCTGCCGTCCTTGCCCTGCATGAAGAACGACGGCAGATCGAAGAGATCGCCGAAGCCTTGGCCGACGTAAGGAGCGGGAACGGGAACCGTCGCCTTCTCGCTGATTCCGGCCAGCTCCTCTCCCCGCTCGTCTACGAGATCAACGACATCATCAGTGCCTACGAGGACCGCATCGCGACCTTTCGACATGCAGAGGAGGCGAGCAAGCAGCTCATGACGAGCCTTTCCCATGACGTAAGGACGCCTTTGACGACGCTGATCGGATATCTGGACGCAGTGCATGCAGGCATCGTCACCGGGACCGAGCGGGAGGAATACATCGAAACGGCCCGACGGAAAGCCTATGGCCTCAAAGGATACGTCGATGTGCTGTTCGACTGGTTCAAGCTCAATTCGGGTGACTTCACCATGGAAATGCAGCACGTTGAGGCGACGGAACTGACGCGCGGCATTCTGATCGACTGGATTCCTCTTCTAGAGGATCAGCGCATCGAATACTCGATGGATATACCGGATGAGCCCGTCATGGTCGATGTCGCCCCTGACGGCTATATGCGAATCATCAACAATCTGATGCACAACGTCATCACGCACAGTCAAGCAAGCGCCATGCGCGTGCGTCTGACAAAACAAGACGATGCCATGCGGCTTTCCGTGACCGATAACGGTATCGGCATAGCGAAAACAGACTTGAAGCAGGTCTTTTCCCGCCTCTACACCTGCGACAGGAGCCGGAACGGGAAAGGAAGCGGCCTTGGTCTGTCGATCGCCTATCATCTGGCGGAAAACATGAACGGCCGGCTCGATGCCGAAAGCAGTTTGGGTCGGGGCACGACGTTCGTCCTGACCTTGCCCCTTCTTGCGAAATAAGCATCCCCTTCGGCCGGTCTCCGATCGACCGGTCTTGAAATTGCAAGGTTCGTGCAAGCTTGCTGCAAGGTTAATGCAAGGTCGGACTGCTGTAATAAAGCGTGGCACGAACGCAGAGATCCCCTTTCTAAGCGAGTTCACATGAGCGAATTCATCGTCGAAACGAAGCACCTGACGAAGCAGTACGGCGCGCAGAAAAGCGTGGCGGACTTGAATATCCACGTGCGGAAAGGCCGAATTTACGGCCTTTTGGGAAGAAACGGCGCAGGCAAGACCACGACGATGAAAATGCTGCTCGGGCTGACCGATCCTACCTCGGGAGAAGTCTTGCTGTGGGGAAAGCCGTTGCGCGGGAATGAAAAGCGGACGCTTCCCCGCATCGGCAGCATGATCGAGTCGCCCGGCTTTTACCCGAATCTGACCGGAACGGAAAACCTGCGCATCTTCGCATTGCTGCGAGGCGTCCCCAACGCCCATGCCATTCAGGATGCGCTCGATCTTGTCGGCCTGCCGCATAAGGATAAGAAGCTGTTCTCCCAATACTCCCTCGGCATGAAACAGCGCCTTGCAATCGCACTGGCCGTCATGCACGACCCGGAGCTTTTGATCTTGGACGAACCCATCAACGGTCTCGACCCCATCGGAATCGCGGAAGTACGCGCGTTCATCCGAGAGCTGTGCGACAAGAGGGGCAAGACGATCCTTTTGTCCAGCCATATCCTTTCTGAAGTCGCGCTGCTTGCGGACGACATAGGAATCATCGATCAAGGCGTGCTGCTGGAGGAGGAAACCTTTGCAGCTCTGGAACAAAAGAGCAGCCGACACGTTCATTTCGTCGTTTCGGACGCCGCGCAGGCAGCGCGGATCTTGGAAGACGTGTTCCACGAGACGCGCTTTGCCGTTCAGGACGACCACGCCCTCCGACTGTACAACCTCGATCTGCCTGTAGGAAAGATCGTCTCCGCATACGTCGGAAGCGGGCTGGAGGTGTCCGAAGCCCACACCTGCGAGGAAACGCTCGGAGATTACTTCAAGCGGGTGACGGGAGGCGAGGGGATTGCTTAGGCTCATCCAATGCGAATTCTTGAAGCTGAAACGGCTGAAGTTCGTACAGGCGACACTGGCGCTGGCCGTCTTGTTCCCCTTCGTTCTGACTGCGTATGTTTTCAGCGACGGAAACGGCTTCGAGATGCTCTATCGCTTCGTGTTTCTCTATAGCGACCTGCTTTTCAAGCCCTGCATCCTCGGCATATTGGGTGTGATGCTGCTTTCTGCGGAGCAGGATAGCGACACGTTCAAGAACATTCTGACGATCCCGGTTTCCAAACGGAAGCTCTTCTATGCGAAGCTGTTTTTACTGCTTTGCCTGTCCGTCGCCTACTCCGCCATCGAGCTGCTGGCAACCGCCTTGGGCGGAATCGTCCTCGGAGGCGGGCAGGGAATCTCGATCTATCTGCGTTGCAGCCTGGTGGCCGGAATCATGTCGTTCTTCGATGCGCTGCCGTTGGTTCTGCTGTTCTGCTTGCTCCGTCGAGCCAAGGTTTTCGCCATGCTCTCGTCCCTGTTCTACGCGATCGCGGGATTCCTTCTGGTGAATTCCTATGCTTCGGGCATGAGCGTTTCGATCGGGATCGTGCCGTTCCTGCCTCGCATCGTGATCTTCCGCTGGTTCCTGCATCTTTTTTCCTTGGAACAGAATTCCGCATCGCTTCTCGTTCCCGGCCTGCCGGTCGGCGAAGCGTTCCTGATCCTCTTCTGCATGGGCACGGTCATGGCGGCAGTCGCCTCCGCTCTGTACGGACGTAAGGAGGCGGTGCGATGATGATCAGGATGATTCGTTGCGAATTCGCCAAGATCAAGAGGAACCCGGTCCTGCTGATCGGCCTCGTCGCGGTGTTAATCTCCGTAGGGTATTCCGTTTTCCAAATGTATCTGGGCGATAGCGCCGACGATGCCATGGATTTCGATCTGCTGAACTACGTGCTGGTCTTCAACAATACGACGCTGGTCTTCCCTGCCGCGTTCACGCTGTTCGGCGGGTATCTGGTCAACCGAGAATACGAGGCAGGAACGATGAAATCCCTTCTGGCGGTGCCCGTCTCCCTGCGGAAGCTCTTCGTTGCCAAGATACTGGTCACAGGGATTTTCTCCCTGTTCTTCGGCCTGGCGAGCTTCGTCCTGGTCATGCTCTCCGGACACTTCATCCTGCATTTCGACATCACGGCAGAGCAAACGGCTCTCTCGTTGAAGCAGGTATGCGGCATGGCGTTTTTCAATTTCCTTGCCGTAGCCCCGATCATTGCGCTATCCGTCCGGAAGCGCGGATACTACCTGGTCGGAGCGGGTGCGTCCTTCCTGCTCGGCCTGGTCAGCCTATTTGTCGGGAAGTCCGCCTTGACGAACGTCTTCCCCATTACCGCTGGATATACGTTGGTGGATTACGCGGCCGGCCTCGAAACGGCATCGCCGATCGTTTCGGTTGCGGTGTATGCGGTGCTGATGCTGATTCTGGCAGTCTGCATCCATTACCTGCCGTCGTATGATGATTTGAACGCATAAGCAAGAAGCATGCGCTTCCGTATCGTTGCAGATCCTTGCCGCCAGCAATGAGGTTCATGAGAACGGCACCGCATGAGCTTCGCTGCTTCTTCGGCGAAGCCGGCCCGGGAATCACCTGCTCGACCCTTTCGGCCCAAGCTGCACTCGGATATCGCATGACGTACCGGTGTATTCATGAATGCTTCTAAAACGAAAATAACCCCTGATCGATTTTATAGGCGATCAAGAATACTATGTCAAGCGACACGACGGTCGGTATGAAACGATTCTGTCCGGAGTTTCATGGTCGGCGGTTTTCCGTTTGAGCTATAGTTGCATCGCTGGCGATAAAGGAATGGGTGCGGAACGAACGCGCGAGCGGCTGCGGTGAAATGCCGCCGCTTGAGCATAGATGCTGGACAAGGGCATTTTCTTCTTGCCCGGCGAAAGGAACATCCGCGCCGGTTCGGATCCGGTTGAGCGAAAGGGGCGTTCCATGAGGGATCATTCGAAGCATATCCAGCTGTCGCGCGAAGAAGCGGTCGCACAGACGCTTGCAATGCTTGACGAGCTTCCCGAGGGCTTCGGCTGGCGCGGCGCATTGCTGCAGGCAGCAGGCGCCTCGGACGACACGGCTACCGCGCACGCGCGCAACGTTCGACGCAAGCTGGTCGAACGCGTTTCCCTTGCGGAATCCATCGGCCGCGTGCTGGCATACGACGTCGTCGCGCAGAACGACATGCCGAGCGCGCTCACATGCGCGATGGACTCCATCGCGCTGCACTGGTCCGATTTCGCGGATCTGCCTGAGGGCCAGCTGCCCGACACCGGCGCATGGGTGCGCGGCGTGGATTGGCAATTCGCGAACACAGGCGTGGCCATGCCCGAGGGATTCGACACGGCCATCGTTATCGAGCATGCGCAGGTTTCCGCCGACGAGCAGCACGTCGTCATCGATGCCGCCCCGTCGAAGCAGGGCGCGGGGACCCGTCCGGTCGGCAGCGCCATGCGCCGCGGCGACGTGCTGGCGCAGGCAGGTTCCGTGGTGACGCCCGATCTGGCCGTCCGTATCGGCGCCGGCAACAATGCCAGCGTAGCCGTAGTGCGCCGCCCGCGCGTCGCGTTCATTCCCACAGGCAACGAACTGATGGCGCCCGGCGTGCCGTTCGACCCCGCGCACGCCGACAGCTTCGCCGCACGCGGTCGCACCTTCGAGACGAACAGCGTGCTCGTCCGTGCGAAGTGCGAGAAATGGGGCGGGCGGTTCGTGCCGTTCGACATCGTGCTCGACCGCCGCGACGCCATCGAAGCCGCCCTCGAACATGCCGTGGAAGTTGCCGACATCGTCGTGCTGAACGCAGGCTCGTCGAAGGGCAGCGACGACTGGTCGTGCGAGGTCATGGAAGAGATGGGGCGTATGGTCTGCCACCAGACGAACCACGGGCCGGGACATCATTCCAGCGCCGCCGTCATCGACGGCACGCCCATCGTCGGCATCTCCGGACCGTCGGGCGGTGCGTCGTTCACGCTTGACTTCTATCTGCGGCCGCTCATGCGCGCGTTCATGGGGTTGGAACCCGAGGTGGAACGCACGCCGGCCGTGCTTGCCGAGGAATTCCCGCCGGGCGGCCCTGGCAGCGCCAAGAAGCACAGCGGCCCCGTGCGCGGAGAGGAACGGCCGGCGGAGCACCCGGAACACGAGCCCGGCACGCCCGAGTTCTACGGCGTGAGGATGCTGCGCGTCGAACATGCCGAGAACGGCACGCTGCGCGCCTGGCCCGTCGCGGGCTTCCCCGGCAGCGCGGAGACCTTGGCGGCGAACGCATACTGCATGCTGCCGATGGGCCCGGGCATCGAAGCGCCGAGGCCCGGCGACGTGATCCGGATCGAGTGGCGCTAAAGACCCCGATAGACCCTCATCGTTTCGATAGGCGAATCCATGCGGTCAGCTTCTCGCAGAACTCCTTCGGGTGCAGCGTGAAGAATTCCGCGTGATCCATCCCTGCGTTCTCGACGATCAGCGCATGGGGAAACGCCGTGCGAATATACGCGATGTCCCACTTCCGCGCCTTTTTCTCGTCGGAGCCGTACCAATACGCCACTCGGCAATCGACGGGCGGCACCGGCACGGGCATGGAATAGTTATTGCAGGAATAGAACGAGCGCCAGATGGTCCTCGCGCTCATGCTGCGCATAGCCTCTTTGATGTATGCGAGGTCGTCTTCCGTGTATTTCTCGGGGTCGAACATGCTCCGCAACGCTTTGACGCTCATATGCTTGCCGATCTCCATCGCTGCGAAATCGCGGATACCGACGAGATACGTCAGCGGCTTCCAGAGCCGATACGGAGTCATGCCGCCATCCATCACGGCGCAGTCGACGCCTACCTTTCCGACCGCCAACATCCGAGCCACGACGGCCCCGCCCATGGAGCAGCCGTACAGGCATGCGACACGTCCGAAGCCATGCCCCGCGAGCCATGCGGCCGTTTCATCGGCAATCTGCTCCACGCTCGTAAAATCCGCCTCCGGCGCATCCGGATCGAAACCGGGCAGCGCCGGAATAACGAGATGGTAGCGTTCCTTCAATGTCGGCACCACGTAATTGAAAACATCCCAGCGCGCGCCGAGCGGATGAAACATGACGAGAAGATCTTCGCGTTCCTCGCCGAATTCATGCATGGTCATGTGCCCCACCGCCTCTACGGCTCTCCGTCGGGATGCTCGATGATCGGGTCGACGGCGACGGATCCATCGCGCCGCCCTCGTCAAGACAGAGCACTGCGCGATACGCGGTTCTAGCTACGAACCGGCTATTCTCATCGACAACCCCTCGATAGCTCTTGGCATCATTATATAGAGTTCATCCTCAGACGAGCCGCTATCGCGGCGATGAGAAGATCCAGGTACTATGATCGCGCACCCATGATGTTGACGCAGCCTTTCTCATTATAGAACGCGTACATCGCGCAGAATGCCGGGAACATCAGGCGCAGAGCCGTCTGTGAGGACCAAAACCGTACCTCTTGCCAAAATCCAGCTTGCATGGATTCCCTATCGTTCATAGGGTTCAAGAAGAATCCTATGCCGCCTAGCTCGGCCTGAAACGTGCTCTGTCGTTCGAACGGGGAAAATACCGCGTAAAGCCGCAGCATGTGGCGCATACGGCATTCGAAAAGGAGGAGAGCGCAGCCACTGCGCGAGAAGTGGCGGAAAGAATGTATGAGGGGGACGGAATGGCTATTTCTACTGAGATCGTCGGAAAGACCTTCGGTCCGTTCGTGCGCGATTACACGTTCAAAGACCTCGAGATCTGCGCGCTTGGGTGCGGCGCAGGCTGGGATGGCCGTATTGACCTGGAGTATATCAACGAAGGCGACGCCAAGAACCCGAATCTCAAGGTTCTGCCCATCTTCGCCGTGCCCCTGACCGTTAACGAGGAGATGACCACCACCCTCGATTACGGCTTCGATTACTCCGGTTCCCTGCACTACGGCATCGACGTGCGTTTCCATGCGCCGTTCAAAATGAATGACCGCATCGAAACCTTCGTGACCCAAGAGGCTGTCTGGGATCGCGGAGAAGGCCGCGGCTCCCTCTCCAAGCAAGTCGGCAAGTCCTACTCCGCCGACGGCACCCATCTGTGCACGGTCGACACCTACGACTGCTGCATCTACGACGGCGGCTGGGGCGGCGAGCGACCGCCCAAGGATTCCGTGGAATACCCCGACCGCGAACCCGACTGCGTGTTCGAAGAGACCTACGGCTACAACTGGCCGCTCGTCTATCGTCTGATGGGTGACTGGCATCAACAGCATGTCGACTGGTCTTACACCGAGCAGACCGGTCTCGAGCGTCCTATCGCCCATGGCGTGAGCAGCGCCGGCGTGGCTATGCGCCATGTCATTTCCCTGCTGTTCCCGGGGCATCCCGAAGCCATGACACGCTTCAAGTGCCGCTTCACCTCCCCGGTGCTGCCAGGCGTCCGCCTGCGCACCATTGCGTGGAAGACCGCCGAGGGAGAAGCGAGATTCCGCATGGTTAACGCCGATGCCCCCGATTCCAAGCCGTTCCTGAACCACGGCATCGTCGAGTGGGACGCCGCCTGCGCGTAGCGTTTCGCATCACCGAAAAGAAGCTCTCCGCAACGGCATCATGCGCTCGGCAGGCTTCTTCCCGCACAACCAGACCGCTTTCGGAACTCTGAAGGCGTCAGGCCCGTTTCGCGTTTGAACGCGGCGGCGAATTTGCTCGGATTGCCGTACCCTGCGGCACACGCCGCAGCCGACACGCTCTTTCCCTGTTCAAGCATTCCTTGAGCCAAGCGGATCCGGCGGCGGCGCGCATACGAGGCGATCGTCATGCCGTACACCTTTTCGAAATAGCCGTTGAGCGTGGTTGCGGAAACGCCCATATCGAAGGCCATGTCACGTGCATCATGAGGTTGGGCGGGCGCGGATTCTATCAGATCGTGCGCCGTCTTCGCCATGCGCAATTGCATAGGCGCAAGCAGCGTCTGAGGCTTCGCCAGGCTGCAATCGCGACGAGACAGCGCCCAAAGAAGCTCGAGCACCGCAAGCTTCGCCTGCGTCCAGTCGCTCGACCGGACCGCCGATCCCGCACGTTTCATCTGGCCGATAAGCTCCTCGTCGCCTGAGAACACCGCCGAGGAGCCCATCCGGCGCCATGCGCCGACCACATCGGGATCCATCTCGCGCAAAAGGCCGAACTCAGGTTCGTCGACGACCGCCGCGCACACGAACACCTCGATGCCGACGTACCGCGCAAGCGGATAGCGAAACGAACGGGGCGGTTCGAATTTCCCGTTCGACGTGCAGGCGAAGCTCACGCACACATCCGACTCGCCCACCACGGCAACGCCTACGTGCGGGATGTCGGTTTCGCAGCGGCCTTCGATGCAATAGTTGATCGAAAACCACTCATCTGCGTCCGAGCCTCTGAGGCTCTCCGAAGCCGAACTCGCCTGCACGGCGTTGCCGGCACGTCGCGCGGTTCCGCCGCCGAAAAACCGGCTTGCCGGCATCATGCTCGGACATTCCTCGCACGCGAAATCAACCAGGCATACCGCCACATAGGGAGAAAGCAGGTACCCCGTCATCGTGCCTTCCCCGATGGGATCGGACAGCTTCAGCTCCACCGCACGATCGCCCGGAAAAGAAAGCGCCATGCCTTTGTGGGTAACGAAGTCGAACGGCAGCGGATTCGGCATGGGTCCCCTTCCTTATTTTCACGTGCTATCGATAGGATAACCGAGATATGGAGCTATCTAAGTCAAATGGAGTTGCAGCCATATGACTTCTTAGATATTCTCGCCAAACTAACAGGTACTTTGCAATGTGCCTTATTTGATTGAAGGAAACGATCATGAAACTCAGCGAAATGGAAACGGGGCGAAAAGGAACGATCGCATCCGTTTCGGGGACAGACCGTTTCGTGTCGCGCGTAACGGCCATCGGACTTACCGAAGGCTGCCGCATCGAGATAGTGCAGAACGCCAAGCGGCGTCCGCTGCTCGTGTTCGAACGAGACAGCGTGGTGGCCCTCGACCGGGCCGATTGCAAGAACATAGAAGTGGACGTGCTCTCATGAGCTGCGAATCCTGCGCAAGCACGACACCCTCGTGCGAGCACTGCTCGCATGGTTCGGTTGAGTTCACGAAACGCGGCGATGCGTGCATAGCGCTTCTGGGACAGCCGAACTCAGGTAAATCTACCCTGTTCAACGGCCTCACCGGGTCGCGTCAACACGTGGGGAACTGGCCCGGCAAGACGGTCGAGCGCAAAGAGGGCGAATTCCCCCGCAACGGCAGAACGTACCAGGTCGTCGATCTGCCCGGTGCCTACGGGCTTGCAGCGAACTCGCCTGAAGAGCAGATAACCGCCGATTTCGTGACATCGGGGGCGGCCGACGTGACGCTCGTGATGGCCGATGCCTCCCAGCTTGAGCGCAGCTTGTATATGCTGGCCGATTTCGCGTGCACCGCACACGACGCACCATGCGTGCTCGTGCTCAATCTCATGGATGTGGCCGAACAGCAAGGCAAGCGCATCGACGCGAAGAAGATCGAACAGCGCCTCGGCATTCCCGTCGTGCCGTTCGTGGCGGCTGAAACTTCGAACTACGACGCGCTGCTCGAAGCCATCGATCGCGCGTTGCGCGAGAAGCCCCTCCTGAACATCGATTTGCTGAACGCCGAGATATCCTGCCGCGCCGACACCATCCAAGGACGCGGCGCAGCGAAGTTCGCCTGGATCGAACGGATCATCGAAGGCGCCGAAACCGCGCCGAAGGCGGCTCACGCGCTTTCCCGTTTCGACCGCCTGGCCACCGCATCGCGCGCATCGAAACCGCTTGCCGTCGCCATGATCCTGGTCGGCTTCGTGCTCGCGTTCATCCCGGCGACGCCCATCATGCTTCTAGGAAGCGGCATATCCAGTCTGGGCCAGATGGTGGCCGCCGCACTCATCGACGCAGGAGCGCCGGCGATCCTTGCCAATATGCTCTGGGGCGTCGTCGCCAACAGCCTGTGCTTCGCCGTCATGATGACGGGCTACGTCTTCGGCATCAACCTCGTGTTCCTCGCGTACGAGGAGTGGGGCTACATGGCGCGCATCTCCTACGTGTTCGACGAGACGCTTTCGCATTTCGGCCTGCAAGGCAAATCGCTCATGCCGTTTCTCATGTGCTTCGGCTGCACCATGGGAGGCGTCTCGGGTGCGCGCGTGATCGACTCGTGGGGCCAGCGCATGCTCACGATGATGATGGCTTGGGCCATTCCATGCGGAGCCACCTGGGGTATCGTGCCTGTGCTGGCCGTGATCTTCTTCGGCGCGGGAGCCCCGCTTGTGATCGTCGCCATATTCGCCGTAAGCCTGCTACTCATGTGGCTCATCGGCATCATCTTCGGACCGCACCTCGTTCCCAAGGGCGACCGGGCCGGACTCGTCATGGAGCTTCCTCCTTACCACAAGCCGCGCATGAAGAACGTGTTGCGCGGAGCCCTTATCAAATGCTGGAGCATGTTCCGCCGCGCATTCAAGGTGGTGGCGACGTTCACGCTGGTTATCTGGCTGCTCACCTACACCGCAAGCGGCAACGTGGAAGACTCCGCGCTCTACGCCATCGGTACGGCGATCGAACCGATGACGCGTATCTTCGGCATGGGCTGGGAAACGTTCACCGCCTGGTTCTGCGCGTTGGCCATCAAGGAATCGGCCGTAGGCGTGTTCTCCGCGCTGTTCGCAGGAGGATCGACTCCCAACGAGGCCATCGTGGGCGCCGTCACAGGCTCGGCATTCGTGGCGTCCAACATCGGCGAGCTCATCGCCGCGCATATCTCGGCACCCGAGGCGCTCGCGTTCATCTTCGCATTCACGTTCAATGTGCCGTGCGCCGCAAGCTGCTCGATGACCGTCGCCGAAGCGCATTCTCCGAAGTGGGTTACCGTGACCGTCGCGTTCTATATCTGCGCATCCCTGCTTTTAGGATGCGCCGCCTATCACGTGGGATTGCTGCTGTTCGGGTAAGCGGCTCTAAAAGCCGCTACCCCGCTTCACGGGGAAGGAAACACCGTTCTTCCGGTGGCTGCGGCCTGCAATCGCGGCTAAACGATGCCCTTTCTGGTTTCGATGACGCCATAGAGATACAGCACCGGAAGAATGGTGCCTACCACGGCGTTTGCGATGGAGCCCGCCTCACCGGAGCCGAAAGAGGCGATGATGCCGCAGACGCCGAAGACCACGCTGATGATGCCCAGCACAAAGGCCAGGCTGTTCCTGCCGTTGCGCTTAGAGGCCTTGAAGCCCACCACGCCCACGAAGAGGTTGAGGAGGCCGCCGAGGAAGGCGACGATGCCCACGATGGCCGCAACGCCGGCTGCAGCGTCGACATCTGCGTCGGCGGCAAGCACATAGACGCCCATCATCATGAACAGGCCCGCGACCAAAGCGATGACGGCATAGACGATCAGGATGATCGACGTCACGCGAAGAATGCCGCTGCCGGCGGGCTTGTTGGTGCTGTTCTGATCCATTTGAAATCTCCTTGGTCTATGTCTCTGGGCTCAAGGCATCGAACCCTCTCCGACAGGACATGCTAAAAGGCAGTGCCGCTCGCTGCATCATCCCAAAGTATGAATAGCGCACGCCCGCCTCGAAGACGCGGCACCGATGATGATTGCGAGCGCAGCGATCGCACCAAGCGCGAGAGCCGCGATCGGAGTCGTATCGCCTGTGGCGACGATCTTCGTCGCACGCTGCGCAGCCTGATCGCCTGCAGCCGCAGGAGCCTGGGCGCTCCACACCGCCGTGAACGTATGATCGCCTTCAACCCGGTATTCATCTCCCGGCTGGTAACTGGAACCGTGCCATTCGACAAACCTGTAGCCGTCGCGAACGGGGGCTTCAGGCAGCGTGATCTCTTGACCTTCGCGCACCTGCCACACAATCGGATCTTCGCTGCCGTTAAGCGTGCCGCCATCAAGATCGAAGGTGATGGTGCGCATCGGCAGAGCATCATTCGTGATGGTCAGCGTTCCAGGCACGTAGACCACGTTGTACACGCCCTGAACGCTCTCGCCTGTGACGGTGATCCGGTAGACGCCCTCGGTCTCGCCTTCCTCACGGGAGAATTCGTAATCGACGGTATCGGAACCCAGCGTGCCGACTACCTGAGCGGTGAACTCCGGGTCTTTCGCGCCTACAGGCTTGACCAGGTTGTCGGCGGCCACCACCACGGTCACGGGCTTATCAGGCGCCGTCACGACAAGCGTGCCCTCGGCGGTCTTGGCGTTGTAGCCGAATGCGGACGCGCGAACGGTATAGTCCATCTCGCCGACGTCTTTGATGGAGGGAGCAGTAGCGCTCCACGTGTCTCCGCCGTCCACGCTGTACTCGAACGTGGCGCCGTCCACGTTGGCGGTGCATTCGGCCGTGTGGATCCGGCCATCGTAGACAGCCGAGTAGTTGCCGGCCGTGACCGTAAGCGCATCGGACGTTTCAACCGTCAGCGTGCCGATCTTTTCGCGTATGCGGTAGTTCTGCTCTTTGGCAGTCCCGTCCCACGTCAACGTATAGGCATCAGGCGTCGAGCCCGGATCGGTCAGGGTACCCGTGGCTGCAAGGGTCGCGGTCTCGGAATCTATCAGGCCGTCCATGGACGCCGAACCCACCAGCGGGCTTCCATCGTACGCCTTGGTTGCCGAAGCGGTCTCGATCAGCAAACGAGCCGGCTTGATCGCATACGTCGCAGAAGCTTCGCCCGTATACGCACCCGTGCCCGTAGCCGTCACCGTCACGCTGCCCGCATTGGTCGTGTCGCCGTCGTAGGAGAGCGTGTAGTCGGTGCCTGCGACAAGCACGCGGCCGCCCTCGCCCGTCACGGTCATAGTCTGCTCGTGCGGCCGACCGTCATACGTCACATCATCCGGGGCGATTACGTTAAGGTTCGAGATGTCGTTCTCCAAGACCGTGAGCGTGCCCACATCCACGTTCGTCCGGTAATTCATGCGGTTTGCGGTGCCGTCCCACGTCAGCTTGTAGCTGTTGGGAGACGATCCCACCTCGGTCTGGGTTCCTGTGGTTTTGAACGTAGCCGTTTCGCCCGCCGCAAGGCCGCTCATGCTGCCTTCGGCAGTGAGCGCAGACCCGTCGTACAGCCTGGCCGCACTGGGTGTCTTGATGGTAAGCTCTGCCGGCAGGATTTCGAGCTTGCGCACCACAGAGCCCGTATAGTTGCCTGTGCCCGTCACCACCGCACGAGCGGTGCCGGCATTCGTCGCATCGCCTGCAACCGTTACGTCGTAGTCGGATTCGGACAAGGGCGAAGCGGAGCTTGCACCCGCTTTCACATCGGTTACCTGGATGTCGGATTGCGCGACGGTATGTGCGCGGCCGTTGTACACCACCGGATCGACCTGGCCCACGGACACGCGCGATGCATCGCGAAGCGAAGCCGGCGCAACCGTCAGCGTGCCAGGGGCGAACGTCACGTTGTAGTTGGCGGACTCGCCGCCGGTAGCCGCAATTTTATCCTCATACGTGCCCGCATCAAGATCCGCGAACCCATCCGGGCCCGAAACTGCGGGAGCAGTGGTGAACACGCCGGCCACGGTATCGAACGAAGCCATTCCCGCATCCGCTTGCCGATTGGCGGGCAAGTCGGCGTCATATGCGAGCGCATATGCGGGTTCCGCTCCGCCGTACACACCCGTTGCATCGGCTGCCGAAATCACGACGTTGCGCTTGGCAACCTGCACAGGGGCTCGCGTCAGTGTAAGCCGGTAATCCGCCAGGTCATACGTGGTGCTTGCGCCACCTCCGCCTGCGCCGGCCGTGCGCCTGGCGATCTTGACGACGGCCGTGCCCGCAGGCGTCGCCGCATCCAAAGGCTGCGCTGCAAGCGCGTCGCGTATGCGAGCGGCTTCAGCGTCCGTGGCGTTGCCGATCGAAAGCACGTAGCGGGAAGGATCGGTCGGGATGGAACCGTACACGACGCTCGTCTGAGGTGCGCCGCCCGCTTCGTCCATCAGCTGAGACGCAACGGTGATCTCTTTTTTGGCAACGTCGATCTCGACGATCGCCTCGGCCGGTTCATACAGATCGCCCGTGCCGTCCGTCAGCGTGACTTTCACAAGAGCGCGGCCGGCATGCTTGATCGAAACGTTGCCCTCGTCGTCGACGGCGACGACCGCCTCCCCTCCGTCGTCGACGACCTCGTACGTCCACATGTCATGATCGGTAGCGGGGACGGCCTGGGCGGAAAGCTTGAAGTCGGCATCGCCATACGTCTTGCGGTACGATGAGTCCACGTCTATCGTGCGAATGCTCTTCTCCTTGTCAAAGGTGCGCTCGGTCTGAGACGTCACGTAATTGGGAGAAGCGAACGTGGCGCTTACCTTGTACGTTCCCGCAGGCACGTTCTCGACCGTGAATTGAGCCGTATATGTATTGCCGGTCGCCGCTGCGACATCGACCACGCGCGTTACGGTCGAACCCTCAACCGTGAACGTCACGCTGCCGGCAGCTTCATGCAGCCCTGAAACCGTGGCCGTCACGGTGGAAGCGGCACCGGAGTCTTGCGCCGTCAAAACGACCGTGGTCGGCGCAGGCGAAATCGCGAAGTCCTCGCTTATGCTCGCTTCGGAATAGTTGCCTGACGCAGCCACCTGTGCCGTCACGGTATAGTCTCCCGCTTCGGTCGGAGGAACGACCGCGTTGTACGTCTTGCCGGTTGCCGTATGCCCTCTATAGCTTAACCTCACGTCGCCGGGACTGTTCGTATAGACCTCAGGATGTACCGCCGGCCGTCCGTCATACGTTTTCGAGGGCGAATCCATGAAGCTGATGAACGTATCGATGGCTTCTACGTTGCCGGTATAGGTTGCCGTATGGTTCCAATAGCGCTCGTCATCCCGATCAGCGGCCGTGCTCTTGGCGGTAACCGTATACGGACCTGCCGCCGTGGCGGTCATATTGACGCTCGCGCCAGGAGATGCGGTCGATGCCGCACTCGAAACGCGTGCGGCGCCCGTGGACGTGAACGTCCAGCCCGTATCGCCAAGCGATGCATCGTCGAGGCTGAGCGTGAAGGGATTGCCCACGGTGATCTTTTTCGAAAGCGGAATGAACTCGGCCGTGCCGCCCGTCTTCAGCCAGCCGGAACCGTCCGTCTTGGTGGTGCCCCAGAAATACTCGCTTTCCGGAATGCCGTCGCCGAAACGCGAGTAGTGCAGGGTGGCGTGCTGAGCATCTGCATCGGACGCAGGAAGATACGACCATACGCGCGCACTATCGAAGTGCGAATACATATCGTTCGTCCCGTAATGCGCAGCGGTCGCGATGCCGTCCGGATCGACGGGCACGTTGGGCGCGATCGCCTTCAACGTGGTTTGATGCACGCGTTCGTGAGCGGAGTTCTTGGCACCCGTCAGCTGAGCGCTGATGCTTCCGCCATCGATGATCGGCGAATCGACGTTCCACGTATCGGCAAGAATGGTGCCGCCCGTTACGTTCCAGACACCGGTGCCCTTGTTTTCAGTACCGACGCCGCAGCCGATATCGTCGGCGCCGGAGCCGCCTGCAACCGCTTCGATATAGCCGCCGATCACCGTGAATCCGTTGATCCTGTCGTTATGCGACTTGCCCGAACGTGCGGCGCCCACGCCGATGCCAGGGCCTGCTCCCGCAGCACCGGCTCCGATTCCGCCGCCCTTGGCGTACACGTATCCGCCTGAAACGGCAACCGACACGCCTTCGGAGCCGGGCTGCACCGCCCCTTCGGTCGCTGCGCCCGAACCGATGCCGGCGGCGCCTCTGCCACCCGTTGCCTTAACGAAATTGGTGAACCCATGGTTGCTGGAAACTTCCGGGTCCTGGACCGTGGTAAGGGAGATGTCTATCGTCCTGACCGCCGCGCCGAAAGATCCGCCGATGCCCGCACTGCGATCGCCGCCCGTTGCCGTCACTTGGCTTGCACCCGAAATGGCAATCGTATGATCCATATAGAGGGAACCCGTGACAGCGGTCTCTCGACAGCCTGTGCCGATTCCGGCGCCGTCCCCTCCGCCCTTGGCGTCGACCACGCTGTCCGCGATCGTGATGTCTCCGTCGACCGAGCCGTTGCGGGCGCCGCCGATGCCTGCGCCGCCATAGCTTCCGCCACGAGCCGTCACGTTGGAATCGGCGATCGAGATGGAGCTTGTCTTGATTCCAGCCGTCTTGATGATGTTGGCGATGCCCTCGCTGATGTCATACACATCGAGCATACGGGTATCGATGCCGCCCGAGCCGATGCCCGCGCCCGTGTGCTTGCCCGTTGCGACAACCGTGGAATCGGAAATCTCTATAGGTCCGCAGTTCGCAAACGAACCCGCGCCGATGCCTGCGGCTCCCTTGTATTTGTCGTTGCCCGCAGTCGATGTAACGGTGCTGCCCTTGATAGCGATCTTATCCACATGCGAATTCCCGCCGCACCCGATGCCGGGAGACGCAGCAATATAGTAAACCCAGATGCCCTTATCAGGGGGCGGTGCCTGCACCTTGCTTTCGCCGCCGACGGAACCGGTGGCCGTCACGGTGGAATCGTGAATGGTAATGGAATCCGTGCTGCCATTATGTATGGCCGTGATATCGGAAGCCGCTTCATTGAGCGCACCGCCGTTGCCAATGCCCGGACCCCCGCTGATGCCGTTCGCCACAACGGTGGAACCGGTAATGGCAATGCTGCCGGCGCTGCCTTCAAGGCCGGCACCGATGCCGGTTGCGGCTTCGCCCTCGTCGTTTTTAGCCAAAACAGGCTGGACGGGGGTGGCCGTTATGTTGCTGTCCGTAATGGTGATAGCCCGAACGTCGCCATGATAGCCCACGCCGATGCAGGTTCCCACGTAATCCGTGTCGGAAAGGGAGATGGATCCGACATCGCTCCTTTGTCCGGTGGCGCCGATGCCCACTTGCCGACCCTTGCCGTTGGTTATGGCATATCCGTCCTTGTCGCGCTCTTGAGTCTCGATAGCGCAGTTATCGATCGTGATTTTTCCGATATCGCCATGTTCGGCGGTTCCGATCGCTGCCGCATGCGTGGATGGCGTAGCGGTGACGGTTGCGTTTTTCAGGGTTATGTCGCCGACATCTCCGCTGCCGCCGCCGATTGCCGCGCAGCAATCCGGATGGTCGTTGCCGCTGTTTCTGTAGGACGCGGCGTATACGATCAGCTTGCGGCCGCCGGCAGCGCCTTCTATGGTGATCGCACCGGCGGATTCCGCATCGGCAGACCCGATGCCGGACGCATAGTCGTCACCTTCGGCGTTTATCGTGCCTGTTCCGGAAATGGAGATCGCTCCAGACTCGTCGTTGCCCGATCCGATGCCTGCGCCGTCGTTCGTGCCCTTTGCGTTGATGGTGCCGCCGTCCATGGCGATTTCGATGTCGCCCGATTTGCCATTGCCCGAACCGATGCCTGCGCCGTTTTCTCCGCCTTGCGCGTTGATGGTGGCCGAATCTGCGGTCGAGATCTTGATGGGGCTCTTGCCCATCGGATAATTGCCCGCAGCGCCGCCGATACCTGCACCGGATTCTCCGCCATGCGCGGTGATGGTGCTTTCGCCCTTGGCGGAAATAGTGATGGTTCCGAGCTCTGCACCGACGGTCAAGCCGATGCCTGCTGCCTCTTCGTGCGCACGAGCCGTCACGCTGGCCGTACCGGATGTCGTGATGGAAATGGAGCCGACGCGCCCGTCGTCTTTGGGCGAGCCGTCCGAGGTGCCGATGCCTGCAGAATCGTCGCCCTCGGCCGTGGCGGCGATCGAGCCGCCCGTGATGTCTATCTCGATCGAACCTACCGAACCTTTGTATGCAGCGCCGATAGCCGCTGCGTCCTCGTGCGTGGTCTTGGCCGTCACGACGGGAGCGCCCGTGATCTTGATAGAGCCAAGGTCGGAGTCGCGGCCGGTACCGATGGCCGCGCCGTCTTGTTCGGGAACGTCCGCATCCACGGTTCCGCCCGTTATGGCGATGAAGTCGTTTTCGTCCCAATGGGCGTCGCCATTGCCGGACTTGTAATCGTCGCCCGTGCCGATGGCGGCGGCTTGGCCCGATCCGTGAGCGTTGATGGTCGGAGCGCCATCGACGTCGGAAATCACAAGCGCGCCGCAGCCCTCGTTATGCGAGCCGCCGATGCCCGCGCCGCCATCGGAACCGGACGTCCCGTTCTTCGAATCGTCGCGACCATGGGCATTCAGCGTTCCCGAACCCGTGATAGTCACGTGAGACCCCGCCGTGCGCAACGCCGCGCGACCGTAGCCATCGATCGCAAAGCCACGTCTGGCACCGCCCTTAAGCGTGGCGGTGCAGCCATCGTCCAGCACGAACTTCGCGTACGAGCCGCGCTCGACGTTGACGGCGGACTTATCTTCGTCCGACATATCAAGCAGCAGGTTCTGAAGATGCACTACGATCGGGTTATCCTCGGTACCGCCCTTGACCGTCAAGTTGTGGTCGTGGCTTTCGCCCCTGATGTAATACACATCGGATGGATTGTCCGCAGTGCAGTCCTTATCGGTATCGTCGAAGTCGATCGTAACGTCCGACGCCAACGCCATGTTTGGCGAAGCGGCCAGCATGAAAAGGCTCAGCAGTGCTGCGAACAACGCTGTTCTGCCCGTCTTGATGAGCTGCATATGATCTACTCCCGAAATGGTATGCCAAGGTCTTCATGAACTGCTGCACGCGTTTCCAGCATGTTCGCATGGGCTGCGGACGGCGGGTTTTCTTTATCGGCGCATGTGCTTTTCGAAAAACGAGACGACCCCGGCCAGTCTCTGCTGGCCGGGGGATCGGAGGCGGGAAAGCCCCAAGGGAGGGATAGGAGGAGCGAGATGCCGGCGCCGGGAGGGAGCGGCGCCGGAAAGGGATGCGCTAGCCCACCTGGGAGGTGTAGCTCTGGATGGTCTTGATGGCGTCGACGGCCTCGGAGACCTCGCACGGGGCGAGGAGGGCCTTGCCGAGCTCGCTGCCCATGTCGATGGTGATGCTGCCGTCATCGTTGACGGTCACGCCGAAGGTGATGGAGTTGCCGGAGAGCTCATCGGTGATGGTGATGAGCCTCTCGCCGTTCTGCTCGGTCGCGGTTGCTGCGCCCATGAAGCTCACATGAGCCATCTTCTCGGCATCGAGGAAGAAGATGCCTGTCTTGGAGCCGTCGCCGTTGCCCACGTAGTAGACGGTCTCGCCGCTTTCGGCGACGCCCATGTAGGCTTCGGTGATCTCAGAGGTGGAAATGGAATAGGTCTCGCTTGAGCTGCCGTTCGCCGCACCGTTGGAGGCGTTCGAATCCTGATTCATGGCGGTGTCGTTGCTTTTCTGTCCGGCGGAGGTCGACTCGGCGACGGGGGCGGTGGAATCCTCGCCGGCGTCGGAATCGCCGCAGGCCGTGAGGGCGAGCGGGAAGGCGAGAAGTGCGAGGGCGAGGGCGCCGGTGACGATGCGGTTCCTGGTGAGCATGATGGTTCCTCTCTGCGTGCCGTGGTTTTCCGAGGGCTGCCGCGCTACTGCGCTGCCGGGAGGAATTCTATGGAACCGCCGTCGCCCGTACATCATCCCAAAGTATGAGAGGCAAAAACGCGGAGCGTAGATGGCGCCGGGACGGCAAGACAGGGAACTACCCCCCCCCGTCTCGCATCGTCACACCAGGTGGAGACGACGGGCTTCACGGGCGGCCTGAACGCGCCTGCTCACGCCGAGCTTGGCGAGAATGTGGCTCACATGGGTCTTCACCGTGGACAGCTTGATGCCCAGAAGCTCGCCGATCTCGACGTTGCTCTTGTCCTGGCAGATGAGATGCAGCACTTGGATCTCCGTCTTGGTAAGGGGCTCCGTCAGCCCCGAGGGCGGCGACATGAAGTCGGGGTACCACAGCGCCTGAGCTCGGGCGCCCTTCACAAGGCGCGCCAGCTGCTCTTCGTCCACGTCCATCTCCTCGACGTGTTCCTGGATCTCGGTGAGCAAGGGAAGCACGGCTGCACCGTACAGCGTGACGGTACGCACGTAGCCATAGCGTTTCGCCTGTTCAAGCGCATCGGTGATCCATCGTTTCCAATCTCCCTTGCCGCTGCGCCATGCGGCGATGGCCGTGAGCACGCCGTAGTGGATGCGGTCGATGACGCCGTTGCGCGACTTCACATGCTCGTCAAGCATGGAAATGAGTCGAAATGCCTCGTCATAGCGCGATTCCGAGATATACGCCTGGCTTACGGCTCGGTAGATATAGCGATTCAGGAAGTCGAGCGGCCTGGAGAGATCCGGTGCGTTCTCCTCGACCCACGCATGGGCGCGTTCGGCCTGCCTCAAGCGCAGCCAGGCGTGGCAGCGCAACGCGTCGAGGTTCGCGATGATCCTTTTGCGCTCGGGAATCTTGCTCTGGGCAAGACGGCGCCTGTGGAGATCGAGAAGCGTCAGCGCCTGACGCGCATCCCCGCAGCACATGAGGTTTTTGCACTGGATGCCGATGGCGGCGAACTCGACGGAAGGGTCGCCTTTGCGCCTGATCTTGGGGAGGATGGCGTTGACCCGCGCAATGTACGGGGTGACGTCCTCGCCCTTTTCGAACTTGCTCTCGCAGAGGGCGATCTCGGTGCAGCCCACCGCGAGCTTCCCCAAGGCGGCTTCGGCGATCTTGCCGATGAGGGCGCTGGTCTTCTCGTCCGTGGGAACCCAGAGGCTGAGGTCGCGCCCTCCGTTGATGATGCTGGGCATGGCGCTTGTCATGGAGGGCATGAGTTCCGGGTCGTCGCTCGCCCTCACCTTCGCAAGAGCCCCCACGGCATCCGTGAGGCTCGTCAGGCAGCGATGAGGAAGCGCCAGGTCGAGATACGCGAGATTGGCATGGGCAACGCGCTTTTCGTCCCGCGTGCGCTCCGGTGCGCGTGCGTAGCTTTCGAGTTCGGCGTACCAGCGCTCCGATCCAATGGTGTCCACGAGCATCGAGTCGAGAAGGCTCATGGTGCGCATGAGCCTGGGAGAGGCGCATATCATGTCTTCGGGAAGGTCGTGGTAGTAGCGCTCGAGCTCGCAGTAGGTTCCGGTGCCGGGATTGAGCCGCGCGTGCTCGTCCAGAACCGCAAGCATGCGCACGCTGTCTTTAGCGCGCAGGCATAGGTCGAGCGCGTCGATGTAGTCGCCTTGGGCCACGTAATAGTCCACGGCGCGCTCGACTATAGACGAGCTCGCGGCATCCTCGTGGCGGCGCATGCGCTCCCACTGAAGAAAGCCGCGCATGCCTGGCTTCACGTTCCAGCCCTGGTCGTCGCGCGTGACGAAGCATGTGACGTGCTGAAGCGCGTCGAGAAGGGCCTTGCCGTCGGCTTCGCCGAGCACGTTCGCGAGAAAGGGCTCGTCGATCCTGTCCAAAAGCGGTATGAGCAGCATGAGCTCCTGGATCCTCGGGTCGAAGCGTCGGTCGAACTCGGACTCGAAGTAGCGCATGACCTCGTTGGTGAGGTCGGCCTCCCATGCATCCTCACCGTGCAGGATGTGCATAAGCGCGAGCGAGACCGCCAAAGGGTAGCGGGACGTGGCGGCGACGATGCGCTCGACCAGGAAGGGCGTGGGCGCAAGGCCGTTGGCCACCAAGAGACGCGCTATGTCCGTATCGGTGAAGAAGAGGTCATCGTTCGTGACGATGACCAGGTCGCCCTTGGCGAAGAAAGGCGTGAGCCATCCGGGCATGGGCGCGCGCGAGATGAAAACGAAACGCGTGTCGCCGCATTGCGCGACCACGGACGCGAGCGCTGCGCCTTGGGAGGCGGAGACGGCGTCGTGGATGTCGTCCACAAGGACGGCGTCATGCCCCTGCGCCGCTTCGACGGTGACGGCAACGCCGACGTCGGTCGTCTCGGCGTCGACCTCCAGCACATCAAGGCCTTGGAGCATTCGATGGGCAAGCTCGGTCTTGCCGAAGCCGAGAGGAGCGCAGATGAGCGCGATGCGGGTGCAGCACCATTGCGCCCAGAGGCATTCGTCGAGCTCTAGAGGAATCTTGTTCAGCATGGGCGTTCACTGTTTCCGGGGGACATGCGGCGCGGCGGCCGGCGGCGTCGGCGATGCCATCTGGACCCTCCGAATCTTCCAAGACGAGCGAGGCGCCCAGCCGCGGATGGTTGCCATGGTAGTGGAAAAGGCGCCGGGCGCCAAGCGCAGACGCAAGCGGTCGTAAGGGCGCCCCCGAACGGAGGCGCCCGGAAGAGGTCCTTCTACAGGTTGAGCGCCTCGAGCTCGGAAGCCGTGGCCTCGACGAGCCTCTCGATCTCCTTGACGTTGCCGCCGAAGACGGAGCCGATGGAGAAGATCCCGTGGGTCACGGTATCGAAGGCGGCGTTGACGAGCTGGTCGCCGACGCCCACCATCTGGTTCTTCTGGATCAGGATCTTGTTTTTGCCCTGAACCATCACCCACACCTGGTTCTGACGGTCGAGCGGCGGGAACACTATCACGTCTGCGAAGCCGTTCTTCACGAGCTCAGGCTTGCCTGCCGTGAAAGCCTCGTCCTTGATGCGGTCGAACAGCTCCTTCTCGTTCGCGAAGCTCTGGCTGGTCCTGACGGTCTTGAGCTTGAATCCAAGCGCCATGTCGGTACTCCTGTCCGTGCAAGGTCTTCGGGCGCGCATGGTGCCGCCCCGGTTGGACGCAGTGTGCAGGCTCGTCCGGCGAATGTCCTCATCCCAAAGTATGAGCTTCGCCCGATCGCCGCCGGAGACCGTGCGTGTTCCGGCCGATTCCCCGCTACTCCCCTGGATGCTCCTCGGATCCCTGCGCATGCAGCGCGTCCAGCAGCTCGCGGCGGCTGTGCACGTCGAACTTTCGATAGATATGGTTGACGTGCGCCTTGATGGTCCCCTGCGCGACGAAGAGCTCGCGTTCCATATCTTCCATCGATTTCTCGCGCGCCATAAGCTGCAGCACCTCTTCTTCGCGCGGCGTAAGGCCGTGCAGCTTCGACAGATCGGACACGCGCATGGCAAGACGCCCGGCGCCCGCATCCTCATCCGACGACAGATCTTCCATGCGGATGCCCCACTTCGACGATAGATTGCGCTCGGAGACGAATACCGCCACGAACACGACCATGAGCACGATCGTCAACGCGATATACGCCGTCGCGTATGCGCCGGTATCGAGCGACGTCGCCATCCAGGCGCCCGCCGCCCAGCCGACGAGCTCGACCAGATAGCGTATCCCCCGCTCGATCCCGTTTATCCAAACCGCGCTGATGCCGAAGCGATACGTGATGTTGCTCATGATGAGCATGATGAACATGGAAAGCATCGTGTATCCGGCGTCATAACAGAACGCCGTAAGTTCCCCCGACAGGGAAAACGACGACGACACGAGCAGGAACCCCACGATGAAGAACGGAAAAGCGAGCTGATAGACCGTATCGAAGTTGAACCACTTCGCCGTGGACAGCGCACCGAGGAACACCAGCGCCGTGACGGCGAGCGCGCCGGCCACGTTGCCGACGTTGAGCGTGAGCGCGGGCAGCGTGCCGAAGCCGCCGGCGAACGTGCAGGCCGACATCAGCAGGATCGGCTTCCAGGGAAAGACGCGCGTCGCATCCTTGCTCGTGGCGCGCGGCAGGTCGTGGGCAGGCAGATGGTTCATGCTCGCGCGCACCTGGGACAAGGATACCAGCGGCAAGACGAGCGCGAAGAACGCCAGGTATGGCGCCGAAAGCCCCATGAAGAGCCACTTGATGCACTCTCCCGCGAAGATGGCCATCGCATGATACACGGCGACGCGCATGGGATTGAGCATCCCGTAGAATTCCGCCCACATAAGGATGAGCGAGCCGAGCCCGCATCCCGCAAGCACGAGACCCGCCACCTTGAGCGCCGCGAGCGGCCAGATGAAGCAGGATACGATGACGAGCGCCGACCCTCCCGACATGAACAGAGCCGTGAGCGCACGGGCACGGCCGTTCGACCAGAGCGGCGTGATGCGCGTCGCGGCGAATGCGAGGACCAGCGAAATCACGCCGATCGCGCCTTCGAACATGAAATAGTCGAACGGACCCACCGTCGGGAACGCATCGAACCGAAAGAATATGGACAGCCATGCGCGGTAGATGCCGACGCCGAAGAACACGAACGGTATCGCAGTTATGCGCTTCGACACGTCCTTCCAGCGGCGTACCGACACGCGCGCGCGAGCACGTATGGATTCCAATGGACCCTCCTCCCGCACGCCATCATAGCCCACCCGTGGCCCAGAACGCCGAAATAGCCTTTCACCTGGTCGGGTTATTTTCGGGTTATCGATTTAACCGGCACGGATAATTGGCCACGCCGTCCTTCCGCGCTAAATTCCATGGCAACGGGCGCACCGCGCAGGGAGGCGCGGCAACCGATGCCCGACGGTCTAGAGAGAGGGGTCTCCCATGAAGAGGATGTCGAGAAGGTCGTTTCTTGCAACCAGCGGAGCAGCCGCCATCGGCGGCGCGCTCGCGCTTTCAGGATGCGGCGCCGGCGGGTCGAAGGCCGCAGGAGCCATGGCCGACGGCGCATGGGTCGGTTCAGGCGTCGGCAAGCACGGAACCTTCAACGTCGAGGTGGCCGTGAAGGATGGCGCGATCGAACGCATCAACGTGCTCGACGCACGCGAGACCCAAGGCATGGGCGACGTCGCCATGGAAGAGATCTCGAAGCTCATCGTCGACAACCAGACGCTGAACGTCGACGGCGTCTCGGGCGCGACCCTCTCGAGCGGAGCGTTCATAAACGCCGTGGGCGACGCCCTCACGCAGGCGGGCGCCGATGTGAGCGAATGGAAGACGCGTGCCCATGCGGGCATGTCCGATGCGGAAGATATCCCGACCGAAGCCGACGTCGTGGTCGTCGGCGGCGGCGGAGCCGGATTCGCAGCCGCGATCACCGCCGCCAATGCCGGCAAGAAGGTCGTCCTGCTCGAGAAGCTCGGCATCCTGGGCGGCGATACCTCCCTGTCCGGCGGCGAGATGGCCGTGCCCGGCAACTGGATCCAGCTCAAGCAAGGCGTCGAGGACTCGCCCGAAACGCTCGCCGAGGACATGCTCAAGGGCGGCGACAACGTGGGCGACCCCGAGCTCGTCAAGGTCATCGCCGAAGGCACGCTCGACTCAAGCCAGTGGCTCACCTTCGAAGGCGGCGTCTCCTGGGAACACGACCTGCTCTTCTTCGGCGGCCATTCGGTCATGCGCTCCATCATCCCCCAGGGCCATACCGGCTCCGAGATGATCGTGAAGCTCACCAAGCGCGCCGGCGAAATCGAGAACCTCACCATCGTGAAGAACATGCGCGCAACCGAGCTCGTCAAAGACGCTTCAGGCGCCGTCGCCGGCGTGAAGGCCGAAAGCCAGCTGTCGGGCGACGCCCATGAATTCAAGGCGAAGGCCGTCGTGCTCGCCTGCGGCGGATTCGGCTCGAACGTCGACATGCGCGTGAAGTACAACGCCGACATGGACGACAAGATCCTGTCCACCGACTCGGTCGGCGCGCAGGGCGACGGCCTGACCATGGCATCCGCCATAGGCGCCGAGCTCATCGACATGCAGTACATCCAGACCTACCCCACCTGCGACCCCGAAACCGGTGCGCTGCTCTACGTCGATGACATGCGCCTTGAAAGCCGCGCCATCATGGTCAACAAGGAAGGCGACCGCTTCGTCGAGGAGCTCGACCGTCGCGACGTGCTTTCGAACGCCATCAAGAGCCAGACCGGCGGCATGGGCTACATGCTGTGGAACCAGGCTGCGGCCGACGAGACCGGCCTGCTCAAGCAGCATGCCGATGAATACGACAACCTGGAGAAGCGCGGCATCATCGTGAAAGCCGATACGCTCGAGGAAGCGGCGGCCCACTTCGAGATCGACGCGGACGAGCTGAAGAAGACGGTCGAGCGCTGGAACCAATTCGCGAAGGACGGCAAGGACGCCGACTTCAACTATCGCGCCGACCTCTTCACCATCGATGCCGGCCCGTACTACCTCAACTCCTACAAGCCCGCCGTCCACTACACGATGGGCGGCCTGCACATCACGACGAATGCCGAGGTCCTGGACGAATCGGGCACAGCGATCCCCGGCCTGTACGCCGCCGGCGAGGTGGCCGGCCACAAGATGGGCACGAACCGCCTCGGGTCGTGCTCCATGGCCGACATCTACACCTTCGGCCGTATCGCCGGCGATCAGGCGGCCAACTTCGTCGGGTAGACGGATCCGCCGGACCGGACGGCTCGCTTCGTCGGATGACGGACGATCCGACTGGATGGTTCGCATGCCTCCTTACGTGCGGGCCTCTCTAGAACGCACGCGTTCAAGCGCGTCATGATCCGCACGTCCTCCTCCGAGCAGGATCCCCTCCTCCTGCTCGGAGATATGTTCGAAGCGCCCTGCGCACGCCTCCGTTCATCAACCAGGCCACGGTGCTGACGAATGCGCTCACCTGGACGATGAACTCGATGACGGGCACCGCCATCCGATCGGCTACGCAAGACGCTCCATGCGCACGCCCACATCGATCGGCTTCGCGTTGAACGGAGCCGTCGTGGCGAGCCCATCAACGCCGGTCGCCGCATAGGCGGCGGCATTCGTCTCATCAATGCCGCCCGCAGCGATGATCGTGAGACGAGGATCGATCGCACGCAGCTCGCGCACCAATTCGCTCGTCTCGGCAACCTCGACCTTGTCGAGCTGGACCCCGTCTATCAGAGGCATGCCTCTGACACCGCGCACGAGCACGCGCGCCTCATCGGGCGACGCTTCCACGAAGATCTTCTTCTCCACGCACTTCGCGCGCATCGCGGGCAGCGCGGCACGCAGCCCTTCGAATCCTCCGAGAAACTCCCTGTGCTGCGCGAAGATGAGCACCGTTTCGGAAACGCCCAATCGATGCGGCCATGCTCCGCCCGCCATGACGGCAAGCGTGAGCAGATCCTTCGCGCCAGGCTGGCTCTTGCGCGTGGTCAGGATCTCGCACGCCGGATTCGCCGCATGCGCGGCATCGACCATGGCGCGCGTCTTGGTGGCCACCGCCGACAGGTGGTCGTAGACGTTCTGCCCCACCTTCCACATCGCATGGAGCGAAGATGCACGGCCGCTCACGACCATAAGCGCGCTTCCCGCGCACGCACGGGCGCCATCGCATACCGCCTGTTCGACGGAAAGGCCCAGCCGCTGGGCGATCCTGCGATTCACATCGGTGCCGGCGACAATGCAATCCTCGCGCGTCACGTAGGTCATGCGGCCCCGGTTCTTCCCGATGCCCAGAAGCTCGGTCGTAAGATCGATATAAGGCACGTCTTCGGCGATAAGCGCGTCGATGCGCGCATCGGCCATCACAAGCATTGCCGTCCTCCTTCAGCCGTCCATTCCCAAAAACGACGATACGTCGTCATCATGCGCCGCATCGAACAGATCGTCCGCCGCAACGACCGCCTTAAGTCCGCCATCAAGCACGATGCCCACGCGATCCGCAAGCTGCTGCGCTTCGTTGAAATCATGCGTGACGAACACGATCGTGCAATCGAAATCCCGATGCACCATGCGCAGCAGATCGTGCATGCGCGCCTTCGTCGTGGGATCGAGCGCCGAGAACGGCTCGTCCAGAATAAGAAGACGGGGCCTTAGCACGAGCGCGCGTGCAAGCGCGGCGCGCTGCGATTCGCCGCCGCTGATCACGCCGGGCATCTTATCCGCCAGGCCCCCGATGCCGAATGCTTCGAGCATATCCCCGACGCGACGTCGTTCCTCGTCCGCGCCTACGTGCGCACATCTCAGCCCGTATGCGACGTTATCGCCCACCGTCATGTGGGGGAAAAGGACGTAGTCCTGATAGAGGATGCCGATGCCCCGGTCTTGGACCGCGATATCGCGTGCGTCACATCCGTCCAACAGCACGCGACCCTTATAGTCCTCGAATGCGCCGGCGATCGTTTCCATGAGCACGGTCTTGCCCGAACCGGTCGCGCCCAGCACGGCGAACGCCTCGCCTGCCTCTATCGCAAGATGCGGCACGCGCAAGGCGAACGTACCGCGACGAACCACGAGATCCTCGACGTCCACGCGCATGCCCATCAGGCATCGCCTCCCACTCGCGTCGCATGCGACGGCCCGTTCAAAACATTGGCAAGCACGAGGGTCGCCGCACTCACAAGGAGCATGATCATCGCCGTCGCCATGGCCGTGTCGGTATTGCCGGTGGAAATGCTCAGATAGATCGACCCAGGAAGCGTTTCGGTGCGCATGCGCGTGACGCCTACGAGCATCAGCGTCGCACCGAACTCGCCCATGCCACGCGCCCAGGTAAGAACGAATGCCGAGATGACGGCATTGCGGCACAAGGGCAGCGTGATGGTTCTGAACGTATCGAACGGAGACGCACCCAGCGTGCGTGCGACGAATTCCATGCGCGGATTCACATCGGCCATTGCCGTGCGCACCATGCGCAGGGAAAACGGCAGGTTCACGATCATCTGCGCGAACACGATGCCCGCAGGTTGGAACACCACGGAAAACCCTGCATGCGCAAGCGCCTTGCCCGCAGGCGAAGAGAACATCACCAGCAAGGCGAAGCCCAGCACGATATAAGGCAGCGACAGGGTGAGCTCCATCAGCACCTCCATCGCACGTCGCCCAGGAAAGCGCACGTGCGTGAGGGCATAGCCTGCGGGCAGTGCGAGCAGAAGGCATATCGTCGTGGATATCGTCGACGTCACGACGCTCATGCGCAGCGAGAACATCACTTCGTCGGAGGATACGGCCTCGTGGAAGTGCGTGATGCCGCTCACGGCGATCGTCGCCACCGTCGCACCCACGAAGAGCAGCACGACCAATGCGGCGGCGCCGCATACCAGCGAGAAGACCTCGCGCGACCGACGCGTGGGTTTCGATACGCCCTTCATGGTGCGAAGCGGCGGCGCGCGCTATGCGATTTCGTAGCCGGCTGCCGTCCAGACGGCCTTGGCCGCGTCGCTGCCCAAATAGCTCATGAACGCATCGAGCGTTTCCTGGTCCTGCGTATAGGAAAGCTCGACGGCCAGAATGGTCTTAGTGTATGCGCTCATCTCGTCATCCGCGACGGACACGACGCCATCGACCATGTTCTCTTTCCACACGATGCCCGCGTCGCCCTGATCGGATGCAAGCGCGGTGGCGATCTGAGGAGCCGTGGTGGTCGTGGTGATCTTGTCTTGCAAAGAATCCCATAGTCCGGCATCGCTCAGGGCCTTCTTCGCGACCTTGCCGATCGCCACGGATTCAGGATCGCCGATCAGAAGGCTGTCGACGTTTCCAAGATCGGCGAGCGCATGGACGTCCTTGGGGTTGGACGAGGGGACGACGAGCACGGGAATATGCTTCACCAGATCAGTGGATTTCGTCGTCGCGTCGGCCACGCGCTTGGCTTCCTCGCCCGAGCCGGCGATCCACAGATCACCCGATTCCGACTCATTGATCTGGGTCTGGATCTGGGCCGCATTCGCATAGGTCACGTTCATCGTGCAGCCTGTTTCGTCCTGGAAGTCTTGGGCGATCTTCTTGAACGGTTCGGTCATGCCGGCGCCGCAATAGATATTGAGCGTCTTGCCGGACAGATCGGCAGCTGTTTTCATTTCCGCATCCGAAGCGGATGAGTCCGATGCGGCATCGCTCGATGCAGATCCGCCGTCACGTCCGCACCCCGTGACGGCGAAGAGAGCAGCCGATGCTCCGAAAACGCCGGAAAGCTTCAAGAAGTTGCGACGGGACAGGTTGCTTGCATTCGTGTTCAATGTAGTTCCTTCCTTGATTTGCGCAGTTCGAACGCACGGCGATCGGCCGCGCGCCTCCCTGCCATGTGCCCCTCCGACACATAGCCGACGCCGTCCATGCGCTCGTTTCCGCACATGCGGCACGCATAGAAACGAATTATATATTCCTATTTCAGAATATTTCAACCAAGGGATAGGGTATGAATTTAGGCTCGAAGAAGTGAGAAGGAGTTCCGAGAGCGTGAACGCACCCTAAAACCCTAAGACCTCTTTCATGAAAACACATACTGCGGCGTCTTCTTTCTTCGTAAGTGAGCGCCTGATTCGATCGATTTCATCCTTATTGAGATGGGGCCAAATGATCCTCGCTGCTTCAGCGTCCTTTTCCTGCTTGCCTTTGCGTTCCTTGTTGATAACCATCTTATGCACCGCATAGGCCTCCGGCGATGGCACGAGCAAGGTCATGCCCAGATAGCTGACCTCGACAGTGTTTCGAGAGAGAATATCCATATGCCAAAGACTTTGGGCCGAAACGCCGATATTGGTCTCCAGGGAGGATTCCGCACCGGCCCCCATCTTGCCGATAAGAAACTCCATCTCCAAACCTGAACGGTCCATTATCTTGGTGGTGCCGGTCAATCTGTCCGATTCGACAATATACCCTGCATTTCGTGCAGCTGAAGCAAGATGTATGGGCTCTGCAGGCTTTCGCGCATTACGTACCAAGAAATCAACGTCCAAGGTTCTGATGTTCGGCTCGAATCCTTCCAGTATGCCAAGCTTGCGAAATAAGTACTCTGCCCATGAGCCGACCAAGATGACATGCTTGAGACAGCCCGTGGCATCCAGAAGCTTAATGAATCGAGCGAACTCATGCTCTTGAATGCTCATCGACATACCCCCTTCCTAATGCTTTCACTATTTGGCGACGACTCTTTGCCTGTTCCTTCAAGGCCGCTTCGTTCTCTTTGCGTCGAGCTATGCCTTGAGCAACGGAGTCGACATCCACCGCCTTCACGTATTCGCTTTTCACATGGACTCCATCGCGGTACTGCAAATAATAGTAAGGGCGGCCGCCGATCATGCGTTTACGCACGCTGCCGCGGGGAAGCGAGTCATTTTCCGCCTCCATGGCGCGGGATATGCGCAGGGAACGATCGTATTCCTCCATGAGCACTTCCTCTAATATCGACATTGCTCCTCCTTTACCCTACATTGATATAATTATATTTAAATGTAGGGTAATTCTGAAATGAAGTCCAGATATCCGAGCCGTCGCATGGAATAAAAGATGGGACGTCGCGCCACGCGAAACCGGCAAGGCCATGCGAGCAGCCAGACACGTCGAAGCGAGACGCCTGCCCTACAATTCCAACCGCCTGTTCGTCTCCCGATCCCTCGGCGCCACGGGCTCCATATCCAGACGCAGGGCCTGCTCGACCACTTTCATGAGGTCTTCGTCGCAGATGGTCGGCTTCACCTTCACGAGCCCCACCAGGCCGAATATCACCAAGCAGAACATCTCGTATACCAGGTGTATCTCGATCTGATGATACGCCGCGTACTCCGCAACGATATGATCGTTCAGGCAGTCCACCGTCTCCACCGTCGCACGCACGTCGAACGCATCGCGCACCCCGAGCTCTTCGAGCACGGAAATCATCGGTCGCGGTTCCCCGTCCGCATCGTAGAGGGCATAGCGGAACGTATGGACGCAGGTGCGCAAAGAGCCGGCCGTATCGCCGAACGCGCGTGATTCATTCCATGCGATAACGCTTTCCACCAGGTCTTCCGCATAATCGTCGAGCACCGCCTCGATGATCCCGTTCTTATTGCCGAAGTGGTAGTACGCAAGCTCGCGGGTCACGTTCGCCTCACGCGCGATGGCCGTCACCGTGGTCTTCCGAACGCCGTCGCGCTCGAAGAGCGCCCGGGCAGTCGCTGCGATCACGCCGGGCGTGCCTTGAAGACGCCGCGTTTCGGCAAGATTCTCCCGATGCCTGCGTACATGTGCGGCAGCCTCCTGCGGCGTTCGCTCTCCATAGCGCCGTATCGTCGCCATGACCGTCCCTTCTCTTTCATACGTCTTCGTCCACGTGAGAGTGCTTCTCTACCGCGACCTGGAGATCTTCCGCAAGACCCAATAGCCTGCAGGTTCGAGCGCCTTCTTCTACGCGTGATCCGGAAGCTCTTCGATGGTATTGCACATACAAGAGTCTTTTGTGAAATCATATTATATTCCATGATGCTACACTCCGGGTAATTTCACCATCCTGACTTGGGAAAATGTCTCATCAAGGAGGTATGGCATGACGGTTCCCGTTTGGGTCACTCCCGTATCCATGGCGGTCTACACCACGCTCCTCATGCTCTTCACGGAGTTCATGCGCCGCCATTACCGCACGTCCATGTGGTTCTGGGTGGTTTCGCTCGCCACGGTCCCCTTCTGGATCATGAACATACCTTCCGACGACTGGTTCCGCTGGGCGAAGAACCTTTCAGTCATCCTTCCGCTCATCTATGCAGGCATCGGGCGCTTCGCCGCCGTGGAGCAGAAGGACACGCCGTTCTGGCGGCTCATGCGCAAGCGCTGGGTTCGATGGACGCTCTACGGCATCGTGTTCTGCAACATCGCCGAAGCCACGCTGCGCGACGTGGAAATGGGCAACTACATGAACGGCCTGGCAGGCCTCATCCTCTGCATCACCATGCCTTTCGGCGACAAATACTGGAAATACGACACCGCCCATTACGGCGAGATCATCGCCTATACGGTTCCCATGTGGAACTTCCTCTACACCACGTGGAACGCCTGCTTCGTCTACGCCGAAGGCCACGAGTTCTTCGCCAGCACGTGCTGCATTCTTGCGGCGGCCGAGCTGTACCCCCTGATCAAACGCCAGCCTGAGCTCTACATCACAGGACGTATCTACACGCTCGGCATCCACCTGCTGCTGCGCAGCTGCTTCCCGCTGCTCTTCCCCACCATCATGAACAGCGCCGCCTGGTTCAATCCCGACGTGATGTATTGGTGGGGTATGTTCAACGGCATCATCGGCCTGCCGTTCGTGTTCTGGTACTGCTACCAGCTCCATGCGGGCAAGGCCGATATCTCCTTCCGCCGCCGCAAAGCCCGCGAGGCATACCTCATCGGACGCGAGAAGGGCCTCATCGACGACTACGGCGATCCGGTGGATCCCACGGCATCCGCGCCCGCGCAGGCCGCGGCCGCGGGCGTCCAAGCCGGCGCGGCATCGAAGGCATCCCGGTAAGACATCGGCCTTTGCGCCGACAAGACCATCGACCCTTACGCGTCCCCTATTCCCATTCGCCGTCGGAGGCGAAGAGCGCGGCCGCTGCGTTGGAAGCGGTGGATGCCACGTCTCAAGAAACGTGGCAGAAGAAGCATTCGAGGAGCAACGATGGGAATCCTCTATCAAGCAGCCGACCCGATCTATTGGGCGATATGGGTGTTCGTGCTTTTCGCGCTGATGGCCTTCAACGAACTCGGCCGCGTGAAGCCCTGGTGCGGACTGGCCCTGTTCGCCGTCGTCCCGATCGTGCTCACCCTGTTCGTCTGGCCCCAAACCGCCGCCCCCGGCAACGAATACGGCACCGGCACCTGGTTCAACTGGGTCAAGACCTACTCCGCCCTTGCCGGCTGCCTCGGTTTCATGGCCCTGCGCTTCGTGAAGTGGCAAGGCGCGGACGGTGCGACGCACCATCTGTACGAAAAGAGATGGGCGCTCTGCTTCCCGCCGTTCATCCTTGCCCTCAACATCGCCGAGGCGGTGATCAGGGATTTCCAGGTGTACGGATTCGGCCTTTGGGAAGGCGGCCTGGTCGAGAACCTGTGGACCATCTCGGGGCCGTGGAACATCATGAACGGCATCGCCGGCATCCTGAACATCGTGACGATCTGCGGGTGGTTCGGCATCTTCATCTCGAAGGATCGTTCTAAGGATATGATCTGGCCCGATATGATCTGGGCATGGATCATCGCCTACGACCTTTGGAACTTCGCCTACACCTACAACTGCATCTCCGACCATTCGGCCTATTGCGGTTTGGCGCTGCTGCTCGCATGCACCATCCCCACGTTCTTCATCAAGCGCGGCGCATGGCTGCAGCACCGCGCCCAGACGCTGGCGCTCTGGATCATGTTCGTCATGACCGTGCCCCAGTTCGCCGACGTGCTGGCGCCCATCCCGACGACCCACAACCCCACGGCATTCTTCATCGTGAGCCTCGTCGCCCTAGCATCGAACGCGGCTGTGGCGGCCTACCAGCTCCATCGCGTGCGCGCACGGAAGCTGAACCCGCTGAAGGACCAGATCTATGCCGATACGAAGGTCTATCGGCGCGTAGCGGACGAGAACCGCTGACGGGACGGACCTCTTCCAAGCGAATTCAAGCGCTTCCTCACGCGCTCGCCGACATGTCGACAGCCTCCCCCGCGCTCGCGCTTGCGCCGTCGTATGCAACGCCATTCACATAGAGCGTATGGCCGTTCAGATCGATGCTGCCCGGCACGCAGGTAAGGCTCGTGACGTAGGAGTCGCCGGTAAGCGTCCACGTGCTGTTCGCGTCGAGCTCGACGTACACGTCGCCTTCCTGGCCCGAAGGGTTGACGGCCCCGGAGAACGAGGATCCGTCCTGCAGGTACAGGTTGAGCGCCGAGACGTCGTCGACGAGCATATCCCCGTCGATGGCCTGGCTCGACGCGTTCAGCGTGACGTTCCCGCCGTTGCTGCCCTGCGTGCCCCAGCCGGCCGCCGCCGCGCGCAGGAAGACCCCGGACGCATCGTCGTTCGTGATCGCGGCATCCGTGAGATCGATCCGGCACAACGTGTTGTTGACGAAGAAGACGTCGCCGTTCTCGTTCGTGAGCGTGCCGCCGTCCATCGAGAACGACGAGGTTCCCGAATCCGCATCGCCCGACATGGACTGATAGATCATGACCGCTTGATAATAATCGGACTTATCGCTGTTCTTCGTGGTGTTCGATGCGATGAGCTGGCAATCGGTGAGAGCGACGGAGTTCTTGCCTTCCACCACCACGCCCTGGGAAGCGCTCGACTGCAGATAGGCGCCCTGCACCGAGATGTCGGCCGTAGAATAGATCGCGGGGGAACCGGTGCCTGCAGTGGTGTAGTATCCGCCGGTCACGTTGACGTCGCCACCGCCGCGGTCGGAGCGGATCGCGGCGGACGAATTCCCCTGCGTCTCGGCGGTCACGTCGGTCGCGTTCATGATGCCGCCGCCGGTGGTCATAAGGCCGCCTGAGCAGTTCCCGGCGGTGCGGATGATCGAATGCGAGACGTTTACCGTCGTGCCGTCGCCGTACGAGAACACGCCGTTCGCATGCGTGCCGTCGGTGGTCGCGATGAGGTCGCTCAAGTCGAGCGTCGCGCCGTTCGTGGCGAAGACGGCGGCATTCTCGCCGTAGAAGTCGGCCTCGTCGCCGTCGGAATCGCCGGTCTTCCCGACCGAGGCGTTCGAATAGCCTGCGGATTCGCCATCAGCGGTTATGGCATGTCCGCCGTCGGTGGAATCCTCGTAAGAGCTCTGCGTGGAGATATCCGCGTCGGCGAACCTTTGCGACGAAAGGTCGAGCGCTGCGGCGGCCGTCGTCGCGGCCTCGGCCGACGTGCCGGCCTGCGTGCCGGCCGCGGCATCGGCGCCGGCGCGTTCGCCCTGCGCGTCCGTCTCACCTGCGCAGCCGACGAGCGAGAACGCCAGCGCAGCCATAAGGCCTGCGATTTCTATAAGATGTTTCTTCATGGTCGTGCCCCCGTTCGCGTTTCCGCCTGATACCGGAGACGATAGCCGATCAAGCTGAAAAGCGTCTGAACGATGAAGCATCTAGGCCGACCGAAGATACTCCGCCGCACCGGGCTAATCACCGTATCGAAGCACCAGGTCGCGAAGCGCCTCGCGCGACAGCGGGTCGGGCACGACGAACATCTCGTTATCCTCGAGCGCCTGCACGAGCGTCCGATACGCCTGCGCCTGACTGCTTTCCGGAGCATGCTCCACGACCGTCTTCTGATGGGCCTCCGCTTTTTGCACAAGCGCGTCTCGCGGCACGACACCGAGCACAGGACACCCGATCGCCTTGGCGAACCCGCTCACCAAATCCACCTCACGCTCGACATTGCGGCAGTTGCAGATGATCCCCCCGATGCGCGCCTGCCCCGACGAGGCGTAGCGGCGCACGCCCTTGCAGATATTGTTCGCCGCATACAGCGACATCATCTCGCCGCTGGTCACGAGATATATCTCGCGGGCGAACCCCTGACGGATCGGCATCGCGAACCCACCGCACACGACATCGCCGAGAACATCGTAGAAGACGAAGTCAAGCGAGTCGTCGATCAAGCCTTTGCGTTTGATGAGGTCGATCGCCGCGATTATCCCGCGACCCGCGCACCCCACGCCCGGCTCGGGGCCACCGGCCTCTATGCATGCTATGCCCGCGAATCCCATCTTCACCACGTCGTCGACGCCTTCTTCGAGACGGGATCCTCGAGAAAGCGCGCGCACCTGATCAAGCACCGTATCGTTCAAGAACTCCCCGGTAAGCATCGACGTGCAGTCGGCTTTCGGATCGCACCCGACCACCATCACCTTTCGACCGGCGGACGCCAGGGCGGCCGCCATGTTCTGGCTTACGGTCGATTTGCCGATCCCGCCCTTCCCATAGAACGCCACCTGGCGCAGTGCGGTGACTCGACCCTGATGGGGGTAGGTCCCCCGTCGAAAACCGATATCCTGACGCGGGTCGGATATCGGTCGCGGGCCACTGCCCTGATGCAGGTTGATTTCCTGTAGCACGTCAATTTCTCGGCGCAAGTTGGAGCCGGACCGCCCGTTCGCGTTATCCATAACGTCTCTCTCTTAGAAATAGCGTGCAATCGGGAGCTCATGCGGTTCGAGCGAAGCTTCTTCCGCTTCGATGAGCGCACCGGCGATGTCGCGCAGCAGACGAATCGTCCCACGATACCCCATGTACGAATCGATGAAAGAAAGCGGCCGATCCGTATTGGGAAACCCCACCCTCACCAAAGGAACGCCCGCGCGCGCCGCCAAACGCTTGTTCCTGCTGTCGCCCAGGATGATATCCACGGGATGCGCCGCCAGCCACTCCTCCGCATCGAGCCGATCGGAAGAAGCAAGCACTGCGCATGGCAAGGCGTTTGCGGCGCTTCGCTCCTCCGACGCAGAGGCGATGCACCCCTGCAGACGTTCCTCGAAATCGGAGGCGGTATCGCCCGCCACGACGCAAGCGGGCACCATTCCCGCATCCACCAAGAGCCCCGCCAAGCCGCATGCCGCGTCAGCATCGCATATCACCATGGCACGCTTGCCATAGAGCAGATCGGCCTGCGACATCAGGGCTTCGACCGCCCGGCGACGCTGCTCGGCGATACGGCCCGGCACCACGCGTCCCGATATCTCATGGGCCGCCTTCACGATCGCGTCAGAGGCCGTGACGCCTATGGGAAGCGCGGATCGCACGATACGGGCAAGCGGCGACGCTTCTTCGAAGGCACGCGCCGCCGCTTCGGTCGCCTCGATGCCGACGAACAACCCGAATCCGCACGATGCGACTTCTTCGATCCTGCGCAGCGGCGTCCCTCCCGGAGGGTAGACATCGGCCGCATCCGAGGGTCGCACGTCATACACGTCGCGTATATCAGGCAACACAAGCGTATCTGTGAAGAACGGAGCGACCAGCTCCTCGATGGCTTCGACGTCCGCCGGATCGCACCACCCGGGCACCAGGAGCGCCCTGTCGCCATGCAGCCCGCACGCATTCACGCCTCCGCTGTCGGCATCGCCCCGATCGGACCACGTTTCCGAACATGGGGAATGCACCTCGGACTGCGAAGGCCATGCATCCGACCGCGCAGGATGGGCATCGAGCCGCACTAGCGGCGCTTCCTGGCGCAAGGAACGCGCCAACTGACCGATCATCGCCGCGACGCACGCGCCGTACCCTGCAAGATGCGAACCGGTGTAGCTCGGCGTCGAAACCCAAACCACATGCTTCCCCTCAGGAACATCCAGCCTGTCGACGATGCCCTGCATGTCGTCGCCGATCGTTTCAGAAAGGCATGTGGTGAACAGCACGATGGTTTCAGGGTCGTACAGCCGGAAGACGTTCGCGACCGCCTCGCGGACGTCGTCTTCTCCCCCGTACATCGCCGCCCGATCGTCGAGCATCGTGGACGGGACGTGCAGCACGCGCTGAAAATGCCGCGCGATCTCCATTCGCTGAAAACGCGCGCATCCTGATGCGCCGTGCGACAGCGGCATCGCTCGATGGATGCCGAAAGCCGCGTACATCGCGCCGAGCGACATGCAAGGATTCAAGGGGTCTATGGTCAAATCGCGACGATCGGGCCTATCGCCGAACGTGCATTCATCGCTTGTCCTGCGCGCCGGATCATCCATCTTGCCTGCCCTCCGTCAGCCATGAGGGTTCCGTATCCAGCCAATGCCCCAATTCGGATGCTATCGCCAGATCGCGGGCGAAGCTCATGAACCCTTCGAACCCTCCGTAGTCCGTGCCGCGCTCGTCGGAAAGGAACTTCTCGGAGCGCATGGGCGTACGGATCCTGCCGAACCGCTGTTCTACGCCGGCGAAGCATATATCAGGATTCAATATCGAAAGCGTATCGGTCACTTCGCGCGAGGAAAACGTCGCGCGCACCCAGTCCGCATCTCGCGCAGATACCGGACGCAACGCATGCTCGCAGCCCGGAAGCGACGCTCTGCGTTCGCCCGATGGAAACCCCGAACAGGCGATCCTTCCGGCCAACGCGACGGGGACGTTCATGCAGAATCCTTGGTCCGTATAGTGCTGCGCAGCATAATCAGGAGCGATCATGATCACATCCATACCCAGTTCAAGAGCCATGGTGGCGAAGGCATCGCTCCGGAAGATATCTTCGAATATGACCGCGATGCGTCCGGCGTAGCGTTCCCGCGCCCTCTCGAGCGCAGGCGCGATGCGCTCCATCGACGCCGCGATGACCTGCTCGGTCTTGAGATCAAGCTCCTCCGACCCGAAAGAGCGCGCCATGGCGCGAAGCGATCTCGCGATGTTGCCGAGGCCCGTGAACGACACGCGCATGAATCCCGTTCCATACCGTTCGCCATACATCTGAGGAACGGCGTCTATCGCCTTGCCCGAATCCAGCACGATAAGGCGCGCATCCTGGCTTGCACGGATGTCCTCATAGGTGGTGGTGCCCATCAGCGAACATACGACATCGTAACCGACCTGCTCGAGCAGGGAGGAAGCGACGCCGTTCCCGAAACGGGCCGATTCGCTCATGTAATGGATGGGATAGGGTCCGCGCGGGCGCGTTTCCCGCCCCACCCATTCCTCGAATATGCGCCTTCCCCCTATAAGCCAGCCGGGCTCGCGTTTGAATCCCTCGCATGACAGCGCGAGCACGTCGATTCCATGGCGGATGGCGGCATCACGCGCCACTTGCTCGATATCGTCGCCGATGATGCCGACCGGACAGGTGGCGCACACCGCTATCGCTTCCGGATGGTAGCGGGCCGCTGCCTCGTCGATGGCGTTCGCGAGCTTCTCTTCCCCTCCGAACACGATGTCCGACTCATCCATGCAGGTGACGAATGTGCGCGCCGCGAACGCGGGAACCTCGACGGATGCCGCCGTCGCATCGGCGCCTTCCTTCGCGTTCGCACCTGCGCCCGGACCGGGACCTTCGTAACCGCTGATGCCCGCGTAATAGGCGCAGCCTACCGGTCCATGCGAGATGAGCAGGACATCGCTGATTCCGCCGAGCATAAGCCCGCGGCATGCCATGTAGCAGCATCCGCCTCCGTAGAACACGCCGGGAATCGGCATGAGCCTTCGTTCGACGGCCGATGCCCCATCGCTCGGACCGTTTCGAGCATCGATCATCTGCCCCCTCCTTCGTCAGGGGTTTCGTCGATGGGAACCTGCACCGCCGCGCATATCCGAAAGGCGCGCGGCGGTGCCGATCGTTTCAGCGGGAGAACCGATGACGGTGGCGGGCAGGCCGCAACCGATCAATCCGCCCAGACTCCGAGCGATCGAGCTAGCGAGAGGCAGAGGCCTTCGCGCCCGTGAAGCTTATCGTCTCCTGCTGCGTAAGCTCCGCAAGCTGCTCGTCGGTCAGATCGACGTTGTAGAACAGCTTGAAGAAATCGGAGATCTCTTGGTCGACGTCCACATCGATGTCCGGATAGCACACCTTGGCGAACCATTCGATGCCCAGAAGGCGCATCGCATTCGGCGGGCGGTCGAACCAGTTGAAAGGCTGCGCCGGCGTATTGTAGACGCGCCCGTTCTGCACCGCCTGAATGTCTGCCCATTGCGGGTTCGACACGATATCGTCGGCAAGGACGAACCCCGAATGGCACAGGATGATCTGAGGATTCCACTCGATGACCTGCTCGATGGATACTTCGGTGCGACCCTGGCCTTTCTTCATCTCGACATCGGCGACATTGATGACGTGCACGTAGGAAAGCACCTCGGTATGACTCGAACCTTCGGGGTCGGTGGCCAGACCGTCCGTGTTCTCGGCATAATAGACCGTCGGATGCTCGGATGCGGGAACGGCGTCGAGCTTGGAGGTGATGTCGGCGAAATGCTTCTCGTAGTAGGATGCCAGCTGTTCGCCGCGGTCGACCTCGTCAAGCCAATCGCCCAGCTGACGATACACGGTCGCCGTATCGGCGAGGTCGCTGGAGACGACCACGACAGGAATGCCGGTCTGCGTCTGGATATCGTCGGGAATGCTGGTGTCCGAACCGATGGACTTGCCGGATCCCATGTAGATGATCACATCGGGATCAAGAGCAATGATGTCTTCGATGTTGGCGGTCACGTTCTGGCCCATCCAGCCGCCGACCACGGGCAGCTTGGCGAAGTTCTCCGGAAGGTATCGCAGAGCCTCCTCGGACGGCTCGTTCACCCAGCCGATCAGCTTGTCCGGAGCAAGGGTTGCGACTGTCGCCTCCCCTGTCGGCACCGCGCAGTACACGCCCTTGACTTCGGTCGGAATGGTGACTTCGCGTCCCGCCATGTCCGTGATGGTGCGCTCCGTCGCGTGCGCGGTCGATGCGCCTTGCTGCCCGCTAGGCGCCTGATCTGAATCGCTTGCAGCGGAGTTCGCACATCCCGTCAGCATGCCGAGCGCCAACATGAGCGCGAGAACCGCCGCTGTCAATCCTTTTCTCTTCATCGTCCTTTCCTTTCCCTTCCTTTCCCTTCCTTTCCCTTCCTTTCGCTCCTCTCCCGAAGCGCCTTCGGACAGGCCGCCGTTTCGGCCGATATCCCTTAATGAACGCGATCGTCCGTTCAAGCCGGATCGTTCCGGTAACGGACGACGGGCACGCAGCTTTTCAGAAGACCGATGTCGTCGAGGTTTTCTTCGATGATCCGCACATCCACGCCGTACGTTTCGCGCAGCGATCGCTCGGTCACCACGTCGTCGGGCGCGCCGAACGTCACGTTCTTGCGGGTGATCAGCCCTACTTTGCTCGACGCGAGAAAGGCATGGTCGGGAAAATGCGACGTCATGACGACGGCAAGGCCTTCGTCGGTAAGACGGGAGATCTGCCTGAGAACCTTCACCTGGTTCCCGTAATCGAGGCTTGCCGTGGGTTCGTCCATGATCAGGATGCTCGGCTGCTGCGCGAGGGCGCGGGCGATCAGCACCATTTGCCGTTCGCCTCCGGAAATCCGGGTGTAGAGCTTGTCGGCTAAGAAATCTATTCCGAGATGCTCGAGACACGAGCGGGCATATGCCGTGTCCGTTGCGGACGGCGAGGCCATGGCGCCTATGCGGGCCACGCGCCCCATAGTCACGACATCGATCACCGAATAGGCGAACGGCGGAGTGTGGCTTTGAGGAACGTATCCTACCTGCCGCGCGATCTCGCGCACCGTCATGGCACCCATATCGCGGCCGTCTATCGAGATCGACCCGGCGAGCGGCTTGAGAAATCCCAGCATGCCGCGAAAGAGCGTGGTCTTGCCGACGCCGTTCGGGCCGAGCAGACAGAGCGTTTCTCCCCCGGACACGGAAAACGAGATGCCTTCGAGGATAGGCTCTCGAGCGTAACCTACCGACAGATTGCGAACCTCGAGCTCCATCAGGCCCACGTCCTTTTTCCCTTGATCAGCAGATAGATGAAGAACGGGGCGCCGATGATCGCGGTCGCGACCGAAAGGGGAATTTCCAGGGAAAGCAGGCAGCGGCATACATCGTCGATCACGAGCAGGAAAATCGCACCGATCAGCAGGGACGCCGGGAGCAGCTGCCGGTAGTTGGGCCCGACGATCATGCGGGAAAGATGCGGGATGACAAGGCCCACCCAGCCGACCATCCCCGCCGCAGCGACGGAGGCGGCCGTGATCAACGTCGCGCAACCGATGAACAACGCTCTGATGAACGCCGTATTCACGCCGAGCGCCCGAGCTTCCTCGTCGCCGAACGAGAGGACGTTGACCTGATAGCGAAGCAGCAACATGGGAACGACGCCGATCAGGAAGGGAACGACCAGCATGGGCAGGTCGTCGGGTTTGGTGCCCGAAAGCCCGCCCATCAGCCAATAGGTGATCGAAGGCAGGGTATCGTCGGGATCCGCGACATATTTCGTGATGGATATGAACGCCTGGAACAAAGCCGAGACCACCATGCCGGAAAGAACGAGGCTGAGCGTCATGTCGTTGCCGCGACTGACCGTCTTGCCCACCGCGTAGGTGAGCATGACCGCGACGATGCCGACGGCGAAGGCCGAGGCCTGCACGAAGAACGCGTTGAGGCCGAGCAGAAGCGCGTAGCATGCGCCGCACCCGGCGCCGGCCGACGCGCCGAGCAGATCGGGCGAGACCATCGGGTTCTTGAACAGCCCTTGAAAGCTCGCGCCCGCCAACGAGAGCGCGGCCCCGATGACGATGGCGCCGATGATGCGGGGAAACCGGACCTGTGTGATGACCGTGACGATGGCCGGTGCCACGTCGTAGGAGGTGCCGAAGAGCTGATTCGACGTCACCTGGAGGACCTCGCCGACCGTCATGTCGTAATGGCCGAGCGTGAACGAGTACAGCGCAACGGCGACGAGGATGGCAGACAGCACGACAAGCGTGCTCCCATAGACAAGTCGGCTTCTCTTCTTCACTACGCACCTCGTTGCGCGGGTGATACGTCCCATCTGCCGTCCATTGGTTACTATCCTTTATTGAGAATAGTATGTTCACGCAAATATAGCATGGTCGATGATGCGATGCATAGGACGTGCAGGAAAACGGGTGGAGAGTGAGCCGAATTCGATCAGCGCATGCTTCACCATAAGGCTGTCGCAGCCGATCATCTGTTCGCGCGCAAGACGGATGCCCGGAGCGATCGACTCGCTTGAACGTAGCTTAAAGATATCCTCCGACCATGCTCATGATCGGCGTTGGCTCCTCCTTCTGATAGCGAAGACCAGATACCCGAGCGCCATGCCGACCAGAGAGATCGCGGCACCCGCAGGCACCATGGAAGCCTCCGGCATGTTCACCTTGCCGAACGCGAGATTGTTCGCCATGCTGAACGTGGCGTACTCCGCGAGCATGTACATGACGCCGAATCCGATGCTGAAAACCCATTTCCCTCTTCCCCAATAGTCGTTCCTGCCGATCAGGAACGAGACGACCAAGGTGGTCGCCGGGAGGATGATCCAGAAGAACACGAGCGAGTACCCCATAGCGCCTTCGGCGTACGTTATGGCGAAGGCCCAGAACACGACGATCGCTGCGATCCAGATGACCAGATACGACGCAATCAATGCCAGCTTGGAGGGTTTGCCCTTCGCGGCGTTCGTGCTCTCGTTCCAATAGTCGATAGGACTGCTCATGATCGTCTCTCCCTTCGGAACCCTCGGTCAAAACTCCTTTGCATCCCTCACATCGAACATACGCCTTCTTGAGCACTTTCTCCAGCCGCTCGCCGGTTAATCGGGAAGCAGGATCGCCAGTACGCCCGAATGGCAACGCGACGATCCTGCGACTGGAGACGAGAGATCCTGCAAAGACCGTCCAAGGGCATGAGAACAGCATGAGGCCGATGACTCTGAACCAACCGAATCGCGACCGATCGGTTCGTTCAAAGACGAACGGCCGTCGTATGCGCAGCGCACAGACGACAGCCGTTCCCTTCATTGCACATACGCAGCATTCGCTACACAGCCGAAGCCGCCACGATCCGCCCGATTAGTTCCCGAGAATCTCCTTCGCGACATACACGCCTGAACCGACAGCCAAGCCGACCGACGAGCCGGGATTGGAATAATACGGAACGCAATACGAGCTTCCCTGATCGACGCCGGCGACATATAGGCCAGAAGTCAAAGGAACGTTGACCGGCCCTCGAACGTCCTGCATTCCACGGCATGCTATAATACGTACATTCGTTCGTATTAAGGAAATGCCATGAAACCCTCTCCCGCCGAACAGGACTCCCTTTTCGACGCACAGGTCGATGCGACACGCCCGCTCGCCGCACGACTGCGCCCGCGCTCGCTCGATGAGGTCGTCGGACAGCAGCATCTGATCGGCCCTGGCAAGGTGCTGAGGCGCATCATCGAATCCGACCAGGTATCCTCCATGATCTTCTGGGGGCCTCCCGGTGTCGGCAAAACCACGATCGCCCGAGTCGTCGCAGATCAGACCGAAGCCCGGTTCATAGATTTTTCAGCCGTGACCAGCGGCATTAAAGAAATACGCACAATCATGCAGGAAGCGGACGCGCATCGCGGCCTGGGAAGGCGTACGATCGTCTTCGTGGATGAGATCCATCGCTTCAACAAGGCCCAGCAGGACGCCTTCCTCCCCTTCGTGGAAAAGGGCGCCATAACGCTCATCGGCGCCACGACGGAAAACCCTTCGTTCGAGGTGAACGGAGCGCTCCTGTCGCGCTGCAAGGTGTTCGTGCTCAAGGCGCTCACTGAAAACGATGTCGTCAAGCTTCTCGAGCGGGCACTTTCCGATGAGCGTGGATTCGGCGACGCCGATGTGCGCATCGAAGACGACCTGCTGCACGCAATCGCCCTCTTCTCCAACGGCGATGCCCGCAGCGCGCTGTCCACGCTGGAAATGGCGACCCTCAACGGCGACGAGCAGGACGGCATCATCGCGGTCACGTCCGATACCGTTGCGCAATGCACGTCGAACAGACGGCTTCTTTATGACAAGGATGGCGACGAGCACTACAACATTATCTCGGCGCTGCACAAATCCATGCGGAATTCCGACCCGGATGCCGCCGTCTACTGGCTTGCGCGCATGCTCGAAAGCGGCGAAGACCCGCTCTACATCGCGCGACGCATCACGCGCTTCGCCGCGGAAGACATCGGGCTCGCCGACACGAACGCCCTCAACGTCGCCGTGAACGCTTTCCACGCCTGCCACTTCATAGGCATGCCCGAATGCAGCGTGCATCTGTCGGAAGCCGTCATCTACCTGTCCCTCGCGCCAAAATCAAACAGCAGCTATATCGCCTACGAGCATGCCAAAAAGGATGCTCTGACCACCATGGCCGAGCCGGTCCCGCTCGTCATCCGCAACGCGCCGACGCGCCTTATGAAAGACCTCGGCTACGGCAAGGGGTACAAGCTTGCCCATCATGAAGAGCACAAGGTGGCCGCCGGCATGCGATGCCTGCCCGATTCGCTTGCGGGCCGCACATACTACCAACCTACCGAAGAGGGACGGGAATCCTGGCTCAAGGAACGTCTCGAACAGGTGAAGGCATGGCGTGGGCATGCGTCGGAGGAATAAAGCGCGCAAGGAAATGCTTTCGGTATCTTACCGATGCCGAAAGCATCTATTATGTTGCAGTTAACCGCCGTTCGACCTGCACGTGGAAAACCTTCGTATGAAGCGCTCTCTGCCAAGGCCTACCATGCTGAGTTGAATGCCGAGGGCGTCGCAATGCCGTCTTCCGACTGGAACGATGAAGGTGAGTGATCGCACGCAGCCAGCCCGGCAATCCCGCTATGCTTCGTCGGACCCGTATTCTCCCGCAGAGATAGCGGGCTCGGGCGCATCGATCTTAGACACGTCGCCCTTCCCCGCCGCCACGAGCAGGATAGTGCCTACCATAAGCGCAAGGCCGATCCAATCCCACGACGAAAACGACGTTCCCACGAGCACGGCCGAGCACACAGTGGCGCTTACGGGCTCGATGGCTCCCAGCTGGCTTCCCTGCACCGCTCCCACCAGAGCTATACCGTGCAGGTACAGGAAGAACGCCGCGAAGGTTCCGACGACGACGATGACCGCAAGTACCGCGACGCCTGCAACGTCGAGCTGCGAGATGAGCGCGGTTCCCATGGCGTTGCCCGCGCTTGCGACGGTATCGATCCCAGGGACGAAGAAGGCCGCTATCCACACCGCAGCGCCGGCGACGCCGCCCGCGAACATGCCCAACCCCGTCGTGACGAAGCTTCCCCACCTACAGCTCAAAGGCGTCGACAGCATAGAATATGCAGCGGCCGTCGCCGCAGTGGCGAAACCCCAGAACAACGCCGCACCTGAAAGCGACAGCGTCCCAAGGTCGCCCTGCGTGGCGATGACTGCGGTCGCGACGATCGCCAGCACAAGCCCTGCCACCTCGGGCCTTCGAGGAAGGCGCCTCGCAAGCATGCAGCTCGCGATCATGATCATGACGATATTGAGGCTCTGCATGACCGTCGCCGTGCCTGCATTCGTATATCCGATGGCGATCACGTAGGTGAGCTGGCAAAGATATAGGCCCGCGATGCCGAAGAGCAGAAGGCGCCGTCGCGCATGGCGGTCGGCCAGCATCCCCCGCGCCTGCGCACGATAACGAACCGCGATAACCGCCAGGAACAGAACACCCGCGCCCAACATGCGAACCATCGTGATGAACAAGCTCGATATGGCATAGCTCTCCAGCAGGAACTGCGAGCATGTGCCCGAGAATCCCCAGAGCGCCGCCCCTACGAGCGTTGATGCTATGCCTATCGTCCGTTTTTTCATGAAAGGCATTATAGAGCGACCGATGCTTCTATCCGCGCGCGCCGCCGTGCGCATGATCCGGAAATGATCAACTGCCGACGAGAATCTGTCCTGCGCCGCGAGACAGGTATCGACAAGATATCCCTTGCACCCCGTCCGGATGCATATCTGCTAGAAGGATTCGTAATGCGTCCACATGCTGAGGACCCTCACGATTCCCTCGTATGCAACACCGCCTTCTTCGAGCTCTCCCTCGATGACCTCATAAACGAAGCGATGCTGACGATTGATGCGCCTCGAATACATACCCTGCAGGCTGCCAACCAGCGGCTCGAAGGCGGGCGGATAGCCGAAGGGATCTTTCGACACCACGGCCACCAGCACTTTCGCCTTCTTGTCCAGCCCTGCAGACTTCAGTCTCCTGGCGTCCTTCGCGGCCTGCCTGGCGAACTTGACCAGATACATCGTCTACCAGTCCAATGTGTCGGCATAGAGGCTCTCATCCAAGGGTTCGTCACGCGCGGCCAGCAGCTTCTCGGCCATGCCGGGCACGCCCATGATATAGAGGGTCTCCTCGATGGAGGCCCAGTCATCCTCGCCCACAAGCACGGCGCCTTTGCCTCTGGCATTGGTGATGGCGACGGGCTTGCAGTCCTCATTCACACGATCGATCAGGTTGTATATGTCTTTACGGGCCGCCGTAGCCGTAATGCTCGTCATGGATGCACCCTTCTTCGTCATACTGTATAAAATGATAGCGTACGTTAATACGTACGTCAATGGAGCGCCGAAGCATCCGCCATGCAGAGCCGAAGGTAAGCACCCGGTTCCTGAGAGACAGCATCATGCTCAGCTTGCCTAGGCCCCCCGCCTGCAAGAAAAGGCTCGCCGACCTCTGCGACGCCCTCTCTATCGGAGGAACTAAGAACAGCGTGCAGTTCGGCGAGGCGCTCGTCATCCTGAACGATGCGCTAAAGAGCGAAAGAGTCGCCTAGCCGATGCGATCGCCGCGAAGACGGGTTTTCACCCTCCTTCTTATATTCAAGATGTATTACAATAACAATACAATACGATTGTAGGTGGTGAACATGGCAAAGACATCGGTCCTGCAGGTGCGCATGGACAGCGATCTCAAGGAACATGCCGAGAGCCTATACAAGAATATGGGCACCTCGCTCGCCGAGGCGGTGAGGATATTCGCCCGTCAGAGCGTCCTGGAAAACGGGATGCCCTTCACGGTTCACGTGCCCGCCGGCCATGGCGGTCGCACCTTAGGAATCGCCGACGGGCGCTACGCCATCCCCGACGATATCGACGCAGACAACGAGGAAATCGCCGCCCTGTTCGGAGTGTGGTCTAGATGAGAGTGCTCCTCGATACGCACATCGCGCTCTGGGCGCTGGCCGAAAGCTCGAAACTGCCCGAAGAACTCGTGCCCCTCCTCGAGTCGCGCGACAACCTCGTCTGCTACAGCATCGTTTCAGTATGGGAAGTCGCCATCAAGCATGCCATCCATCCCGAGAGCATGCCTATGCCGGAAGAGGACTTCGTCAAGCTCTGCGAGCAGACGGGCTTCGTTCGCCTGTCCCTCGAGCCTGCGCACATCTACGCCGTCAAGGCGATCTCGCGCGAAAGGAATGCCGCGCGGTATAACGACCCCTTCGATCGTCTGCTCATCGCGCAAGCGAAGGTCGAAGGGCTCACGTTCGCGACACATGACCAGTCGCTTCCCTCCTATCGCGAAAGGTGTATCACCTTATTCTGAGGCCCGGATCGAAAGTTGCGTTCTGAAGGTCTGGACCGGAAGCCACGGAAACGATTTGGAGGCAGGGCCATACGACCGCCGAGCGCACGGGCAGCGGAACCGAGAACTTCATTGCCTAGATGAAGGAATGCTGCAAGGCGTGGAACGATCCGGCCTCTCCGTCGCAACCGGCTCGCGGGAATCGCGCGCTATGGCAATGCCGACAGAACGGTATCGCCTTTCCGGTTACGACCAGCTCGGCATCGAGCTCCCCTACTCCGTCATGCAGGCGCCAAACGCCGTCACTTCCCTGGAAAACCCAGGCGTATCAGCTTCGTGCGGCGCTTCTTGTCGGCCACGCGCATCGATATGCGCGACACGATGCCGAGACGCCGACCGAGCAGGCGCAGGGCGTCTTCGAAGAACACCCGTTCCTCCATGAGCGTCGTCGACGTCTCGTCCGCGAAGGCGTGCGCATCGTTCACGAAGAACCGCATGAGAGCATCGGCGTTGCCCGTGCGCTTGATGAACCGGTTCGCGAATTTCAGGCCGTCCTCGTTCGTGGCGTCGAAGGCCATCTCGCCACGAGGAAACGCGGCGGCGCAGGAGCGTACGAAATCTTTGACCTGCTCCGGCTCGAAGTATTGGAAGACGCCGGACACGACGAGAAGCGTCGGGCGTGACGCGTCGAGCGCGCCGACCCATCCCATGGCGAACATGTCGCCCTCGACGAGCGTGAGCGCATTCTCTTCGCCGAATGCCGCCCTGCGCTGCGCGATGGTTTCGGGAAGATCGACGCCGAACCAACGCACATCCTTATCTGAAAGCGCGGAGCCGAGACGATAGGCGGCGGTCTCGAGGCCGAGGCCGAGCAGCACGACATTGCATGCCTCATGCGCCTCCGCGAACACGGAGATCATACCGTCGAGGTTGTAGTATCGGGCGACCGAAGCTATGTTCGAATACTCGTACGACCCCTTCTCCGCACCCGCGGGAATCTTCGCTTCAAGATCGAGGGCCGCCTGGTCGAAGAAATACTCGGGGAATCGTTTCGAGACAGCGATGCGCGCGATGAGCGGGACGTACGTCGTGTTCGCCACGCCTTCGAGCTTCTTCATGCGCATCATCTCCTTGGATGCCGAACGCCGACGCATCTGCCGCACAACGGCATTTCCCCTGAAAATCTAAGCATATCAGCTTCGTGCAACTTTTGCGCGTCATTCTGCGCGACGGTGCTCCGTCTTGGAAAGCGTATCGAGCAGCTGTTGCTTAGAATGCACGCCGATCTTCACATAGAGGCTTCTCGTGTAGCCCTTCACGGTATTCTCGGAGATGAGCAGCTCCTCACTGATGCGGCCCTTGCTGCGCCCTTGGGCTATGTACCAGGCCATGTCCCGCTCACGATCGGTCAGGCCGAAAACCTCCTGAAGCTCGGCGCAGCGATGCTCCAATGTATCGGCCGCAGAATCGCGCTCTTCAACGGATGGACGTTCCGACGCCTGCGCTGATCGCAGAGAGTCGTTGTACCGACCGTCCGATCCGAGATCGGCAAAGAAGGGTCGAGACGCAGGCACGTCATTCCGAAGCACGAAAGCCATGCTGAGCGCAAGCAGGCACACCACGATCGCGATGGCAACGGTAACGAACCCATCGGTCACACCGACGGCGGATATGAGATGCCGACCGACCTCGCGCGGTAGAAGATGTATGACCCAAACGCCGCCGAGAACCAGATAGGGCTCATACGAGCTGTGTCGCGAAAAATCATAGGCGCAATACCAGAGCAACCCGAGCATGAGCGTGTTCGCCATCGTGACAAGCACGGCTCCTGTCTCCGCGAACGGCTGGTCGAGCGAGGCGATGAGCAACACACCTGCCACCATGAACGCTATCTGGAAACGCCACGCAAATCCGAACCCGAACCGCGCGCCGCGTGCAAGCACCCGCCAGACCACGGCGATGCAGATGAGAGCGACTCCGACCTGATGGACGATCTGAAACGGCACCGAAAGCGCAATCGATTGACCATCGGGAAACCCGCGCGCGATGCCGAGGACGAAATCGAGCAATGCAAGTCCGCATGCCAGGCGTATGAACGTCGATCGGGGCTCGGCGTCATACGCATGGTCGCGCGGCACCGCATCGCCCCCCAAGGTTCCCTCATCAAGCAGCGCGGAAGCACGCCAATACGCGACAAGGGCGAGCGTAGGCAGGAATGCTGCGATGACATAGACCAGGTCTTGCGGCAGAAACCCGACGACAAGCCCGCCGAGCGCACTTGCGGCAAGACAGGCGAACGCATAGAAGAACGCGACCCTAGGCGCTAAGCGCACGAAGATGCCGATCCACATGCCGGCGCCCCATACGAGCCCGAGACCGCCGATCACGCATGCGAACAGATCGAACGGAACGCCGGACGCAATCGGCTGCACGAGATGAAACACGGGCGCCAACGTCATCGCCGTGACGGAAAACCAGCTCAGATTGCGCTGGACGATGCGTCCCATGCTTCGATGCGAGAATGCGACAAGGAGCAGCACGATAAACGCGACGCGGATAAGGTTTGCGAGAACGGTATATGAGCCGAAATCGGTCGCAGCATATCGGCCGTAGATGATGGCCTGGATCCAAATTCTCACGACCGCAAGCCCGAGCAGACACGTCGGACAGGTCATGATCGGACAATGGAATCTCTCGGAGCAGTTCGAGGTCGGTCTAGAAGCCATGCTCGGCGGCTGGGGGAACCGACGGAACGCTGCTGCAAGATCTCCTGAGGGAATTTCGGAACGCGCAGGCGCATGCGGATGAAATCCGCTGAGCGATGTCGCCTTGAAACGCAAGAACCCGCCTGACGACTCAGGCGGGTTCGCATGGATTCCGAATGGTGCCCCTGGCAGGATTCGAACCTGTGGCTTTCTGCTCCGGAGGCAGACGCTCTATCCCCTGAGCTACAGGGGCACGTAGAATGGATGTCGGTTATTATACGACATCTTGCATGCACGCGACGGATGGGGAAACCGATGCTTGAAGAACTCACCATAGAGCGGCTGTCCTACGGAGACGAAGCCGTGGCGCACCTGAGCGACGGGCGCGTGGCTTTCATCGAGGGCGCCTGCCCGGGCGACCGCGTGCGCGTGGATATCACCGAAGGTAAAGAACGCTTCGTGCGCGGACATGTGACGGATATCATCGAAGCATCCCCCGACCGCGTCGACCCACGCGCACCCTTCGAGATCGAATGCGGAACCTGCGGCTGGCAGCACGTCGCCTACGAGCGTCAGCTTATCGAGAAACGCGACAACATCGTCGCGCAGCTCGTCAAAGTGGCGCACGTCGATGCGGAGCGCGCCCAGAGCATCGTCGCACCCTGCATTCCGAGCGATCGACCGTGGGGGTATCGCAACAAGCTCGAATTCGCCTGTGCGACCGACGCCTCGGGCTTCACGATGGGATACCACCGCAGAGGCGCCGACGGCATCGTGTCGCCCAAGGAATTCCCCCTGGGATCGCACGCGCTCGCGAAGGCGCCCAAGGCCGTCCGCGGCGCGCTGCGCTTCCTTGCGGGCAGCAACGACCTGGGCATCTACCGCGTCGGCATCCGAGGATCGATGCGCACGAAATCGCTCGAGGTAGCGCTCTGGACCGAAGGCGGCAACTTCCCGCGCGTCGCCGTGGCGGGCACGCTTGCACGCGCCCTCAAGGCGTCGAGCATCGTGCGCGTGGCGACCGGCGGCCCTCAGGGCGCACGCAAGGTCAAGGGCGTGGAGGTGCTTCACGGAACCGGGTATTGGAAAGAACGCCTCTGCCAACAGTCATTCAAGATCACGGCGCCGTCGTTCTTCCAAGTGAACACCGAGCAGGCGGAACGGCTTGTGGAAACGACTCTCGAAGCACTCGACGTGCGCGAAGGAGACGAGGTGGCCGACCTCTACTGCGGCGTCGGCACCTTCACCATCCCGCTCGCGCGCACGGGCGCCCACGTCTACGGCGTGGAGAGCTACTCGTCAAGCGTGCGCGACCTGCGGCGCGTAGCCGAGGAAACGGAACTCGATATCGACGTCATCGGCGGCGATTCCGCGCGCGAGCTGCCGATGCTTGGGCATCTTGACGCCGTGCTCGTCGACCCGCCGCGCGCAGGGCTCGACGCATCGCTCGTGAAGAGCATCGCCGAAGCGGGTCCGACGAAAGTCGCGTACGTGAGCTGCGATCCCGCCACCTGGGCGCGCGACGTGGCGCGCTTCGAAGCGCAAGGCTACGAACTCGCACGCGCGACGCCCGTCGATCTCTTCCCCCAGACCTATCATGTGGAGACGACGAGCCTCTTGATCCGAAAGTAAGCGACGAAGGGTCGGCGGCATCGAGTTGCAACCGAACGCAAGGATGCGGGCGCACCGAAAAGACTCGTTGCGCCCGCATTTCATTGGAAGATCCGACCTTGGCCTTCAGACGATCTTCGCCTTCGGAAGATCCGACTGCAAACCCGACCGACAAGCCTTGGCCGACCCTCCTACGCGATTCCAAGGCAGCTGCGCACTGAAATACGTCCGAATGCGCAGCATTCGCCCAGGTTGCCGCCGCCGTTGTACATGTTGCACCACACGCTGCCGAACTCTCCCGCGCTGAACAGATGAGGAACGGGCTCGCCGTAAAGATCTATGATCTGTCCTTTTTCGTTGCGACGGGGGCCGCCGTCGGTGTTGAGCATCGTCGCGGAACAGTGGCATGCATAGAACGGCGCCTTTTTGATCGGGGTCAGCGTGTCGGCAGGACGATGGAAGTACGGGTCGTTGCCGGCATCGCATGCATCGTTCCACTGGTTGATGGTGGTCACGAGTTCGGAAGGCGCCATCCCCAGCTTGCCCGCAAGATCCTCGACGGTATCGGCGGAAAAGCCATAGCCTTCGCCCGCCGGATCGAACGCAGGGGCGATCTCGTCGGCCATCATGCCCGCATAGCCATCGGCATCCAGGATATACCAGGTGGTTTCCGGCATGGGCAGATGAGGCCACTCGCCGCCGAACTGCATATGCCCGTGGCGCGAACCGACATTGGTCTCGAGCGTCATATCGCTCATCGTCGACCAGTCGATTTCATGGTCGGAATCCCAATCCATGAAGAAGCGGCGGCCGGCGGTCGACACCGTGATGCCGTACTTCTTGGGCGTGCGCATCGTCACATCCGTGCCGTCAATCGGGGAAACGCTGGTCCAGAATCCGGCACAGCTGTTCATATGCCACATATCGGTGCCGATGCGAGCGCAGATGTAATGGCAGTCGCCTTCGTTCATCCGTCCGGCGATCGGACGTGCCGTGGTGCCCGAAAGGTAATCGGCACGCATCTGCGCATTGTTCTCGAAGCCTCCGCAGCACATCACGACGCCTTTGCGCGCTTTGATGTAATACGTCTTGTCGTCGAGATCGTATACGCCGCCGACGACCTCCTTGCTGGCAGGGTCCTGCACGAGGGCGGTCAGACGCGCGCCGAGCTTGTGGTCGATGACGTCGGATCGGTCCTGAACGATGCCGTGCAGGAATTTGATGACGTGGTCGTTCTTCTCGCCCTTGAACCACAGGACACCCAGGTTGTATGCGTCGGGAAGCTCGGCGTACTCGGGATAGCAGGTTGCGCCGCTCCCGTCGACGAAATGCTCCTCGAACATGACGTCGTCGGCGTTGAATCCGGGAAGCGATTCGAGCCAGGTGCGATTCTCGTGGATGCCGGCCGCAAAAGCGTCGAGCACGGCATCGGGCGTATTGTCCATCGTGCCGCGAAGCTCGTAGAGATACGTGCGGAAGCCTTCGGCATGGTCGTCGTCGGTCCACAAGACGCGGCCCGCGGAAAACGGGCTGTCGCCCGAACCGGTCGGATTCGTGCCCTTCTCGAGAATGACGCACGATGCCCCATCACCCTCCTGGGCGACAGTGATCGCAGAGGCCATGCCGGCAAGGCCGCCGCCCACGATGAGAACGTCGGTCTCTTCGTCCCACGAGATATCCTCGATCGACTGAGCGTCGTTGTTCTTGTTGGCCGCCTTCGGCGCGCATCCGCCGAGGCTCGCCGCGGCGACGCCGGCAACGAGCGTGGCGCCTGCCGCCTTGATGAACGAACGACGGCTCTGCGTAAGGTTGAGAGACGTGCTGTAATCCATGGAACCCTCCTTTAATCCAGGGACCGCCCTTTTCGGTCCCTCCCTCAGGCGAGGACCTTAGCGCGAGGAGCCGCTCGCACGCACCACCCGAGACGGGGCCTTTTCATGAAAAGACACCGCCCCGAAACGGGTTGTTTTCACTAAAGCACCAGTTCATTTCCACGAGGTAATCGCCGAAGACCCAAAGGCGCATCCGATTTCAAGAAACCCGAAAGCGCGCCCGACCGAACGCAGAACGAACGTGCCGCCGCGTTACGGGACATGGGATGCACGCGCGCCCGATCGCGTGCCGCATACGTCTTACGCGGGAAAAGGCGCACCTCTTCCGCTGGAGCGCACCTGATCGCATACGGGATGAGCGGTATCATGGCGAAGATATTCGAACGAAGATTCCTATGCAGCGCCAGGGCGCGAAGAATTTGAAGGATGGGAATTCATGGCACAGCAAGGGATGAATGATTCGAGGCAGGACGACCGCAATGGGTTCGCAGGATGGTTCCATGTTCCCTTCGTAGGCATAGCGTGCGTGCTGGCTTGGGCGTTCCAAGTGAATGCGCTTGCCGGCACGGGCGACGTTTCCGACCAGACAGCATGGATCGCATCGTATGTCGCCCTTTCGTTCGTTATGCCCGTCATGGGCCTGATTGCGAAGCGCATTCCTCGCGTCGTCTCGTTCAAGGCGATTCCCTTCGCCGCTGCCGCAGCAGGAGCCGTCGGCACCATCGGCATCTTTACGGCAGGCGTGATGTCGATGACCTGGCTGTTATACGCCTCGACCATTATGTGCGCCTGCGTTATCGGATGGCTCTATCTGCAATGGGCGCTCTTCTTCATCCGTTTGGACGTTTCCGAATCCATCTTCTGCCTCTTCGCAGCGAATATCGTCGGCTCCCTCATGAAGGAAGCGATGCACCTGCTTCCTCCTGTCGGCTCCTGTCTCGCTGCCGCGTGCCTGCCTGCCCTTTCGGTCCTGCTCTGCCTGCGCGCCACGGCCCTGGTTCCCAAACCCGAGGCGCGCGGCCACCGTTTCGGGCCGGGCACGTTCAAAAGCCTCTGGAAGGTCGGTGCGACCATCGTCGTGTTCAGCTTCGTGACGGCATATCTTATCGGCAGCTTTTCCGGTAATCAGAGCATGCTTTCCCTCGGTGAATTCACAGCCGCACGCATATTCGAGATCTTCGTGTCCCTTGCCGCCATCGCAACGGCTCGAACATTGAAGGGATCGTTCAATTTCGCGCATCTTTGGCGCATCATTCTGCTCGTGCTCGCCATCGATCTTGTCTGCGTCATCGTTCTGCCCCAATACCCTATGCTGCGCTGCGTCGAGAGCAGCGTGTGGGACCTGCTCGTGATCTTCTCCTGGCTCACGATCGCCGACATCGCACGCCACATGAACGAACCTCCAGCATTCGTATTCGGCATGACCTGGCCGGCCTATACGCTGCCGTTCGCCCTCGGAACGCTGGCAACAGGCTTCATGCGTGCGCACGCTATCGGCGGCGTCTCGGACGCATTCATCGCGCTGCTCATGTTCGCCCTGCTTGTAACGGCGCTTATCTGCCTTGAAACAAGGGATCAGGACACAAAGCAGATATTCGCGGATGAAAAGGCGCCTGCGTCAAGCGCGTCGATGGACGAAGGCCGCACCCTCGAAGCACGCTGCAACAAGCTTGCAGGAGAATTCAAGCTCACCCCTCGCGAGGTCGAGGTCATGATGTACCTGTACAGAGGGCGTACGAAGGCGTACATCGCCGAGACCCTGTTCCTCACGGAGAACACGGTGCGCGGACATGCCAAACACCTCTATGCCAAACTTGACGTGCACAGCCGTCGCGATCTGCTCGACCTGATCGATGCCGTGGATACGGATTCGCAACGAACCGATGCCTGAAGCCTTCGAAGCGAGGGGTAGTCGAGCGTGCCGCGCCAGGATGGCATGCTTGGCAGACCTCGCCTGCGCACTAGGATATTTTGCTTCATGTCGAGCGCCTCGACGGGATTCTCGGATGCCATTCCAGCATGACGAAGCATCGTGCATACCGGGATGTCGTGTCCGCCGCGCCGCCTTGCGTGCCGAGTCGACTTTGCTATAATTCGACATCCCTGCTCAGCAATGGAACGTCGGGATGTGGCGCAGTTTGGTAGCGCGCCTGCTTTGGGAGCAGGATGTCGCAGGTTCGAATCCTGTCATCCCGACCATCGCATCGGCATTCAAACGCTCATGCGATGCCGTCCATGGACTTCTTCACCCGTGCGTTTCTCCGCTGCGGCGTATCGCCGGTCCATCGATAGAGTCGACGTCATCGAGGCAGCCCTGACGGCCTGACCGCGGATATCCTTGCTTCCCAAGCGAACTGACCGAAGCCGACACCGCCTAGACGGACGAGAGCCGCTTCAGCACCACGCACAGAAAAGCCGCCAGGAACGAGACGGCCGCAAGCGCGAGCATGACGGGGACAAGCCCGATCGCATCGCCTTCCAGCCCTAGGAGAGGTTCGACCATCCCTCCAGCGCACACAGCGATTCCATAGGAAAGACCCGACGCCATACCCAGGTGGCGGGGGATGTAGCTCATGCCAAGCGCCACCGCCGACGGATAGAACAGGTCGAGCGCAACCGCCAGCACGAGCGTGAGAATAAACGCTACGGCCACGATGCCGTTGAACGCGAACCCGACGATACCGATGCCCATGAGAACGCAGCAGGTCGTCATGAGCCTGATCGTCCCCGTCTTCTCGGCAACGCGACCGGAAAGCGCCGTCGCAAGCGCAGCCGCAATGGAAAAGACCGATATGGCGGTGGAGCTTAGGGCTTCGCTCTGCCCGAGCATCCCAACAAGGAACAGCGGAATGAACGCCATAAGGCCGTAGTGCAAGATGGAACGCATCGTGAGCACGCCCATGACGATGCCGAACAGCCCCCAATGCTCGCGTGCCGTCGAATCGCCATCTGCAGGGGATGCCGCAGTTCCCAGGGCCTTGAAGCGTCCGTTGAACCCGAGAAGCAGCATCGCGCAGACCGTCGCCGGCACGAGAAACACCGCCGTGCCATGCAGCCCGAAGGCGGAAAGGAAGATCGCGCACAGGATGGGGCCGATGAAAAAGCCGATGTTCCCGCCCACGGCGAAGATGCTCATGCCGTTGCCCTTGCGCTTTCCGGCGGCCAAATTCGAGAGGCGCCCTCCTTCGGGATGGAACATCGCCACGCCGATGCCGCTCACCGTGGCCGACGCCACGACCCACCAGTATCCATGCACCTGCACATACCCTATGCCTGCCATGCCGAGTCCAGCGATGAAGACTCCGAGCGCCATAAGCCAGGGCGACGGATGCTTGTCGCCCAGCCATCCGAACAGAGGCTGGATGACCGCAGACGCGATATTGGCCGCGAATACGAGCATGGTCGCCTCGAAATAGGAGTATCCGCTTCCCACAACGAGAAAAGGAAGGACGGCGGAAAGAGCCCCTTGGTTGATGTCGGAGCACACGTGCCCCGTCATGGTGAGGTAGTTGGCGAGCGCATCGCCGCCCGATCGTTCTGTCGCGTTCTTTCTCGCCGTCATCCGCGCAATCTTCCCCATAGATCCGCTATTCGCATTCGCATTCGCATTCGCATTCGCATTCGCATTCGCATTCGCATTCGCATTCGCATTCGCATTCGCATTCGATGGTATCCTCCTCATTCATCGGAGGCTATCCCTGCAGTTTCGGGTTTTTCAAAATATCGTCAGAACCGGCCTTGGCACGCGTGCATTCGAGTACCACCCCTCCCACAACTCAACGCCGTGCCGAGGGCTTTCCGAAGAGACCGGAGAAACCAGGCGTCCGAATCCTGCGACGCCGCTACCTGATGGATTATTCATCGGATTTATCCGAGGACGCAGGGCTCTTGGGGTATAATCCCTCTGCTTCGCGGGTGTAGTTCAATGGTAGAACCTGAGCCTTCCAAGCTCATGACGCGGGTTCGATTCCCGTCACCCGCTCCACGAATGCACGAGAGCCGCCTTCTTCGGGCGGCTCTTTCTCATTGCAGTCCCGCTTGGAGCTTCGCCTTTAACGCACGCAGCGCGTTTCCTCGGTGCGATATCGCGTTCTTTTCATCCTGGCCCACTTCGGCAAGCGTCTTCTTCTGCCCGAAGGCATCGGGCAGAAACAGCGGGTCGTAACCGAACCCTTCGCTTCCCCGCGGTTCATGGCCGATGCGCCCCTTTATGAAGCCCATCGCGTCGGTCCGCGTACCGTCTTCGTCGATGAAGACGAGCGCGCAGGCGAATCGCGCCGTGCGCGCGTCATCGGCCACGTTTTCGAGTCCGGCCAGCACCTTCGCATTGTTCGCCGCATCGTCGCCGTGCACCCCGGCATAGCGTGCGGAGAAGACGCCCGGCTCGCCGCCGAGCGCATCCACGATGAGTCCCGAATCGTCCGCAAGCGCGGCAAGACCCGTATGCATGTGTGCCGCCTGCGCCTTGATGAAGGCGTTGCCGATGAAGTCGTCGGCGTCCTCCGCAGGTTCGGGGTATGGCTCGCATTCCGCAAGCGTCACGAAGCGCCAGCCAGGAAAGTCGAGCGCGGTGCGGATCTCTTCGACCTTATGCGCGTTGTTGGTCGCGATGACGACGGTCTTTTCCATATCTGCCGATCTCCTTCGTTGAATGGTAGGCGCATCGCATGCCTCGATCGCCGCGGTCGGGGCGATGATCGGATAGATGCGCCGCGCAGCGGCTGCCTCTCGGTGCCTGCGATGCCCGTACGACCTGAGAATGCCCTTATGACGATGTCCCCTGTAGCGGACGCTACCTCCCGATAGCGGCGCGCTGTTTCTCGAGCAGACCGTCGATGCCCACCTGCGCCATGTCGAGCATCTCATTCAGCGTCGCCCGCGAGAACGAGACCTGTTCGCCCGTGCCCTGAACCTCGACGAGCTCGCCCTTTCCGTTCATGACGACGTTCATGTCTATCTCCGCCTGGGAATCCTCGCGATAGTCGAGATCGAGCAGCAGACGCCCGCCCACCATGCCGACGCTTACAGCCGCCACCTGGCCGAACAGCGGATTCGTCTTGCAACGTCCAGCCATGCGCCACATCTCGAACGCATCCCATGCCGCCACCCAAGCGCCCGTGATGGATGCCGTGCGCGTACCGCCATCGGCCTGAAGGACGTCGCAGTCGATCGTCATCGTAACTTCACCGCCCATGCGGCCCATATCGCAGACGTTGCGCAGAGAACGCCCGATCAGGCGCTCGATTTCCTGACTGCGGCCTTTGCGGCCCTTGGTTTCGCGCGGAGTGCGCTTGGTGCCCGCGGCGGGAAGCATGGCGTATTCGGCCGTGAGCCAGCCGAGGCCCGAACCCTTGCGCCAGCCTGCGACACGGTCTTCGATCGTCGCGCTCACGAGCACGTGCGTATCGCCGAATTTCACCAGGCAACTTCCCGAGGCGTTCTTCATGACGCCCCGTTCGAGCGTGACATCGCGCATCGCGCGGTCAAGACGATTATCGACCCTCTGTGCGAACATAGGTTCCTCTTTTCTCATCAACGTGAATCAACGTGCGATCGGCATGCGTCAACATGTATCAACGTGCGACCGATGCCGATACGCGACGATCGTGCGACTTCGATAAGGCTCGCACGAGTCAGCGCGCGCGACGCGGTCTCCTTCGCTGCATTCCCTTCTAGGATTCCAGCATGCCACCGGCATGGCTTTCATTGCGAATCACAGCATACGTTTCTTCTCAGCCCGCTCGTCGCCGCACCTCGTTCTCTCTATTCCGATTCCGAAAGCTATTCCAATTCCGAAAGCGATACGTGAATAGGATGGGCGATCGGCCTGTTGAATACGCGCGAGCCGAAGTCATGGAAGTCGTCGAGCGCTTCCGAGGTGGTGTAGAACTCGTAGACGGGAACCGCATCGGGCGATGCGGTCTGACGACGGGCCGTCAGCGTTGCGCGCACGTCGTGGGCAAGCGCTTCGGACGAAGAGACGAGCAGGACCTTATGCCCCATGACGCCGCCGATCAACGCCTTGAGCAGCGGGTAGTGCGTGCATGCAAGCACGAGCGCGTCCACATGGCATCGGCGCAGGGGCTCCAGGTACTCACGTGCGATCGCCTGGAACGAAGGGCGGATATACGCCTTCGACGCCATGCTCGTCAGGTCTTCGATCGGACCCTTCGAAAGCCTGATGCCGTTCTCGACGATTTCGACGAAACGAGGAGTGGCGATGCTGAAAACCGTGAGACCTGCGTCGATAGCGCGTATGGCGCGCGGATAGCAGTCGCTTTCGATCGTGCCTTTCGTGCCGATGACGCCGACGCGACCGTTATGCGTGGCCCGCGCCGCCGCGCGCGCGCCTGGCTCGACGGCTCCGCGGACAGGCACCGAGAAGGTCTGCTGCGCCCGCTCGAGCCCGGCGGCCGTCGCCGTATTGCAGGCGATGACGAGCATCTTCACGTTCTTCGTCGTGAGCCAACGGCCGATCTGCTGCACGAATTCCGCCACCTCATGCGGGTCGCGGGGGCCGTATGGGCAGCGTGCCGTGTCGCCGAAATACACGATGGATTCGTGCGGCATGAGCGCGGCAATCTCGCGTGCGACGGTCAGCCCGCCGTATCCCGAATCGAACACGCCGATGGGAGCGTTGTCGAATTCAGGGGCGTCGAGTTTGAGAGCGGCATCGGTTTCAAAGACGACGAGCTCGGGGGCGTCGGACTCGGGGACGGCGGACTTGAAAGCGTTGGCTTCGGGGACATCGGACCCGAAGGCACCAAATCCAAAGCCGGGAACGCTTTGCCCGAAGTCGCGAATCTCGGAATCATGGAGTTCGAGGCCGTTCCGGCCGGAACCCGCAGCGTTGCCGCACCTGTCAGAACCCGTAGCGGGGTCGGACCCATTGGAGCTGGAGCCCGCAGCGTCGCCGCGTCCGTCGGAACCCGAGGAGCTGCAATTGGATCCAGCTGCCCCCAACGCATCGTGGGCAGGTATTTTCAATGCATCGTCACCCGATGCGCCTTCAAGCGGCAACGAATGCGACATATATTCAAAGGCCCCCGTCGGTGCGGATGCTTCCCTTATACGCTCTTGTTCTCTCATGTCATCAAGGATACCTCATGTGATGCGAGACGACACGCACCCATCCGAGTTCCAGACGCACGCGTCTCCCCAAGTTCCAAAATAGGGAAGTTCTGAGAAGAATCGCATTCTGATTCGGTCGTAAGACGATGATTATCGTTGCGTGCACAACGAATGGCAATTAGTTTCGTTGCTTTGACAACAAGACAAGATTTGCCTTCTCTCAGGACTTGAAAATACCGACATCGTCGCCCGCATTCACGAAGCCCTCTCTCAGATCTTTCGAATTTTGGAACCCGAACGATCGTCGATGCCACGCCCCGTTTCCAAAGCTGAACCTAACCGCAACGCTGAAGATCGCAAGCTGAATCCTTCTCCAATGCCAAAATATTGAAGTTTAGTATACCCTCAAGGGGTATATTTTAGACTATTTTGTTGTTAATACAACGCAATAATGCTGTTCTTGGGGCTATTTCGTTGTAGAAGCAACGCAAATTGGATTCAAAATTCTCTAAGCAGCCGTATTTTGACACCGGCGTCGGATTTAGGAGCCGAAAAGGGGCTATACCCCCCCTCGATCGTAATGTTCCGTCCCCTTGATGCAACGCATGCGCATCCACCGACCCCGCTCACTGAATCGAGGTAATATATGTCGTATCTATCCCCCGTGGTACAGCTCATTTGTGCATCCCCCCTGGTGCGGCCCGTCCGTCAATCCTCGCCGAATTCGCCCTCATCCTCGATACGGCAGGTGACGACGAACGCCTTGGAGAAGCGGCCATACGGCTGGTCTATGCGGATGCGATAGCCATGCATCCTGACGATGCGCGCCGCGATGGCAAGGCCGAGGCCGCTCCCCTCGCCCGAACGGGAGGCGTCCCCGCGCACAAACGGATCGAACAGGGATTGCGCATCGCCCTCTATGGGTCTGCCTGTGTCGGCCACGACGACATCCGCGACGCCGGCTTTCCGCACGAGCGAAACCAGGATCTCCGTCCCCTCATCGGTATGCCGCACAGCATTGGCGATCAGGTTGCCGATCACGCGCTTCAGCTGGACGGCGTCGGCGAAGACGGGAACCGGCTCCTCGGACACCTCGAGCGAAAGCTCCATACCCGCCGCCTCCACATCGGCATACAGGGCGGCCGCCTCCGCAAGCACAAGCTGCGGAAGATCGACGGTCGCGCGATCAAGATGGAATCCTTCGCTATCGAGCTTGACGAAATCGAAAAGCGTATTGACCAGGTCGGCCATCTTCGTCGCCTTCGCGACGATCGATTTCAGGTATCGATGCCGGTCGGCAGGATCGTCCACCATGCCGTCGGCGAGAGCCTGAGACATGCCGACGACGGTCGTGATAGGCGTCCGCAAATCGTGCGCCATATCGCTGATCAGGAGGTTGCGGCGTTCGTAGAACAAGGCGCGCTCCTCCTCGCGCGCACGCTGCTCGGCATCGATCCTCCGCTGCGTGAGAGAAGCGAACGCGAAGGCTCCGGCGACGATCGGAAGAACGAGGAGCGCCACGCAGAAGGCGAGCATGAGGAATATGCCGGACATCTCCGCCAAAGCCACCGGAATGTTGTTTCCTCCGGCGATGGCGTCTGACACGGCGGCGAGCGCAAGGCGCGCCACCTCTCCGAGGCTCGCCGTGCCGATATCCCCCTGGACCAGAATGGTCAACCATGGAATGAGGAAGCCTTGCTCGAGGGACGTCACCAGGATTTCGAGCACGGCGATGGCGACGGCGACGGCGATGAACCGTTGAATGAGAAACGCACGCAGGCTCGACGGCGCATCGACCGCATCCGGCAAAGCCGCCCGTCTTCTCCCCATGCCTACGCCTCCATCCGGTAGCCGAGCCCACGCACCGTGGCGATATAGGCGCCCGGATCGTCCGAAAGCTTCGCGCGCAGCTTGCTGATCCCCACCATGACGTTGTTGCCCGATGCGACGTATTCCTCTCCCCAGCCTTCCTCGAAAATCTGCTGCTTGGTGAAAACACGGCCAGGATGGCTCATGAACAGAGAAAGCATGCGGAATTCGACGGGCGTGAGATCGAGGGGTTCATCGCCTCGATGCAACACGCAGGCATCGAGGTCGAGCGTAAGATCGCGCACCGAAAGCACGCGCGCGACACGAAGCGGAGCCTTCGCGGACGGGTCGTCGGGCGATGCACCGGCAGGCATGCCGTAGGCGCGGCGCAAACACGAGCGCACGCGCGCGAGCGCTTCGAGCGGATTGAACGGCTTGGTCAGATAGTCGTCCGCACCCAGATCGAGCCCGATGATCTTATCGGGATCCTGTCCTTTGGCCGACACCATGATAACGGGCAGGGCGCTCGTCTCGCGCAGGCGCCTCAGCACCTGGTAGCCGTCTATACGCGGCATCATGATATCGAGCAGCACCAGGTCGATGCCGCCCGCCTTGACGGCCCCGAGGGCTTCGGCGCCGTCGACGGCTTCCCGCACGCGATATCCCTCGCTTTCGAGATATAGGCGCAGAAGCTCGCGGATATCCTGGTCGTCGTCGGCGATCAGGATGCAACGGGACGATGGGGACCCATAGGTCATGGCGGCTCCTCGAAATCCGATAGGGGAAACGGAACGTCCCGCGATCGCACTCGCGGGACGTTCCGAATGCTTGCAGACAATCGACGTCTATCGAAGCGGACGGCTTCCACCATACCGCACGGGACGCTCCATGCGCACGCGGCGAATCGATCGTCGTCGGTGCCGAAGACGCATTAGAGGCTTAGGCCGCCGGAATCTCGGCAGCGGCCGGCATCCCCTCGCCATAGCGCAGCGCCTCGAAGAGGGCGGCGTTCGTCATGCCGCGGTACGGCTCGACATAGAGAACGCTCAGCAGGCCGAACGTCGGGATGGATAGGATTTCCCAGCCGATGAACGACAGATCGAGGACGAAGGTGCGCCATTTCTGGCCCTGCATCATGCGACGGCTCTCGTCAAGCGCCTCGCGCCAGGCCATATCGGGCTTCTCGGTCAGCAGGTATGAAACCATACGGTACTGGTAGAGCTTCACGATGCCGGGAACCACGAGCACGAGCGTCCAGAGGAAGATGAAGACGTCGCGCAGGATCATGGTCTTGACGATGTTGAGGTAGGAATGGTCGAAGCCGAATGCGACCTCCTTGACTCGAGCGGCATCGTTCAGGTTGCGCACGAAGAACCGACGCACGCCCACTTCGACCGGATTGGCGACGAACGCCTGCAGCAGAATGGCGAAGGCCACGACCACGACGCCTATGATGATGCCTGCATAGAGCAGCGACCTGAGAAGGAGCGACCTCTCTTCGTCGGTCAGGCCGTCGGTCGTCTCCGTCGCCGATCCGTCGTTCGTCGATGCCAGGTCGGCATCGGATGCCGAAGCGTTCTCGCGCGCCGTTCCGCCGTCCGCGACAGCAGCCGTGTCAGCGGCCGCGCCGTCCGACGTATCGGCGGCCGTGCCGTCTTCTACCGCGCCGACCGACGTGATGCCATCCGCCATGAGAGATTCTCCCACCGCGGGATTCGAAGGCATGCCCCCGGCCGAGTAGGCGCCTCCGCCGCAAGCGATCGCAAGGATCAGCGCGACGAACACGGTCTTCCAATAATTCGCTTTGAAGGTCGCCTTTCCCTTGGCCTTCAGGTCCCTACGCGTCCACATGATTGCCTCCAGTGCCGAATGCCAACGCTTTGCGATGCCCCAAGCATACGAAGCGAATCTTTCCGAAGCCCGAAGGCGACCTTAACGCTTCCTTAATACGAGGAACGCATCGCACATGCGAAGGAGGCGATAGGCGTGCGGACGGTTCCGTCGACAGAACGGATGCCGCGATGCGGACGCCTATGCGATGCGCCAGCCTATGGCGCGCTCGCGCATCCGGACGAAATCGGCATAGAGGCCCGGCGTCCCCATGAGCGCGTCATGCGTCCCCCGTTGGACGATGCGCCCATCGTCCAGCACGACGATCTGGTCGGCATGACGCACCGTCTTCAGGCGATGGGCGATCATGATGACCGTCTTGTCGTGGGTCAACGACTCGATCGCGCGCTGCAGGTCGCGTTCGTTCTCAGGGTCGACGTTGGCGGTCGCCTCGTCGAGGATGATGACGGGCGCATCCTTGAGCATCGCGCGGGCGATGGAGATGCGCTGGCGCTCGCCGCCCGACAGGCGCGCCCCGCCCTCGCCGATCATCGTGTCGTAGCCGTCCGGCAGCTCGGAGATGAACGCGTCGCAGCATGCGCGGCGCGCGGCTTCGACCACCTGCTCGTGCGTCGCGGCGGGCGACCCGAATTTGATGTTGTTCTCGATCGTGTCGTCGAACAGATACACGTTCTGGAACACCATCGAGAACTTCGCCAGAAGATCATCGAGCGCCCAGGAGCGCACGTCCTGCCCTCCGACCGTCACGCACCCGGCATCAACGTCCCAGAAGCGCGCGATAAGCTGGGAAAGCGTCGTCTTGCCCGAACCCGATGGACCGACAAGGGCGCAGGTCGTCTTCGCAGGTATGGAAAGGCTCACGTCCTTGATGACGTCGCGCCCGCCGTACGAGAACGTCACGTGGGAAAGCTCCACGTCAAGCCCTTCGGCATCGGCCTCGCCGCCGACGCGGTACGACCCTTCCGGCATCGCGGGAGTCGCGAGCATCGCGTTCACCTTATCCATCTGGATGTCTATCTGGCGCAGCAGGCTCGAGAAGAGCCCCGATATCTCGAGCTTGCTGAACACCATGAACGAGCATGCGATCAGGACCAGACATGATCCTGCATCCATGGTCCCCGAAACCCAGAACCACGAGGACATCAGGCAGACGGCCACCGACGCCGCCTTCGTCGCGAGCGCTTGCGCGATGGCGAACCGGAGGAATTTGACTTCGGTCCGGAAGTTCATGCGCTCGCACTCGTCGATCGCGCCGACGAGCCCCGCCTCGACGCGGCCGACGAGCGAGAACGAGCGCACGACGGAAATGCCCTGCAGGTAGGCGAGCACGGCGCCGACCAACGCGTTCTGGGCCACGACGCGTTCGCTCGATATCGCCTGCGCGACGCGCTGCAGGGCCGCGGATAGGGCGAGCACGGCCGCACCCGCGGCAACGCAGACCGCACCGACGCGCCAATCGAAGGCGAGCATCATGAGCGTCACGATGCCGCTGAATACGAATCCTGAAATGACCTGCATGTACACGATGCCGCCGATGTTCTGCACGTCATCGAGCGTATTCGACATCGTGGACGTGATCTCGCCCAGGCTGTTCGCATTGAAAAACCCCATGGGGAGATATCGCATGCGATCGCCTACCTGCCCGCGCTTCTCCCCGACCATCGAGTAGTTGCCGAAGCAGAAGTTCTTGCTCTTGAAGTGCGCGGAAACGAACGTCCCCGCTATGCAGACGACCATGGCCGCAAGGGCCTCCCAGGCCGTCGCCGCGGACAGCGTGCCGTTCGCCAGGGCGAAGAGCACGATGGCGAGCGCCATCATCTGCATGCCCTCGAAGAAGGAGCTGACGATCGACCACGCCATGCCGCGCTTCATCCAAGGCGAGAAGTTTCCGGCGAAGGCGAAATACTTCCTGAACGTCTTAAGCATATGGCCTCCTTACGCCGCATCCTTCGCGCTGATGTGAGCGCAGTACATGTCCGCGTAGAGCGGGCAGTTCTCCATGAGCTCGGCATGCGTGCCCCGAGCGCGCACGGCGCCGTCGTCGACCACGACGATCTCGTCGGCACCGACGATGGTGGACAGGCGATGCGCGATGACGATGAGCGTGCGGCCGGCGACGAGCCGTCCGACGGCCTCTTCGATGACCGCCTCGTTCTCGGGATCGGTGTACGCCGTGGCCTCGTCGAGGATGACGATAGGCGCATCCTTGAGCATCGCGCGGGCAATGGCTATGCGCTGGCGCTCGCCGCCCGACAGATGCCCTCCCGCGCCTCCGACGCGCGTCCGATACCCCTCGTCGAGCCCACGGATGAACTCGTCGCATCCGCTCGCCTCGGCGATTGCGACGACCTCCTCGTCGCTCGCCCCGGGACGTCCCATGCGGATGTTGTCCATGATGGTCTCGTCGAACAGATAATTATCCTGAGAAACGTAGGCGATGAGCCCTGCCTGCTGGTCGGGCGTCATATCTTCGAGCGGAACGCCGCCGATGGAGACGATGCCCGCATCGGCGTCCCAGAAGCCCGCGAGCAGACGGCCGAGCGTGGACTTCCCCGAGCCCGACGGCCCGACGAGAGCGACCATGCTTCCCGGCTCGATGCTCAGATCGATCCCATGGATGACTTCCTCGTCCCCGTAGGAGAACCGCACGCCCGCAAGCTCGATGCGGCTGCCGGAAAGATCGGCCTTCGTCATCGAGCGATGCTGATCAGGCAGGTCGAGAACCTTGGATATATCGCCGACGATGGTGCCGATCTGCGCAAGGTTGTCGGCCAGCGACATGGAGGCCATCAGCGGAGGGAAGATGCCGAGCGCGAGCACGGCGATCAGAACCAGATCGGACGATGCGAGCGATCCGTCGAGCACGAAGAAGCATCCGACGGGAAGCACCGTCACGAGCGTCGCAGGCCAGATGGAGATCGCGCCGTCCTGGAATATCTGCACCTTCGCCATCCAATCGATCGCCGAATGAGCGGCGTCATGCACGGCCTTCGCGAACTTCTCGTACGACGACGCCTCTTGCCCGAACGCCTTGATGACCTCGATGCCGTTGACGTATTCGACGGCAGTCGCGTTCATGTGCGCGTTCGCGCTCACATACGCGCCGTACATCGTCTCGTAATCCCTCATCATCCCCATATAGCACAATGCGCCTACAGGCAGCGTGGCAAGGGCGACGAGCCCCATGCGCCAATCGAGGGCGAAGATGTATCCGACGACGGCAAGAGGCACGATCAGGCCCGACGTGAGCTCGGGAACCGCGTGCGCGAGCGTCGTCTCGATGGCGTCGGCCTTCTCCACGATGACGTTCTTGAGCGTGCCCGAAGGAGTGTCGAGCACATGGCCCATCTCCACGCGCGCAAGCTTCTCGGTCAGGCGCCGGCGGATCTTGCTGATCGTCGAGAACGTCGCCTTATGGGAAATCACGGTCGAAAGGTTATGGAACACGAGATAGACCGTGTGCCCTGCCGCCGCGACGAGCGCCCATTGCACGTAGAACCCGAAATCGCGCATGCCGGAAAGCACGCCGTTAATCATGGACCCCGCCGCGAAATACGGCACGACCGACCCTGCCACGCCTATGATGGCGAGCACGACGGAAAGCGCGTAGCGGATCCTGTTCTCTTCGGACCATTCGAGCAGAAGCGCCACGGGATTCGGCCCCTTGTCCGTTGGCTTGTCTTTCACCTGGGATTTCTCTTCGTCCTTCGCCATCGCATGCGTCCTTCCCTGCTGCGCGAAAAAGTTTCCCTCGACTTACGGCACACGAGTATAACATCGTTATCTCTTACGCGAAGGAAAAGGCGGAAGATTCCCGAGGAACCTGCCGCCTTCGCGATCGCGCTCCCACGAGCGCAACCCTACGAAGAGGATCTTCCGGTCAGGATGTGCTCGAAGCCTGCATGGAAGAAATCCGCATAGACGCCGCAGCGTGCGACGGCCTCTTCGACGTCGGACACGTGCGCAGCGGCTTCGAGGAACGATTTCACTGCATATGCGGAAAGCGTGCGGATGACCTCGTCGGGCACGGCCGCATAGTCCATGCCCGCCGCCCGCATCGATTCGATGTAGCGCATCGTGCCGTCTACTTCCAGCTCCACGAAACGCTCGTGGAAATCGGCCCAGCCCGTTCCGGAGGAACACTCCTCTATCAGGCGCACCTCGTCGGGATGGCGGTGGATGAATTCGATGAGCTCGCGCCGGACGCCGCGGTCGTAGGCGACCATCTCGTCGAAGCCCTTGCGTTCAGGCGCCCGCCCCTGGAAATCGGAATCGAACGCCACGCAGCGCGAGAACAGCTCGTCTGCGAACGGACGCACGAGCGCATCGAAGAGATCCTCCTTGCTGGAGAAATACCCATAGATGGCGCCCGTGGTCATGCCGGCCGCAGACGCGATGGCGCGCATCGACGCGCCCTGGAACCCCTTTTCAAGGAATTCGGCGCGCGCCGCATCCAAGATGCGTTCCTTCGAGCTTCCGGCCGGTGCGCCGTGCGCGCCTGAACCTTTGGATTGCGTCGCGACCCTGCCCCTCGTCATGACGAACCGCCCCCTTCTGCCGCGAACATGTCCACGTATTGTAGCCGTTCGCGAAGACGCGTGGCTCGCGCGAAAACGGAGCAGCGCGCTCGCACGCGACGGACGGCTCTGGGAACGGCGCGCGCCGCGGCCGCCGTCCGTGACGAATTCGCATGGCCGAACGCGAGCGCCGAGGCGCGAAACGTCATCCTCCGGCGCAGTTCCGCGCCCGCGCTACGACCTCTTTCTGCGAGATGGCGCCTGCGCCGGGAGCACGACCTGGCAGGCGGATCCGCCCGATTCGTTGTTGAAGAACCGCGCGCGTCCGCCGTGGGCGTGCGCGATGCGCCGCACGATGACGAGCCCCAGGCCGTGCTCAGGCATATCGCGACCGGGACGCCTCTTCAAGAGCGAAAGCTCATCGGCGCCGAATCCCACGCCGTCGTCGCGGATCTCGATGATGCACCGCATGCCGATCGACGATCCGAAGATACCCGGCTTCACGCGCACGCTCGCCGCGATGGAGCAGCCGCGCGGATTATGCCTGACCGCATTGCCGACGAGGTTCGCCACCATGCGGCGCAGAAGCTTCTCGCTGCCGCGCACGACGGCGCCTTCGGCATCGGGTTCGACCGCAAGCTCGAACGCATGCGCGCCGGCCTCGACGGCCCCCATGCCGTCCGCATCGCGGGAATAGCCCGGAACATCCGCCGCGCTTTCCCGAAGCGTTTCGCCCGCAACTCGATTGCGCGCCGATGCCGCAGACGAAGCCTCCATCCGTGCCGATTCCTCGTCGTTCATCGCATCGACGACGACGCCGCGCACCACGGCCGCGATGCACACGTCGGATGCATCGACGGGCTGCATGGCGTAGCGAAGACGGTTCGCCGCATTCAGATCGGAAATGAGCGCCGACATCTCGCCCGCCTTGCCCACGATGCGCTCGGCGCGGCGGCGATCTTCGACGGACGCCCCGCGTGCATCCGCAAGCGCCGACGCCTCCGCCATCACGACCGACAAAGGCGTGCGCACATCATGCGACACGGCGGCGACCCATTCGGTGCGCGCCTCGTCGCGGCGTTTCCAGCGTCTTCGAGCGAACGCTCCGCCCACAACGACGGCGAGCACGAAATCGACGAGCGTCAGAAGCGCAAGGAATTCGAGGATGGTGCCCAGGGAGTCGACCGGAAAGGAGATCGGATACTTCCAGATCGTATCCGGCGGCGCGCCCACGACCATGATGCCATCCTCGTACACCCAGGTGGTAACCGGATAGTCATCCAAATACCATCGCGAGAACGACGCGACGTCCTGCAGGCCGTACTGCCGGTTCAAGGCATCGGGAACATTCCTCGACCAGACGACCTCGCCCGCCGCGTCGACGACCATGGCCCATTCATCCTGAGCATCGAGCGCGTCCGCGACATCGTCGGCCAGAACGTACGTCGACCCCTGGCCGCCCGTCCGATCGAGCGCGGCGGCGACCCGCTCGGCGGAAGGTTCGTCGGGGTTCAGGCCGGAAGATCCGCCGAACATCACGATCCCAGCAGCCGCCATGATGAGGTTCACGACGAGAGCGGCCATGGTCGCTACGACGGCGAAGGCGACGATGCGCCCGCTCTCACGCACGGGGATTCCGAGATTCATGCTCTTCTTCCGTCTCTTTCATCAGTCGGTATCCCAACCCGCGCACCGTGACGACCCAACGCGGATCGGAAGGGTCGTGCTCTATCTTCTCCCTCAGGCGCCGCACGAGGATCGCAAGCGCATTCGCATTGCCGAACTCGTCGCCATACACGCTGCGCGCAAGCTCGTCGGACGTGACGATGAGCCCGCGGCTGTCGGCAAGCCGCTTCAGGAGCGCATGCTCCTTCGCGGTGAGCATGGCCGCATCCCCTCCCTCGCGCCGGACCTCCCCGGTCGAGAAATCGATCGAAGCGCCGCCCAGATGCAGAGGCGGCTGGTGTTCGGGCAGGTTGTAGCTGCGGCGAAGCACGGCGGTCATGCGAAGGATGAGCTCGGCCGGCAGAAACGGCTTCGCCACGTAATCGTCGGCGCCGAGGCCCAAACCCCTCAGGCGGTTTTCGTCCTCGTCGCGCGCCGACAGGAAGAGCGCCGGCGCCGCAGATGCCGCGCGCACGCGCCGAAGCAGGTCGAACCCGTTGCCGTCGGGAAGCATCACGTCGAGCACGTAGAGCTCGGGCCGCCAGGTCGATGACGCGGCCATCGCATCGGCGACCGTTCCCGCCACATGCACATCGTGAAATCCCTCACGCGCGAGCAGGTCGGAAAGCACCGATGCAAGCGCCGGGTCGTCCTCGACCACGAGCACCCGAGCTTCATGCACGTCCCTCATGCCATACGCCTTCCATCGTCTATCGCCCGATGCGAGAACGACCGCGCCTTCTCGCTTCTCCAGTGTATGCGCTGCACGGCGGATCTCCGGTCGAAACCTCGTGGTTCCCGCAAACGAAAGGTTCATGAAAGGCTGCGGAAAGGTCTGCGAAAAACGCGCGTCCTATCCTCGAGGCATCGCGAAGGACATGAGACGAAAGGATCGAATCCATGGCAGCGAATGCGATCGTCACGCGAAACCTGACGAAAACCTACGGAACCGCACGAGTCGTTGATTCCATCGACCTCAACGTGCCTGAAGAGGCCGTCTTCGGATTCCTCGGGCCGAACGGCGCCGGGAAGACCACGACGATGAAGATGATGCTCGGGCTTGCCGCCCCGACCGAAGGCGAGGTGGAGCTGCTCGGCCGCACGATGGACCGCGCGACGCGCATAGAGACGCTGCGCGAGGTCGGATCGCTGATAGAAGTTCCCGGATGCTATGCGCACCTGACGGCACGCGAGAACCTCGACATCGTGCGGCGCCTGAAAGGCCTGCCCGCCTCGAGCATCGACGAGGCCTTGGAAACCGTCGGGCTCGATGGCGTCGGGCGCAAGCGGGCGGGACAGTTCTCGCTCGGCATGAAGCAGCGTCTCGGGCTTGCGGCCGCGCTGCTCGGACGCCCTAGGCTCGTGCTGCTCGACGAACCCACCAACGGGCTCGATCCGGCCGGCATCCACGAGATGCGAAAGCTCATCCGCAGCCTCCCGCGCACCCGAGGCGTGACCGTGCTTGTCTCGAGCCACTTGCTCTCGGAGATCGATCAGATGAGCGACCACGTCGGCATCATCGCGAAGGGCCGCATGGTCTGGCAGGGCCCCATAGGCGACCTGCGCGCGCAGGCCAAACGGACGATTGCGCTGCGCACCACCGACGACGACCGCGCCATACAGGTGGTTCCGGGGCTTTCCTACGACGGCGATTGGCTCGTATCCACGCGTGCCGACGATGCCTGGTGCGCCCGCGCCTCCCTTGCGCTCGCCCAGGCGGGCATCGGCGTCATCCGCATGGAGGAGCATGCCGACGCGCTCGAAGACATCTTCCTGCGCCTGACCGGAAGCGAGGCGTAGACGCCATGACCGCATTGAGATTGGAATTCGCCAAACTGCGCCGCAAGCATATCTGGCTCATCGCCTTCGCCTGCATGGCCGCCGCGCTGCTCTGGGTCGGTTCGACGGCCGCGCACGACGGTATCGGCGCGGAGAACGGGGCGCGCTCGGCGTTCTTCGGCGCGCCGTTCGTGAACGCCATGATCCTCACGGTGCTCGCGACGGTGGTGACTTCGCGCGTCTGCGACGTCGACCACGAGGCGAGGGCTTGGAACCAGCTCCTATGCCACGAGCGCGCATCCCAGGCCTACCTGGCCAAGTTCGCCTGCATCGCGATCGTGCTGTTCGCCGCCGCCGCGCTTGAGACGGCAGGCATCGGGGCGCTTGTGCATGCGTTCGCCTTTCCCGATATCCCCGGCGCATCGGAATTCGCCGCGCTCTTCGTCGCGCAGTACGTCCCTGCGCTCGGCGTGGCGGCCCTGACCGAATTCATCGCGCTCAAGTGGGAAAACCAGTTCATCACGCTTTCGGTCGGATTGCTGCTCGCGCTCGCGGGGCTCTTCGGGCTCTATCTGCCCGCCCCCTTCCCCCTGCTGATTCCAAGCGGGTATTTCGGAACGCTGTCGACCGTCGCCATGGACTGGAACCGCGATGCTGAGGTCTTGACCTTCTATTTCGTACCCTTCGCCTGGCATTACCTCGGCATCCTCGCCGGCATGACCGCGGCCACGCTTGCAGGAGCTGCCGCCTGGTTCGCGAGAAAGGACCTTTAGATGAACGCACCGTCGACGAATCCGCACGCGATGCACGTGCACGCAGAGGCGAACGCCGTCTTGCAGGGACATGATCCCGAAAACGATCGAGGGGCGCGCGTATCCTCCACTCCCGTCGCCGCCGAGCTCGAGAAACTGAAACATGCGCCCATTTGGATCGCCTATATCGCTCTTCCCCTGCTCGCCGCCGCCATCGGCACCTTCAACTACCAGAACAACCTTGAAATGCTCACGCCCGGCTGGGAGAACCTCTGGACGCAGCACACCCTGTTCAGCTTCGTATTCTTCCTGCCGGCGCTCATCGGCGTGGGAAGCTCGTGGCTCATGAGGATCGAGCATACGGGCGGGAATTGGAACCAGCTCGCAGCCCAGCCCGTAGCCGCCTGGCGCATCGCGCTCGGCAAGGTTGTCGTCGGCATGGCGATGCTGGCGATAGGGCTCGTCGCGACCGGAGCGTATTTCGTCATGGCGGGAAAGGCGATCGGCATCGACGGCATGCCGGGACCTGAATACCTGGGATACCTGGCGTGCACATGGGTCGGCGGAGGCGCGGTCGTCGCGGTGCAGCTCGTGGTGTCGCTCGTGATCCGCAATTTCGCGCTTCCCGTCGGCATCGCGCTCGCCGGCGGCATAACGGGCCTCCTCGTCAAATTCAAGGTGAAGGCGTTCGCGATCGCGTTTCCCTATTCCCTGCCGCAGATAGCCTCGAACAGCACCGGCGGCGGAGGGCTTGCCGGCGCGGAGCTGGCGGCGTTCTTCATCTCCTGCATCGCGTTCGCCGCGATCGCGGTCGTCGCATTCTCGCTCATCGTCGAGCGAAACGACGTGAAGGCCGGCAGCTAGCCGCTGCGCGCCGCTGATGGCGGGAGCTATCGTCCGATGGGCTTTCGGCTTTCGACGCGCCGCTGCGCGAGGAGGACGGCGTCGCATCGCCGCTCGGCGGGCTTTTCTCCGTCGCCCCATTCGACGAAACTATAGGGACGCCCCCGCATACGAGAGGAGGACGGCGAACCGTCCTCCTCTCGTTCTCACGTATGAACGTCCCCTCGCGAAACGCTAGAACGACCCTACACCTCGGCGTAGAGGTCCTTGAGCTTGGCCAGATGCTGCCAGCGCGCCATGGCGTCCGCCTCGTTGCGGTCGAAGAGCTCTTGGGCGCGATCGGGGAACTCGCGCGTCAGGCGGCTGTAGCGCGCCTCGTTCATCAGGAATTCCTGGTAGCCGCCCTTCGGCTCCTTGGAGTCGAGCGTGAACTTCTTGCCCACGGGAGCCGCCGGATTGAAGCGGTACAGGTTCCAATAGCCGCAGTCCACCGCACGCTTCATCTCTTCCTGGGCGTTCTTCATGCCGCCTTTGATGGAGTGCATCTCGCACGGCGAGTAGCCGATGATCAGCGACGGACCGGGATACGCCTCGGCCTCGGTGATGGCCTTGATGGTCTGGGCGGGCTTGGCGCCCATGGCCACCTGCGCGACGTAGACGTAGCCGTAGGCCATCGCGATTTCAGCCAGGCTCTTCTTCTTGATGTCCTTGCCGGCTGCAGCGAACTGGGCCACCTGGCCGATGTTCGATGCCTTGGAGGCCTGGCCGCCGGTATTGGAATAGACTTCGGTGTCGAAGACGAAGATGTTGACGTCCTCGCCCGATGCGAGCACGTGGTCGAGTCCGCCGTAGCCGATATCGTAGGCCCAGCCGTCGCCGCCGAAGATCCAGACCGACTTCTTGGTCAGGAAGTCCTTGTGGCCGAGGATGGCCATCGCGTCGAGCACGTGCGCGCCGCCGCGTTCGACCTCGGCTTCGAGCTCGGCAATGTATGCCGCCGACGTCTCCTTGCTGGCCTCGGCATCGTCGCGCGCATCGAGCCACGCCTGCGCCGCCGCCTTAAGGGATTCGGAGGCCAGAGCGGATGCGAGAATGGCCTGCGTACGTTCGACCTGGCCGTTACGCACGGCCTCATGGCCGAGCAGCATGCCCATGCCGAATTCGGCGTTGTCTTCGAACAGGGAGTTGCACCATGCCGGGCCGCGGCCGTCGGCATCGGTCGTGTACGGCGAGGTCGCCGCCGGATTTCCCCAGATGGACGAGCAGCCGGTGGAGTTCGCAACATACATGCGGTCGCCGTAGAGCTGGGTCACGAGACGCGCGTACGATGTCTCGGCGCAGCCGGCGCACGCACCGGAGAATTCAAGCAGCGGCTTTCTGAACTGGCTGTCCTTGATGCCCATGCCCTCGAACTCGGGCTTGCGCGACACCTTGTCCACGCAGTAGTCGAAGGCGTTCTGCTTGGGCGTCTCCACCGCGATAGGCGACATGGAAAGGGAGTTCGTGGGGCACTGGTGCACGCAGACCTCGCAGCCCATGCAGTCGAGCGGCGAGACGACGAGCGTGTACTTCATGCCGCGCATCTTGCCGCCCTTGGCATCGATCGCGGTGACGGTATCGGGTGCCGCATCCGCCTCCTCGTCGGTGAGGAGGAACGGACGGATCGTGGCGTGCGGGCAGACGTACGAGCACATGTTGCACTGGGTGCAGGTGGATGCATCCCATGTCGGCACGTTCACGGCCACGCCGCGCTTCTCATAGGCGGCGGCGCCGGTTTCGAACTGGCCGTCGACATGGTTCATGAAGGCGGAGACCGGCAGGCTGTCGCCGTTCATGAGGCCGATGGGCTCCATGATCTCGGTCACCATCTTCACGAGCTCGGGGCGTCCGGCATGCGCGGAACCTGCAGGCTCGTCCGTCGCGTCGGCCCAGGAGGCGGGCACGTCGATCTTGCGATACGCGGTGGCGCCCGCATCGATCGCGCGATGGTTCATGTCGACGACGTCCTGGCCCTTCTTCAGATACGACTTCGTGGCCGCGTCCTTCATGTAGCGGATCGCATCTTCGGCGGGCAGGACCTTCGCCAGCGAAAAAAATGCCGACTGAAGGATGGTGTTGGTGCGCTTGCCCATGCCGATCTCGATCGCAAGGTCGATCGCGTTGATCGTGTAGAGTTGGATGCCGTTGCGTGCGATATAGCGCTTGGCCTCGGCATTCAGGTGATGCTCGAGCTCTTCGGGCGTCCACTGGCAGTTGATCATGAACACGCCGCCGGGCTTGACGTCCTGCACCATCTTGAAGCCCTTCGTGACGTACGAAGGATTATGGCAGGCCACGAAGTCGGCCTTGTTGATGTAGTAGGAGCTGCGGATCGGGGAATCGCCGAAGCGCAGATGGCTGATCGTCACGCCGCCGGTCTTCTTCGAGTCGTACTGGAAGTAGGCTTGGACGTATTTGTCGGTATGGTCGCCGATGATCTTGACGGAGTTCTTGTTCGCACCGACCGTGCCGTCGCCGCCGAGACCCCAGAACTTGCTCTCGATGGTGTCGGGGGCCGCGGTGTTGGGGGCCGCGGGATCCTCGGGAAGCGACAGGTTCGTCACGTCGTCGACGATGCCGACCGTGAACTCGCGCTTCGGCGCGTCCTTCTTGAGCTCTTCGAAGATGGCGAAGACCGATGCGGGCGGGGTGTCCTTGGAACCCAGGCCGTAGCGGCCGCCGACGATGGTGATCCCTGCGCGTCCGATCTCATGGAGGCCGCAGACGACGTCCAAGTACAGAGGCTCGCCGACGCTGCCAGGCTCCTTGGTACGGTCCATGACGGCGACCTTGGTGACCGTCTCGGGGATGGCGGCGGCCAGTTTCTCGGGCACGAACGGGCGATACAGGCGGACCTTCACCAGACCGACCTTCTCGCCGTGCGCGTTCAGGTAATCGACGACCTCTTCGGCCACGTCGCAGATGGAGCCCATGGCCACGATGACGCGGTCGGCGTCCGGCGCGCCATAGTAGTTGAAGAGGTCGTAGTTCGTGCCGATCTTGTCGTTGACCTGCTGCATGCAGCTCTCGACGATCGCCGGGAGCGCGTCGTAGTGGCCGTTGCAGGACTCGCGATGCTGGAAGAAGATGTCGCCGTTCTCGTGCGAGCCGCGCATGGCCGGATGCTCCGGGTTGAGCGCATGGTCGCGGAACGCCTGGACGGCATCCATGTCGCACATATCGGCGAGGTCTTCGTAGTCCCATGCGGCGATCTTCTGCACCTCATGCGAGGTGCGGAAGCCGTCGAAGAAGTTCAGGAACGGGACGCCGCCCTTGATCGCCGCGAGATGCGCGACGGCGGCGAGATCCATGACCTCCTGGACGTTGCCTTCGGCCAGCATGCCGAAACCGGTCTGGCGGCACGACATGACGTCGGAGTGGTCGCCGAAGATGTTCAGGGCCTGCGTGGCCACGGTACGGGCGCTTACATGGAAAACGGCCGGAAGCTGCTCGGCCGCGATCTTATACATATTCGGAATCATGAGGAGCAGGCCCTGGGACGCCGTGTAGGTGGTGGTCAGCGCGCCTGCGGAAAGAGAGCCGTGCACGGTGCCCGCCGCACCGCCCTCGGATTCCATCTCGGCGACCCTGACCGTGGTGCCAAAGATGTTCTTGCGGCCCTGCGCCGACCACTGGTCGACGAAGTCCGCCATGGGGCTCGACGGGGTGATCGGGTAGATGCCCGCCACCTCGGTGAACGCATAGGACACATGCGCCGCCGCCGTGTTGCCGTCCATGGATTTGAAAGCTCTGGTCATACGAGAATTCCCCTTCTTCGCTCTGTACGTCGCGAGTATTAACGCGACCAGATGAACGCGCATCCGCGAACCAAGCGCGGGCGCGAAACTTCTCATAGAAGCGCCGTCCATCATATCGAGCGAGCGGGCGCATGCGGGACGAAGGACGACGGCCCTTGCGCAAGCTTTCGGCAAGCGGAAGTCGTCCCAGGTGAAGAATTCGACGCTTCATCTCGGGAACACAATGCGCACATGGCTTGCGCATACGCGCTCTGTCGTGGGATCCGATAAAAGGATGCGGCAGAAGGCTTGGAAGGAAAAAGACGGCATACGTTGCCGCAGCAACGCATGAGCCGACGGACGTGTGCTAGGTTCTTCGCAAAGCCCTACGAACGAAAGGAGACGCCATGCGCTGCATCCACGGCAACCCGAAGGCTGAGCTCTGGGAGAACCTCGTCGAGGAAGAACGCCTCACGGTGACCCACCTCGTGATCCCTGCCGGCCAGGATATTCCTGAGCACTTCGCGAAAGCCGACGTCATCGTCGTGCCCGTGAAGGGCAAGGTCGATTTCATCGACACGGCGGCCGGAACGAGCGAGCCGATCGAGCCCGGCGACATCGTCAAGATGATTCCCGGCGAGCACCATGCGCTCCACGCGATCGAAGACGCCGAGCTCATGGTCGTGAAATCCCAGCTGAAATAAGACTTGCTGCATACACGCGCGGAGAAGCGCACCGGGAAGCAAGCCATAGAGAAGCCGTGCAGAACCGCTCCTCGAGCACATGGACGCGCATGCGAAAAAGCCGACTGGACGAAGCGCTGGCCGATATACCGCCGACAATTCGTCCATTATGCGCAGAAAGAGACGGGTCGGAACGCCTTCCGACCCGTCTCGTGCATCTGCATGCATGCGCGAACATGTACCGCCCTCGCGCACATATCATCCATGGCGGGCGTATCGGTTGCCAATAGGTTCGGACACACCTGCCCGCATGCATGCATCCATGCGACACGAACCTATGCGTCGGCCTTGCCGTCGGCGGCCATGATGCCGCCGGCCGCCATGTAGCCGCCGACGAACGCAAGGCCAAGATCGGCATACATGCCGGTCAGAGGCTTACCGGCGGCGTTGCCGTCGCCCGCCGAGCCGCCGGCCGTATGCCAGCCCGCATAAAGGCCCTCGATGGCCGACCCGTTCTTGGCAAGGACCTGCATCGAGGAATTCACGCGCAGGCCGCACTTCGACCCGAACACGTGGCCGCCCAGCTTCGATCCGTAGTAGGGCGGCTCGTCGATCTTGATCAGCCACTCAGGCGGATACTTATACGATGCCGCATAGTCCTCGCCGGCGTCGCAGGCGTCGTTCCACTTCTTCACCGCGCCCACGAGCGTGCCCGCCGTCAGGCCGAGCGCCGCCTCGAGCTCCTCGATCGTATCGGCCTTCACGATGGCGCCTGCATCCACCATGGCATTGAAACCGGTATGCCAGTCGCGCAGAGCCTCGGGCACGCGGTCGATGAAAGGATCGTCCGGCGCGACGATCTTCGCTTTGCGGCAGATGACCTGACCGAAGAAGTTATCGGTCACGAGCTGGTCGTATTTGGAGTCGAAGCAGACGAAGGTCTTGCCGCCGGGCTGAGCCATCTCGATGCCGGCCGTGTCGCACAGGCCCGCCGACGACGGCGGGGCGTCGGTCACGTACGGGAAGCTGCGCGCGGAGGTGGAGATATAGGGCACGCGGTCGCCGTAGACATTGATGCGCAGCCACGGCTGGCGCAGCGCCTGGTTGCCGTCCTTGTTGATATGGCAATCCATCTGCGTGTCGAATTCCTCGTAGTCGCGCCACCACACGCCGCCGTCGAACGCGCCTGTGGAGTCGTAGCCGGCCAGATCGGCGCCGACGCCCTGGCCCATGCGGATGCACTCGCCCGTGCCGTTCGGAGGCGTGGCGATATTCGCGATGCCCCTGAGGCAGGTGGCGGAGTATTTGGCCATCATCGCGCGATTGACCTCCATGCCGCCCGCCGTGAGCACGACGGCCCGCGCGGCGCCGACGAACGACTGCTCATCGCCCTTGGCCACGCGTACGCCGACCACCCGCGCGCCATCGTAGACGAGCGCATCGATCGGAGAGCTCACGCGGATATCGACCCCGGCGGCCTTCGCCGTCTCCGCAAGCTCCTGCAAGGGAACGAGGTTCACGTTGATGCCGTTGGTTTCGGTCGCCATGCCTTCCCACTGAAGCAGGCCGTTTCCTGCAGGCGACGGATTCATCGGCACCCACTTGGCGCCGGCCTTCTCGTTCATCCAGTCGATGCACTTCGGGCCTTCGACCGCCATCGCGCGCATGAGTTCGGGATCGCCCGTCATCTGCTGGCAGTCGAGCATGAACTCGACGATGTTGTCGACGTCGTAGGGATAGCTCGGGTACGCCCACTGCGCGACTTCGGCCTGGGAATGCCCGCCGAAGTTGGAAAACACCGACGAATGCTGCGAGTTGCCGCCGGTCTCGGGATTGCGCTCGAGCATGACGACGGAATATCCGGCCTGCGCAAGGCGGATGGATGCGTTCATGCCGCCCGCGCCCGATCCGACGACCACGATATCGAATTCCTCATCCCAGCTGGCAGGCGGTTCGACGGGATCTATCGGAGCAGCGGCGGCCTCGAACGCCGCGCGTGCGTCCGCCGCTTCGTCCGATGCGGACGAGACGGACGTGCCCGCCGCGCATCCCGCAAGTCCGGCAAGCACGCCGGCACCGCCTACGAGCGCGGCGCCCTTGACGAAATTCCTGCGATCCATATCCATGGGTCCCTCCTTGTTCTTGCATGCCGGCGCCTCCCTTTGGCGCCGACGCTCCCACCATGCAATGCTAGGGATGCTGAACAGGACGTATGATGTAGACGCTTTTCGAGACGTGACGTAAAATCAGCTTCGACGCAGGAATTTTCGAACAAGGCGCAGGTTTTTTCGCACGCCTTGCAGGAGGACGTATGAACACGCAGCACCTCGAGGAGTTCCTCATCCTCGCTCGCGAGCTGAACTGCACGATCGCCGCCCAACAGGCGTTCGTCGCGCGCGCCACCCTCATCGAGCACATGGGCGAGCTCGAATCGGAGCTCGGATGCCGCCTCTTCGCGCGCAACGAGGGACGGTACCGCCTCACGCCGATAGGACGACGATTCGTGCGCACGGCATCGGGCATGCTCGAAAACGTCAAGACCGTATGCGACGAATACCGCGACCTCGCCGGCAACTTCCTTTCGGTGCGCATCGCCGCGACCAACCTGCCATGGCTCGAGACGCTCGTGCATCGCGCTCGCAAGGCTCTCGCTGCCGAGAATCCGCGCATCGTCGTCGAGATCACGCCCATGCCCGGCGCATCGAGCACACTCGAAGCGCTGTCCGACGACGACAACGACATCGTGGTCTGCGGCCGCAAGCATTGGGACGGAGACGTGACGAGCGAATCCATCCCCTGCGGGTTCGACGGCTTCAAGATCAGCGAGGAGACGATCGAGCTTTGGGTGACCGAAGGCAATCCCCTCTTCGAACGCGCATGCATACGGGCGCGAGATCTGGACGGATGCACTATCCTGCTTCCGCCCGACATCTACGCCGGATACGTGCGCGACGGCGTGGCCGACCGATTCGCCGAACGCGGAGCGCACGTCACGCTCAGGTCCATGCCGCCGGGCGATCACTTCGATTATTTCGCCAACGGATTCGACGCCGACGTACGCGTGGTGCCGACGACGCTCAAACCGCGGTTCGGACTCGACCGACGCGAGGAATGCCGCACGTTCAATCTGGTCGATCTCCCGTTCGTAACCGATTTCTACGCGATCTACCGCTCGGCGCTTCTCAACGATCCCCTCGCTCGGAAGCTCGTCGAGACGATGCGGTCGCTGGCGCAGGAAGACGACCGGAAACGGCGGGCGCGCGCCTCCGCATAAGCCCGACAGGCCGCATATCGGGCGTTGAGCATAATGAAGCGTCCGGTATGCCGGGACATCGACGATTGCGGAATATGGGCGGCATGCGACAGGTCCCGGCGAATTCCCGCGTGCGTTCTCGCCTATAATCAACGGAACGAAACCTCGATCAAGGAGCGGCGCATGAAGAAGAGCATCATCATCGACGAATCGTTCTGGAACATCTTCCCCGATGCGAGCATCGCCTATGCCATCGTCCGCAATTTCAAGGCAGACGGCGACGTCCCGGATAGCGAGCGGGCGGAAATCGCCGCGCTGCTCAAAGAAGCGAACGAAATCGCCAACGGCAACCTCGTCAGCAGCACCATCTCGCAGAACCCCTGCGTCGCCGTCTGGCGCGACGCCTACACCAAGTTCAAGAAGAAGAAGGGTGCGCGCTGCAGCATGGAGAACCTCATGAAGCGCACGCTCAACGGCAACCCGGTCGGCAGCATCGCCCCGACGGTCGATATCTCAAACGCCATCTCCCTCAAGTACGCCTTTCCCGTCGGCCAGGAAGACCTCGACAGCATCGCCGAGGCATTGCACCTGGGCGTGAGCGAAGAACCGCTCCCCTTCCTTCCCATAGGCGAAGACCGCGAAGAGCCGTCGCTTTCCGGCGAGATGCTCTATTACGATGCCGAAGGCGCCGTATGCCGCTGCATGAACTGGCGCGACGGCCAACGCACCGCCGTCACCGACGGCACCCGCGCGGCGACGCTCTGCATGGAGAACATCGAGTCCGATCGCATCGGCGATCTTCAAGCCGCGCTCGACGAATACTGCATGCTTGCCAAGAAATACCTGGGCGCCGACATCGTCGTCGCCGGCGTCCTCACCAAGGACGACCCGGCGATCGAATTCGACTACTAGACCGGTCGCTATAAGCGGCCGCCATGCATCTGCCCACGCGAAAAACGGGAAACGAAAACCTCCGAAACGGAAGGCGCAACCGAATCCGCGTCGGATCGAGCATGCCGACCCATTACGCGCCCTCGAAAAGACAGGCCCTCGCCGGCAGCGAAGCATAATTGAGCGAATAGAGGAAAGACGTGATGCGGGAATAGAAATCCCCTGGCCCGCGGACCGGCGATTATGGAGATGCTCGAAGACCCGCATGAACGTTTCTTGTACGGCATTCGGCGGTTACGTGAATGTCAGGGCCGTACGCCCGGGACGAGTATCCTAGCACCTGTTCGAGATTGACGCGAAGGCACCGTGTTCGAGAAGCCGCACCGTACGGAACGATACCTTCCGAAGCGCGGCCGTCGTGACTATCGAGACGCTCGGATGGAAGCGGCGATCCGTGCCGCGCGAAACGATCGAAAGGACTGATTCCTCCATGACGCAGCAGTCGCATGCCGAACGCGACAAAACGATGATCGGAAAGGCGGCCGCACGCTTCCTTCCCAGCCGCACGGATGCGCGCAAGAAAACGCGGCGCGGTGCGCTCATCGCCCTTCAGCTCGTGCTGCTCGTCGGAATCTACGAAGCCGGATGCCTCGTCGCGAAGGCGCTGCCCATAGACCTGCCCGGCAATATCGTCGGCATGGCGCTCCTGCTCACGCTTTTGGCGACGCGTGTGCTCAAGCACAAGCACGTCGGCGCTGCCTGCGATTACCTGATCGACAACATGTCGATCTTCTTCATCCCCGCCGGAGTCGGCATCATGGGATGTTTCAGCATGCTCGAGGATCAGGCGCTCAAGTTCGCCTTCGTCTGCGTGGCCACCACGATCATCGTGTTTCTGGCCACGAGCTACACCGTCATTGCCGTCCAGCGCCTGATGGAACGCCGCGCCCGCCGCGCCGTCCGCACGCCCGACGGCACCGGCCTTGAGATCGAGGCGTAAGACCCATGATCGATCTCAACCTCCCGCTGCCCGCGGTCCTCATCCTAGGCACGCTCATATCCCTCGGCGTCTTCGAGCTTTCGGTCCTTCTCTATAAGAAGGTGAAGACCCCGCTCCTCAACCCGCTTCTGGTCACGCTCGTCGGCATCATCGTCGCGCTGAGCCTCCTGCGTATCCCCGTGGATTCGTTCGAGGCGAGCGTCCAGCTCTTCTCGTTCATGCTCGGCCCCGCGACGGTCGCCCTCGCCTACTCCGTCTACCGTCAGCGCCGCATATTGAAGGAGCACTTCATTCCCATCGTTGCCGGATGTCTGGTGGGAAGCATCGTCTCCATGGTGAGCGCCTATACGCTCTGCCGCCTGCTCGGGCTCGGCAACGACCTTGCGCTTTCGTTCATTCCCAAATCGGTCACCACCCCGATCGCCATCGCGGCGTCCCAGGAGCTCGGCGGCATCACGTCGATCACCGTGGCGGCCGTCATCATCACGGGCATTCTTGGCGCCATCTTCTCGCCTATCATGGCGAAGGTGTTCCGCGTGCATGACAAGGTGGCGACCGGCGTCGCCATCGGTGCCTGCTCGCATGCCGTCGGCACCACCAAGGCACTTGAGATGGGATCGCTCGAAGGAGCCATGAGCGGCGTCGCCTTGGCTGTGTCCGGCCTCATGACCACCGCCATCGTCATCGCGGCGCATATCCTCTTCCAATAGGCTCAGGCCCCTTCCTGCACAGTCGTTCCGGCAGGATGCATCCGAGCGCGCATCCGAGCCGAATCATCGGAAACGGTCCTCGGCCATTGAATGCGACCCTCGCCGCCTGGCCATCTTTGACGCATGCAGCCGGAGCGAATCGCAGGGACCTCGGTGCGCAACGCGCCGTCTCCAGCACGCATCCCGCCCTATAGCCCCTGTCTGCATTCGAAAGCGCCGTTGCGCATGAACAAGGAGGCCGGCCCCGAATGTTTCGGGGCCGGCCTCCTTCGCCGTTCGGTCTGGAAAACGGCTGCAACGTACATGCCGCTGCAGCCGCAGCCTTGTTCGAAAATCCTACAGAGCACCCACCAGATCGGCACCGGGCTTGAGCGTGTCGGCGCCCGGCTCCCAGCGTGCAGGGCAGACCTGATCGCCGTGCTCGGCGACGAACTGGCATGCACGCACGAGACGCAGCAGTTCGGCGGCATTGCGGCCGACGCCGCCGGCGTTCACCTGATACGACTGGATGCGGCCCTCGGGGTCGACGATGAAGGCACCGCGCTCGGCCTGGCCGGCGCCGTCGATCAGAACCTCGAAATCGCGTGCAAGCGCCTGCGCCGGGTCGGCGAGCATCGGGTAGTCGACCTTGCCGATGGCCTTGGATTCCTGGTGCCACGCCATGTGGACGAACTCGGTATCGCAGGAGACGGAATACACTTCGCAACCGGCGGCTTTGAACTCGTCGTATGAATTCGCGAGATCTTCGAGCTCCGTCGGGCAGACGAAGGTGAAGTCGGCCGGATAGAAGAAGAACACCGACCAATGGCCAAGCGTGTCGGCCTTGGTGACGGTTTTGAATTCATTGTTCTGGTAGGCCTGGACGGAAAAATCGGATACTTCCTTGCCGATGAGTGACATGGATCCTCCTTGAGGTCGTGATGGCGGGTATCCGCACGCATCGTGCGGATACGTTCGATACCGAAGCGATCGAACTCTTCGGATGCCGTTATTTTAATAGGAATGAATCTCATTAAGAAATGTGAGCGCTGAATTCACGATTTCAGCATGGCGGATTCGATAGGCCTGGTTTCCAAGGAACCGCGCCGGGCAAGCCGCATCCGTCGCATCCGTCGCATCCCTGCATACCCGAATGCCGAAATTCGCAGCGATTCAGGTATTCCCTTCTACCCGACACTTACGATATAATATTCTCATTCGAGAATAATTACGTTCGATACGAGATCGAACCCAAGGAAATCTCGAAGCAAAAAGGGGATTTCAAGACCGCATAACCCATGGCCGGCGCCGATTCCCCCAAGCGCACCGATTCCCCCCGTGTCGCGCTTGCACTCGGCGCACGGGCGCCATTACGGCCACGCTCGCACCCATCGTCGTCTCGGCGAGCGTGGCCCCCTCTTTGCGGATCGCTATACCGCGGAATCCTCCTCATCGCACTCGTGCGCATCGAGATAATAGGCGTCGGCATGGGCGTTCAGCCAATCGAGGGCGTCTTCGATGACGGCGTCCTTGTCGTACTCGTTGAAAATCTCATGGAGCAGGCCCGCGTAGATGCGCAGGCTCTTATCCTCCGCGGCGATCTGCTCGTAGAGCTCCAGGGAATCCTTCGGAGCTACCAAGCCGTCGTCGCCGCCGTGCAGGATGAGCACCGGGTCGACGAAATCGGCCGTATGGGCGCGCATGTATTCGTGACCTTCATGCAGCGCGCGGAAGAGTCCGAGCGACATCTCCTTGACGACCAGCGGATCGGCCATGTAGCGCTCGCCGACCGAGGGATCCGAGCATACGCCGCCAGACAGCTCGTTCTGCATATAGGTCAGATCGGGTTCGTCGGTCGCAAGGGCGCCGTCGCACATATGCTTGTTGTCGCGCGTCCAGGCTCCCGACAGAACGAAACCGTCCACCTTGCCCGGGAACAGGTGCGCATAGAGCGCGGCGCAGTACCCGCCCATGCTGTGACCCACCATGAAGACCGGCAGGTCGGGATTCTCCGCAATGGCGCGATCGACCACGACGTCGGCATCCTTCGCGATCTCGTCGAACGTCGCGTAGTAGACCTTCTGGCCGCCGCTGCGCCCGTGCCCGCGATGGTCGAAGCGGTACACCGTGTATCCTTGCGCGTTCAGACGCATGGTCAGATAGTCGTAGCGCCCCTGATGCTCGCACAGCCCGTGCACGATGACGACGGCCGCGAGCGGCGTGTCGACCGCATCGGTCTTGCCGAAGAGCTCCGTGCCGTCGAATGACGCGAACGTGTATTCCTCTGCCATGGGAATCCTTTCTCGAGGATGTGCCGATGGCTCAAAGTATAGGTTGTGGAATCCTTGTGCGCACGTTCTATTCTTCCCTGTTTTAAATTGTATGCAATTTTATTTTGTACTATCTTTATGAAACCGAAAGGAAATGAGCGGATGCAGCTGAGCGCACGTACAGATGCGCGCAAGCCATACGCCTCGCACCCTTTCGGCCGGCGCACGGCGCCGGCTCGATCCTTGCATACCCGAAAGCCGCATGCATCGCGACCCCCTTTCCTCCCCTTTCCCGCGATGCAGACGGCGCCCCTTGAAGACGGACGGCTCCCATCCCCTAAGCGAGCCGTCCGTCTTTTTCATGCGTGGGGAATCTCGAGGCCATAGGGCCTATCCGAAGCATCGGCTCCCCTTCCTCATTTTCGATTGCATTTGATGTAATTGTGACCAATTTAATAGCATCTTCGAATCCCATATGAGTGCGGCGGAAAACGAGCGATAATGAGCGTGATGGATTCGGGGATGAAACGTATGGATTCCATCCGCGAACCGATCCCGCGACATCTGTGCGATTCCCAGGCGCGCTGTTGCGGGGAATCCCATGAAAGGCCCGTATGGGCCGGAAAAAAGGAGGACATCATGAAGTTCTATTCCAACGCCGATTGCGGCAACATCATCATGTATTTCGTCGAGAAGGGCCCGCGCGTCGTCTGCTGCGGCACGGAGATGACCGAGCTTATCCCCAACACGACCGACGCGGCTACCGAGAAGCACGTCCCCGTCGTCACGGTCGAGGGCTCGAAGGTCACCGTCAAGGTCGGCGAAGTCGCCCACCCGATGCTCGAGGAGCACCACATCTCCTGGGTCGTCCTCGAGACCAAGAACGGCTTCCAGAAGGTCGAGCTTTCCGCCGGACAGGAGCCCGTCGCCGAGTTCGCGCTCGTCGAGGGCGACGAAGCCGTCGCGGCCTACGAGTACTGCAACCTCCACGGCCTCTGGAAGGCCGAGATCTAAAGCATCTCAAGCCTTAACGGCGATCGAGGGGCGGCACGCGACTTAAGCGGGCCGCCCCTCGTCTATGCAGAAGCCCATCATCACGACGGTGGTTTCGATATGCTCGCGCACGATGCCTTCCTGCGCGATCGATCGAAGGTATTCTTCGACGACGGCTTTCCGTCCTTCGTCGAGAGATGTCGATACCAGACGGTCGGCATACAGGCGAATCGCCTCCTCAAGCGGCCGATCGGTATTCCACACGTCGTGATACCGACGTATTTCGGGCGTATATCCCCGTAGCCATGCAAGCGAGAACGCGCTGAGGAAATCCGTATCTAAGGGATCGCGGGACTCCGGCAGACCGCAGCGTCTGCGCGCCTCGAAGAGGACTTCGTCGGTTCTGCGGACGGGCCGCGCGAAATAGCACCATCGCTTCGCCAGCGACATCATCTTCAGGAACGCCTCGGCATCCCCGATCGCCGGCGTCATATGCGCGAACACGAGGTCGAAGCCCCCATCGAACGCCATGTCTCGAAAATCGCCCTGGACGAACCGCACGTTGCGCACATCGAGGGCGCATGCCTTCTCGCGGGCGGCCTCTATCATCTTCGGGGAGATGTCGATGCCGACCACCTCTCCCACCCGCGATGCGAGGGCGAGGCCGTAGATGCCGCTTCCGCATCCGATATCCAGAACCCTCATGTCCGGCGTGAACTCCACCTCGCCGTCAAGCATGCGTATGAACGGGTCGTCGCCGGTCGGAATCGGCATCTTCGCGAAGTTCGGCGCGGCGGCATCCCATACCTCCTGCCCGCGATAACCGGCATCCTCGCTCTTCCAGCTGAGCGCGATGCGTTCCTCGTCGAACAGAATCGCGGTATCGTACCTCTCGATGTTCATGGCCGTATCCTTTCTCTCTTCAGCAGGCCGCAGGAAGCGCGATGCGCATCCCATCGACTTCGATCACGTTGAACGAAGCGCCATAGGTCTCGGATAGATTCCGTGAATCCACGACCTCACGGCCGCCGCAGGCCACAAGGACGCCGTTTCTCACGAGCAGGAACTCGTCGCAGAAGCGCAACGCCAGGTTGACGTCATGGAGCACGGCGATGGTCGCAAGGCCGTCCCGATGCGTGACGTCGCGGATGAGCCGCAGCACCTCGAGCTGGTTCTTGGGGTCGAGCGCGCTTGTAGGTTCATCCAGGATCAGGACCTTCGGTTCTTGGGCGAGGGCGCGCGCGATGAACGCCTTCTGACGTTCGCCTCCCGAAAGCTCGTCGCAATACCTCCGGGAATACCCCTCGAATCCGAGACGGGCGATGGCTCGCGCGGCGACTTCCCTGTCGTGATCGGTCAACCCCCAGCCGACATGCGGGCGCCTTCCCAAGAGCACCTCGTCGTACACGGTGAGGTGCGGCACGGTTTGCTGCTGGCCCACATAGGCGATATGCCGGGCTATCTGCCGACGGCTCATCGAGGCGATCGCCTGTCCGCAGACCGACACCTCGCCCGCAGAGGGGCGTGCGATACCGGCAAGCAGGTCGAGCAACGTGGACTTCCCCGCCCCGTTATTGCCGAGGATCGCCATGAACGACCCCGGTCCGACATGCACGTCGATATCCTCGAACACGTTGCATGCGCAGCGCGGATAGGAATACGCGAGCCCGCATGCGGTCATGGATTCCCTATTCATCGCGCATACCCCCGATACAGAAGCACGAGGAAGAACGGCGCGCCCAGGAAGGATGTGATCGCCCCGATAGGAAGGATCACGGGCGAGATGACCATGCGGGCCGCGAGATCGCTTCCCAGCATGATCACGGCGCCGAGCACGAGCGACGCCGGAAGCAGATACCGATAGTCGCTGCCTACGACCCTGCGGGCGATATGGGGTGCGATAAGGCCGATGAAGCTGATGAGACCGACGAACGAGACCACGGCCGCCGCCGCGAGCGAGGCGACGGCCACGCTCGCCACGCGCGTGCGCGCAAGATCCACGCCCAAGCCGCTGGCCGCGTGGGCGCCGTTCTGCAGCGCGTTGTAGTTCCATCGGTTCATGAAGAAGTATGCGCCGCAGCACGCACATACGGCTGCCATGAATCCTATCTGGCTCCAGGTCGCCCGTCCCAGATCGCCGAACTGCCAGAAGACGGCCTTCGTAAGCTCGACGTCGCTGGCGAAGTACTGCATGATGGTCGACGAGCCGCCCCAGAGCGCGGAGAGGGCGACGCCGACGAGCACGATGCTTTCCGGACGCATGCCGCCGAGCCGGGAGAACAGAAGCACGATGATGCTCGACGCCATGGCGCCCGCAAACGCGAACAGCGCGATCGCGCCCATGCCAATGCCGGATGCCGATCCTGCAAGCGCAGGCACCACGACGATGATGGCGAGGCTGGCGCCGAAAGAGGCACCTTGGGAAATGCCGACCGTGGACGCCGAGGCCAGAGGATTCTCGAGCACGCTTTGGAGAACCGCACCCGCCAAGGCGAGCCCGGAGCCCGCGACAAGAGCGCATACGACGCGTGGAAGCCTGATGGAACGCACGGCCGCGACATCGGTCGGCTGGCCTTGGCCAAACAGCGCCGCCATAATCTCGCCTATGCCGATGCCCGACGCTCCGCAGGAGAGTTCGGCCGCAGCGGATGCAAGCATGAGAGCGACGAGAACCGCTATGGTCGCGATGCATCGCCGCTCGGCCGTTCGCTGGACCCGAAGAATCTCGTCCACCCGACCATCGGCCGGACGACAGGCCGGCACGTCATCGTCCATCGAGGCGTTCATGCCGCCCTCCTTATAGCGATGTTACTTTTTTTATTTTCGTATCACTGTACGCGAAAGCATGATAGCATCGCTGAAGTGTTACGGAATTATAAATCATAATACTTTCGAGAAAGGAGCTCCGGTGGAAATCAGACACGGTTGGGCCGCACGAATGGCGGCGATCGCCTGCGCGATCATGCTCGCCCTCGCGGCGATGGCGTTCGCGGGGTGCGCGGAGACGAACGACGGCGGCGAAACGGAAGATGCCGCGTCCGCCATGATGACGGTCGTGGATATGCGCGGCCGCACCGTAAACGTGCCGCAGGACGTGCAGAGAATCGTCTGCGTCGGCATCAGCCTGCGCCCCGTGTGCTATCTCCAGGCCGTCGACAAGGTGGTCGGCGTGGAGGAATCCGAGCACGAGGATTACGTCCAGTGCGCGTACCGGCATGTCAACCATGCGACCTTCGAGAAACTTCCCGTGATCGGCGACGGAGGGTCGAAGGGCGTGACGCCGAACGAAGAAGTCATCATGGAGGCGGCGCCGCAGGTCATCGTCGCCGACGGCCTTGAAGCCGATGCGGCGGACGCGCTCCAGCAGAAAACGGGAATCCCCGTGGTCTGCCTCGACCAGCCCGAGACCTTCTTCGGGCAGGACTACTGCGACAATCTCCTCTTCCTCGGAAAGGTGCTCGGCCGCGAAGAACGCGCGCACGAGGTCGTCGACTATATCAAGGATCTCGAGTCCGATCTGAAAGCCCGTTCGGCGGCATCGAAGTCGGCAGGAACGGTCTCGGCCTATGCCGCGGGCATCAGCTTCCGCGGCGGGCACGGGTTCGACGGCACCGAAGCCCTGTTCCCGCCCTTCGACGTCTGCGGCATCGCGAACGTCGCGGACGGCCAGGGCGCGAACGGACCCTATTCCATCGATCTGGAAGCGGTTTCGAGCGCGCAGCCTTCATACGTGTTCATAGAAAGCGGCAACCTCCCGCTGGTCAAGGAAGACTACGCCTCGAACCCCGCGTACTTCGACGCGCTGAACGCGGTTAAGGAAGGCAAGACCTATTCGCTCATCTCCTACCGCTTCTACTCGACCAACGTGGAGCTGGCGCTTGCGAACTGCTACCAGGTCGGATCGGTGGCCTACCCCGATACGTTCTCGGATGTCGATCCCGAGAAGAAGCTCGACGAGATCAGCGAGTTCATGCTCGGAGCGCCTTTGTCGGCCGAGTTCGCGCAGAAGGAAGGGGCGCGCTTCCAGCAGGTCGACATCACGCAACCATAGGGAAGCCTGCATCCAGGCGGTCGCCGGAATTATCAAGATCCAGGCGACCGCCGGAATTATCAAGAATATGTGAATGCACTTGCATGGACGGCGCGGAGGATTCAGTATTTCGCGTCAGAAGTTAGCCAAGGTTAACATTTAACTTCCCCCGACAATGCAAGGAGCATACCATGAAAGCACTCAACAAGGTCTGTCGAGCAACGGCGGCCGTCGGCATAGCCCTCGCACTGGCAGGATGCGCAGGGCAGGCGGAAAAGGATCAGGCCGAGGACATGTCGCAGGAAACGATGGCCTCCCAGCCCGCCGCCATGGACGAGGCTTCCGCCGCCAAGACCACCCTCGCCGGCTGGAAAGGCACCTGGAACGACTTCAGCTCCTACCTCGACAAGGACGAAGTCGCCGACGCCTACGACGAAGCCGCGAAAATGAACAAGACCACGGCGGAAGATGTGAAGGCCGAGCTTAAAGAGAAGCGCTCGTGCGAATTCCACGGCCTGAAGATCGAAGGCGACACCGTGAGCTTCCTTGACGGATTCGAATCCGAGGGCGGCACCGAGATCGCCAAGGCCACCTACGAGTGCGTCGACTCCAAAAAGGTCATGCACGGCGGCCACGAGCTGGAGTGGGACGTCTTCAAGGCCAAGGAGGCCGACGCGAAATACCCCGTTCTCCTCATGATGCCCGTCCATGGCGAGGAGGAGCTCACGCACTTCCACATGCGCTACGGCAATGACGTCGACGAGCTGATGGGCAAAGACGACTGGTATCCGACCTTCGTAGCCCCCAGCTCCACGATCGACCAGATCAAGGACGAGATCAAAGAATAACGCAGCGAGGGGCGCCGAAAGGCGCCCCTTACCGTTGAGGAGAACGCACGCATCATGAATCACACGCGCAGAGAATTCCTTCGCGTCTGCGGCTACGTGGGCGCAGGCATCGCGAGCGCCGCCCTGCTTCCCTCCTGTGCGGACGGCGCCGGTTCCAAGGCCTCCGCCCAGGCGCGACCGGTGGTCTACGCCTCTTTCTACCCGGTATACGACCTGGTACGCGAAGTGGCGGGAGATGCCGTGGAGCTGCACGCCTTCATGCCGACGAACAAAGACCCCCACGTCTGGGAGCCCACGCCCAAGAACCTCAAAGACCTCTCCCGCGCCGATCTGCTGGTCGTGAACGGCGCCAACATGGAGCACTGGGTCGATCAGGTGCGCGACAACCTTCCCGACCTGCCCGTGCTCACGCTTGCGGACGGCATCGATCTTATCACCTACAAGGGTGCGGCCGCCATGGGCGAGTTCCAATACATCGCGAGCCTCGGGGTCGGCCCCGGAACCTACGGTTTCGAATTCGGCCACACGCACCAAGACATCATGCGCGTCGCCTTCTTCAGGGCCGATGCGAACGCGTCCGAAGCCGAGCTCGCGAAGCGCGGACGCGCCATCATGAGCGAGAAGGGCCGGACCGTCGCCCAGCACGACACCATCAAGGTCGAGGACGGCGTAGTCTACGCCTTGGAGATGGGGCACGAGAGCGGATACATCGGCTTCACGCTGCCCGAAGGCGACGACTGGATCCTGCTTTCCGACCGCGCGAGCGCGAACCTGCTTTCCTATCGGCTGGTGACGCGCGAGAACGGCGACGAGATCCCGACGAAGCAGCTCATGGAAGGATCGTCGTCGGGCACCGACAAGGTAAGCTACGACCCGCATTCCTGGCTGTCGCTCCTGAACGCCAAACGTTACTGCAACGCCATCCACGATCGCCTCTGCGAAATCCGGCCCGATCAGAAGTCGGATTTCTACCAGCGCAAAGTCGATGTCGTGGCGCGCATCACCGAACTCGATGCGTCTTACCAGGAGAAGTTCAAGGGTCTGACGCGCCGCGAATTCGTCGTCACCCACAACGCGTACGCCTACCTCTGCCGCGACCTCGATATCAAGCACTTCCCCCTGCAGGGGCTCACTTCGACCGAGTCGCCTGCGCTCAAAACCGTGCGCAAGGCCGTGGACTTCTGCAAGGAGCACGGCACCACCACGGTGTTCTACGAGCTGGGCGCGAATCCCAAAGATGCCGAGACCGTGGCCAACGAAATCGGCGGGAAGGCCGTGCCGCTCGCATCCATGGAATACGTCAGCGAGGAACAGGGCGCCCAGATGAACGGCTACGTCGAGATCATGCGAGCCAATATCGAGGCCATCTACCGATCCCTGGTATAAGCGCGCTTCGACATGGGCTCCCAAAGCGCGCCTTGGGAGCCTCGGCGTTGTCCGAGGCGCGCCTCGAGAGCCTCGACATTGTTTCGAAGCACGCATCCCGGTTCGATCGGGAGCGCGAAGCCATGACTCAGGACGCATCTCGGCACGGCCTGCCGCGCGCCTCGAACGCCTCGGCAAGCCCCGCAGCGAATCTCGCGGGATGTGCGACGCGCGCATCCCGGCACCCACGAGAAGAAACCCATCACGAAAGGATACGCATGGATGCCATCAGGGTATCGAACCTCAGCTTCGGCTATACGGCGCAGCCCGTTCTCAAAGACCTGGGGTTCACCGTCGCCGAGGGAGCGTTCTGCTGCCTGACCGGCGAGAACGGATCGGGCAAGTCGACGCTCATGAAGCTCGTGCTCGGAGAGCTCAAACCGGATGCGGGCACAATCGAGCTCTTCGGGAAGAGCATCAAGGCCTACGACGACCTCACCTGGATCGGCTACGTTCCCCAGGCCAACGTCCTCGGGGCCGTCGCCTTCCCCACCACCTGCCGCGAAATCGTCGTGCAGGGGCTCTACCGTCAGTTCGGCATCGTTCGCATACCGCGCAGGCGCCATTACGCCGTGGCCGATGCGGCGCTTGCGCGCATGGGGCTCGAAGGATACGCGCGCACGCCCTTCAACCAGCTCTCCGGCGGCCTGCAGCAGCGCGTCATGATCTGCCGAGCCCTCGTGAACGACCCGAGGCTCCTCGTGCTCGACGAACCGACCGCGGGCGTGGACAGCGACAGCAAGATCAAGTTCCTCGAGCTTCTGGCGCACATCAAGGAGCAGCGCACGATCACCTGCCTCATCATCTCGCATGAGTTCCAGCTCATACGCGACCATGTGCCGCTGGACGCAAGCTATCGGATCGTAGACGGAAGGATGGTCGAGCATGCTTGAGTTCGAATTCATGCGGCGGACCCTCATGGCGGGGATGATGTTCGCCATCGCCCTGCCGCTCATCGGCATCGTCATGATCAACCGCAAGACCTCCATGGTCAGCGACGCGCTTTCCCACGTATCGCTCACCGGCGTCGGTCTGGGCCTCATCTTCGGGTTCGACCCCGTGTGGGGCGCCGTGGCGAGCTGCGTCGTCGCGGGATTCTCCATCGAGGCGGTGCGCACGCGCCTCCCCCAGTTCGGCGACATGGCCGTCGCCATCATCATGAGCGCGGGCCTCGGCCTCGCGGTCATCCTCGCAGACCTGGCTCCCGGCGGCAACACCTTCGAGTCGTACCTGTTCGGATCCATATCGTCGGTGACCTCCGCCGACCTTGTCGGCACGGCCGCGGCCACCCTGTTCACGGTAGCCTTGAGCGTCGTGCTGTACGCCGGGCTGTCCGACATCGCCATCGACCGCACGCTCGCCCGCATCGCAGGCGTCGATGCACGCGTGGTTGACGGCCTGTTCACAGCGCTTTCCGCGATCATGATCGGCTTGGCCTGCAAAGTCGTCGGCGCGCTGCTCGTCGTATCGTTGGTGACGCTGCCGGTGGCGACCGCGCTCATCCTCTGCCGCAGCTATCGGCAGACCTGCATCGTCGCGGTGCTGCTCGGCATCGTCTACACCATGTCGGGGCTCGTGTTCTCGTACCAATACGACGTGCGGCCCGGCGGATCGATCGTCATGGCCGCCATCGTCGGCATCCTGGCATTCCTTGCGATCAAGCAGATCAAGAAAGCAGGCAACAGGTAAAGGAACCGCCTCCCCGAGCGGGAAAACGACCCTCTAGGACTTTCAGAACTCAATGTATGTGGAATCGGAGCCAGGAGCGGAGGACAAAAGCGACGCCGCTCGAAGAAAATCCGGACCGCGGTCAGGAAGGAGAAAACCAGCGGCCCGGAATCCGAACCCAGGCAGCAGATGAAACTGCGGCCCGGAACCCCGACCCGGACCGCAGATGTACCGCGGCCCGGGTTTCCAGGTCCGAATCGTAGAGGATCGGGCCTGGGAATATCGCATCGATCGGCTAAGAGCGCATGCGGCGCCTCAGCGCGACCGCCCCGCCCGCTACGAGAACGGAACCAAGCGCGCCGCAGGCGGCAGGCAGGACGCCCGCGGCGTCACCGGTCCGAGGAATGGCCGGCTTCTTCGACGTATCGTCGGAATCCTTCTTCCCGTCGTCGGCATGCCTGGATGCGTCGGTACTGCCGGGTTTGTCCGTTGCGCCCGGCGTATTCGAAGGATTCTTCGGATCGGGCGCGGGCGCCTTGGCCTTCTTCACGGTAAGCGTGCCGGAAGCGTACGAGAAGTCGTAGTCGTCGGCAGCGCCGCCTGCGGGAGAGAGCTCGAACGATCCCTCGGATGCAAGCGAGGCGGCGGGCACGGGCGTAACGGAGGGAGCCGTGTAGCCCGAGGCCGTGGCAGCATCTTCCCCGCCGACGAAGCCCGTGACGGTCACGGCGTAGGTCGGGTTTCCACCCGGCTCGATGGTCTCGCCCGCATAGGAGGCCGCAAGGGTCGCCTTGCCTATGGACCAGGGAATGGTCACGGAACCCGCACCGGGCGCAGGCCCGCGCAGCGCCGAAGCCGCACGGGCGACGATGCCTGCGCGCGCAGGAGCCCACTCGAGGTTGCCGGCATCGGCGATCGTGGCCGTCGCCGTGTAGGCGCCGGCATGCGTGGCCTTCCAATCGCCGGAAAGCTCGTAGTCATCGGAAGATGCCACGCCCTGCTGCTCGGTGCCCATGTAGCTCAGCCCCGATGCGGCCTGCGGGCGCGCGACCTTCTTCTTGGCGATGGACCACGCGATGTCGCGGCTTGCAGAAGCCTCTCCGTCGGCCCACACGTAACCGGGCTTCAACGTCGCCGTGGCGACGTAATCGCCGGCGTTGGTGGCGGCCGCATCGCCCGAAAGCTCGTAGGCCTCGCTCTCCGCAACGCCCCGCTGCTCGGCACCCGTATATGCCAGCCCTTCGATAGGCGCCGGCACGGGAGCCTGGCCGGAAGGCAGCACGGTGAGCGTGCCGTTCGCATACGAGGCGAACTCGTAGTTCGCGGCCGAACCACCGGATATTTCAAGCTCGTAGGCACCCGGTGCGAGCGAAGAAAGCTCCTCGCCCTCATGACCCTTGACGGAAACCTTCGGCGCTTCATAGTCCTTCGCCGTCGATGCATCCTCGCCGCCGACGAAGCCCGTCACCACGGGATCGGGAAGCTGGGCGGACGCATCGCCGTACGACATCTCCATGTCGGGCGCCTTCGCCGCAAGCGGTGCCGGCGCGACCTTGATGCGCACCAGCACGCCCTCGGTGGTGCCGTCCTTCCAAGCGAAGTTGCCCTGCTTGTGCACGACGTAGGGAGCGGTGGCCGCAGGATACAGGCTCGCATCGTGAGGCACGAACAGTTCGACCTGCTCGTCTACGCCCTCCCAGGCTTTCCGAAGGAAGGGCTTTTCCCTGGAAAGGGTGTCGTAGAGCGCGACATGCTCGCCGAAGTCGAGATACGGGGTCAGATCGATATCCGCGCCCGTATACACGAGATTCACCTCGGTCGGGGTCACGACGGACTGCTCGACGTCCACCGTGCGCGGCGTGATGGCGAAGGCTATCTTCTTGTCCTCCGTCGTTCCATCCGACCAGGTGCATCCATCGATGAGATGCAGCGTGGTCTCGTACGTTCCCACGTCGACCGCATGCGTGTTGACGACCAGATACCCCTCGCCCGCCGCAACGGCATTGTGCTCCTGATTATCGAACACCGCGTCCGTTCCCGTCGGGATAGGAATGATCGTGTCGCTCGGCGCCGCGGGCCCGGCGATGCTCCAATCGTAGGTGAGGGGGTCGGTCGTGCCGTCGGCCCATACGTAACCGTCTTTCAGGGTCGCCGTGACGGAGTAGGCGCCGGGATACAGGGCGGAAGCGGTGCCCTCGAGGGTGTAGCCGGTGTTCTCGTAGACGGAAACGCCCTGTTCGTTACCGTTGTAGGTGAATGCGGTCTCCTTGACCACGGGCTTGTTCACCACGGTCTTGTCCGTGACGAGCGCCGGCACGTCGACGGAGTCCGATTTCTTCGCCGCGGAATCGTAGTCGATGGCAAGCTCCATCGCGATGTCTCCATCGGGGGCAAGCGAATACTGGAGCGGCACGATATAGAAGGCGCTGCCCTTGAATCCATATGTCGCCGTGCCGGTCGTCTGGGCGTCGGTGAGCTTCACGAGCATCTTATGTATGCGCGAATCCTTGCCGTTGTAGCCGGGCTCTTCCCAGAGCGGCTTGCCCGTCGCGGTCACGCGCTCGAGCGCGACATCGGGCAGGTCGGCGCACGTCCCCGCATCCTGAAGCGTGAAGGCGGGGTTGTACACCCTGAGATAGAGGTACCGCGTGCCGTCGCGCTTGACGACAAGCGTCGCATTGTCCTTCATGGGACTCATGGGCAGGCAATGCAGAGGAGGGTTGGCGATATCGAAGGTCTCGCCCGGAGCGAGCGTATGCACTTCAACATCCACGCCGTAATCAGGGGTGTTCTCGTCGTAGACGCCGAAGGGGTTATTGGGATTGTTCGCATACACCGTGACGTCGCGAAGGATGGGGTTGTACTTCCCCGGCATGGCGAAGTTCGCCGTCACCGTGTAGGTGCCGGGCGCAAGGGTTCCGGGTTCCTGCTTCGTGCCGGGCTTCTTCGCGGCATCGAAGGCTGCCACGGCCTGGTCGAGGGCATCCTTGGCGGCGGTCAGGGACTCGGAGGTCGGGTTCTGCGCGGCAAGGGATGCCTTCGCGGCGGCGACGGCGTCTTTAAGCTCCTGCGCCGCGGTTGAAGTCACCCATTGCGCATCGGGAGAGATGTCGGAGCCGTCGGCGGATTCGGCCACGCTCTCGAGATCTGCCTGCGCGGCATCGATGGATGCCTGCAAGGCTGCCTTGGCCTTATCGAGGGCGTTCGCCTCGATCGTGTATTCGATGGACTTGGGACCGGTCGTGCCGTCGGCCCATACGTAGCCGTCCTTGAGCGTCGCGGTTGCGGTATGCACGCCGGCATCGGCGGCCTTCTCGCCCGTCAGGGTGAAGCCTTGGGTACCCTTGCCCATAAGGACGCCCGTCTGCTCGGACCCGTTCGAGACGAGCCCTTCGACGGCCTTGGGCGTATTCACGACGATCCTGCCCTGCTCAAGCGCGGGAGCCGCCGTCGCGTCGCCCGTCCTGACCGCGCTGCCGTAGTCGATCGCGAGCTGCAGGGCGATATTCCCGTTCGGGGCGAGCTCGATGTTCAACGGCACCGCATAGAGCTTGCTGCCCTTGAAGTCGTAGGTCTTGGTGCCGGCAGTCTGGGTTTCGGGAAGCGTGAGCGCGACCTTATGGATGCGGCTGGTCCTGGCATTGTAGTTGCCTTCCCATATGCCGCCGCCACCCCAATCGGTAGGCGACACGCGCTCGACGGCCGCATCGGGCAGCGCGGCGCAGGTGCCGAGGTCCTGCAACGTGAAGATCGGATTCGGGAAGGGAACGAGAAGCGTAGCCTTGCCGTCGGTTCCCACATAGAGCGTCGCGTTGGCGCTGACCGGAACCTGCGGAATCGCGTTCTGCACGTCAAGCCCCACGTTCTCGTCGATCGTCGGGCCGAAGGGATTGTGCTGCGTGGTCGGATAGACCGTAAGCCCCGGAATCAGGGGATTGTACTGCCCCGGCATGCTCACGTTGGCCGTGACCGAATAGGTTCCGGGCGCGAGCGACGTGGCCGGGGCGCGCAGGGCGCCTGCGGATGCCGCCATGCCTGAAGCCTCCTCGCTCAGGCTGCCGTCCTGATTGCCGGATGCCGCTCCCGCAGCTTCGTTCGCACCCTCGTCAGCAAGTTCGTCGGCAGGTTCGCCGGCGTTTTCACCCGCCGGGTCCGCGCCGTCCTGCTCGTTGGCGACGCGTGCCGCCACCGCGCCCGACGACGGTTCCGTCCCCGCATCCGCCCCTGGTGAAGCAGATGCCGGAGTCGGCACCATCGACACGGCCAAGACCACGGCGAAGACCGTGGCAAGCAGCCCGTCGAGGAATCTGCCTCGTGCCTTCATGCCCATGAGAGCCATCCTTTCCCTGCGCCGCGCGCATCCACGATCGCGCGGCCGAAATCCTTATCCCCTGCCGCATGTCGATTCCCTGCGAGTTGCGGCGGGTCCTCTGCTTCTCCGCCTGGCTGTCGGACGAACGATGCCCCGGCGTCCCTGGCGATAGTTAGCTAGAGATAACATTAATGGATGCAAACGCACGGAAAGGTTGCCGTGGTTACCCCGAAAAAGAAAAAAAAATCACCCCTCGGAAAGGAGCGATGCGCTGCATCAATGGGAATGCGCGATGTCAGAATGAGGCTCGGCTTCGACGACCGTTCCCTACGCCCGCCGCGTCACGAGGGCGACGGCTTTCTTCACGACGAAGATGGCCAGCAGCAATGCCACGGAAAGCAGCACGATGGTTCCGCCAGGCTTCAGGCCGAGAACGTACGAAAGAATGAGCCCGAGCACAGCCGAGCCGACGCCGACGGCGCTCGAGATGACGCAGGTCTGACGCCAGCTGCGCGCGACCTGAAGCGCGCACGCCACGGGAACGACCATCATGGACGACACCATGAGCGAGCCTACGGTGCGCGCCGCCACCGCGACGACGAGGGCCACGATGAACACGTAGAGCGCGTTGATGAGCGAGACCTTCACGCCCGATACGCGCGCATGGCGCTCGTCGAAGGCCATGAGGAAGAGCTCGCGGTCGAGCAGCACACAGAACGCGAGCGCAAGGATGCTGATGCCGAGGACCGAGACGACCTCGCCCTCGCTGATGGTGAGGATGCTGCCGAACAGGAAGCTGTTGAAGCTCGCGGAATTGGGCACGAAGCCCGACAAGACGCCCGCCAAGCCGATGCCCGCCGCAAGCACGATGGCGACCGCGAGCTCGGACTGGTCCTTGAAGCGCTTGCGCACGCCTTCGACGCACATCGCGCCGGCCACGCACGCGACGGCCGCACCGGCCACGGGGTTGATGCCAGCGATCAGGCCGCCCGCCACGCCGGCAAGCGACGTATGGGAAAGGGCGTCGCCGATCATGGACAGGCGACGCAGGACGATGGTGACGCCGACCAAGGGCACGATGATGCCGAGCAGGATGCCGACGACAAGGCCGCGCTGCATGAACACGTATTCGAACATGGCTAACGCGCCTCCTTGGATGAAACGCCGGCGCCTGCGGCGGTTTCGGCCTCGCAGGCACGCGATTCGTCGGCGTCTACGACGAGATCTTCCTCGCCCGCAGGAGACTCGCCGGCCGCCGCATCTGCGAGCGAGGCGGTGCCGGCCACAGCGCCCGTGCCGTCCTCGATGACGCCTTCTTCAAGGCGCATGACGGAGCACCCGAGCGACGGCAGCGCATCCAGATCATGCGTGATGAGGAAGACCGCGATGCCCGCCTCGTCGTGCGCGCGGCGTACCAGGCCGTAGAACTTCGCGCGACTCTCCTTGTCGAGCCCGTTCACCGGCTCGTCCAACACGAGCAGGTCAGGCGCGCCCACGAGCGCGCACGCAAGGCGGACGCGCTGCAGCTGGCCGCCTGAAAGCTCGCGAATGAGACGCTTGGAGAACGGCGCCATATCCACCGCTTCGAGCGCGGAGAGCGCGGCATCGCGAAACGAACGGGATGCCGGATGGAAGCGCGGCATGGAAGCATGCTGGCTTGCACGCACGAGCTCGAGCACGGTGGCGGGAAACCGTCCGATGGCAGTCGGCGCCAGCTGCGAGACGTAGCCGACGCGCGCCCAGTCCTCGAACCGTTCGGGCGCGACGCCGAAGAGGCGGGCGACGCCCGAACGGGGCGTCGCCTCGCCTACGATGATCCTGGCTATGGTCGACTTGCCCGCGCCGTTATCGCCGACGAGCGCGCGCATCTCCCCCGCCTCGATCGAAAACGACACGCCGCGCAGCACGTCGGTTTCACGGTAGGAAAACGTCACATCGTCGAAGACGACGGGTTTGTCGAGCGATTCGATCACGCAAGCGCCTTCTTCAACGCATCGAGGTTGCTGCGCATGACGGAGAAGTACTCCTCGCCGGCGGCGAGCTCTTCGTCGGACAATCCTTCAAGCGGATTGAGCTCCTCAACCTGGGCTCCGGACGCATCGGCGATAGCCTGGGCGACCTTCGGGCTCACGAGCTCCTCGCTGAAGATGGTCTTGACGTTGTTCTGCTTGACGAAGTCGACGATCTTGGCCATCTGGTCGGCATCGGGCTCGGCATCGGCTTCGATGCCCTCGATCGGCATCTGGATCAGGCCGTACGCATCGCACAGATAGCCGAATGCCTCATGGGAGACGACGATCGAATGGTTCGACACGCCGGAAAGCCCCTTGGTGTACTCGGAGTCCAGAGCATCGCATTCGGCCGCCCACTTCTCGTAGTTCGCCTCGTAGGTCTCCCTGCCGTCGGGATCGATCTCGATGAGGGCCTCCTTGATGTTGTTCATCTCGACCTTGGCGTTCTCGGGCGCAAGCCAGACATGCGGATCGGTCTTGGAATCCTCGTGCTCGTGGGCGTGGGCACCGCCCTCGGCCGCATGCTCGGCCGCTTCCTCGGCAAGCGCCTCGGGAGAAAGCTCGAGCAGGTGCGCGCCCTTGCTCGCTTCCACGGCCACGAGCTTGTCGTTGGTGGTGGATTCGAGCACATCATGCACCCAATGCTCCATGCCCGCGCCGTTGTAGACGAGCATATCGGCCGTCTCGAAGGTCTTGAGATCGGCCGTGGAGGGCTCCCAGTCGTGCGGCTCGGTGCCGGCAGGAACGAGGCACGTCACCTGAACGCGGTCGCCGCCGATCTTGCTCGCGAAATCGTACATGGGATAGAAGCTCGCGACCACCTGGACCTTCGAGTCGTCGACGGACTTGGCGGGCGAAGACGTGCCGCATCCGCCAAGCACGAAGCTCGCGGAAAGGGCGCAGGCGGCGGCACCGGCCACCAGGAACGTGCGACGGGAATACATCCCGGAAACATCAACAGACATGAATCCTCCCAGATTCTCTCTCAATGGACAGAAGCCTCCCCGCCCTCTGCGAGGAAGCGGGCGCCGAACGCATGCGTCCGAACGCCGCGGATCGCCGTTTCGACGGCGCGCGGCGGCGGCATCAGACGATCAGGCGCGTACCCTGGGAGACGGGCGTAAGGCATGCGGCCGACGATGCGATGCGACTGATCCAGGCGTGCACGCGTTCGGCCTCGCGGCGCGCGGCGATGCATGCGCGTCGCACGTCCGCGGCAACGCGGTCTTCGATGCGGCGAAATGCGCCCATCGCCTCGCATACGGGGCAGTGAGGCCCGATGCAGCGATGATCGGCAAGAGAGGCGGCGGAGACGCGGGCGCAGGCATCGCGCGTCGCCAGGCATGCCGCAAGGCCGAACGCGCGACGGTCACCGTGGAGAGATGCGGTCATCGTTCGCCTTCCCGCCGTGCAGCGCACGCGGAGCAGTAACCGTAGAGCACCGTGCGCGAACGATCGATGACGAACCCATGGTGGGATTCGACATGCTCGGAAAAGCCTTTGAGCATGGAACAGTCGAGAGGAAGCGCGCAGCCGCAATCCAGGCACAGGAGCTGGCCTTCGTCGGTGCCGTCCGTCTCGAGGATTCGATAGCGCGACTCGCCGGTGCCGGGCGTCACGACCTTGGCCGCCACGCCTTCGTCGACAAGCGTCTGCAGCGTGCGATACACCGTCGTGCGGCCGACCGAGGCGCCGCCGTCGCGCAGGATGTCGTAGACCTCGTCCACGCTCAAGAAACGACGTGACTGCTCGGTCAGGCAGGAAAGAACCGCAGCGCGCTGCTTGGTGTTGTACGAGCGTCTCTGCTGCGCCATGCCTGCCTCCTTGAATTTGAATTCAAAAACGGATTTCGATTCCGAATTATAGAACCGCATTGGCAGTCGTCAAGGACGAAGGGCCTCGCCCGCATCCTTCGGCACAGGACCGATACATTCTTGCAATCCTCGGAACAACAGCTCATATTCATCCTGATACGGAGCAACGGCCCGTATTCATCCTGGCGCCCGTATTCATCCTGATACGGAGCAGCAGCCCGTACTCATCCTGATATGGAAACGCGAGAGGCGATGCAGGCAGAAGGCTTCGCGTCGCACCGCCGAAGGGAGACGCCCATGTCCATGCCCATACGAGACAGGCTCTTCGAGCTGCAGGATTCAGGCTATGCCGCCTTCCAGGCGAAGCTTACGCCCGGCGTGCCGATCGAGCGGTTCATCGGCGTCCGCGTGCCCGACGCGCGCGGGCTTGCGAAGACTCTCGCCTCAGACCCGGAAACGGCCGCATTCCTGACCCACCTGCCGCACGATTACTTCGACGAGGACATGCTGCATGCCCTGCTGATTTCCGAAATCAAGGATTACGAGACCTGCATCGCTGCGGTGGATGCGTTTTTGCCCTACGTGGATAACTGGGCAGTCTGCGACATCATGTCCCCGAAGGCGTTCAAGAGGCACAAGGCCGAACTGCTCGGAAAGATTCGGGTCTGGGCTTCCTCCAAGGAAGCGTATACCTGCCGCTTCGGTCTTGAGATGCTGATGACGCACTTCCTCGACGAGGATTTCGAGGCGGAGCTTCTGGAGATTCCCGCCGCCGTTCGCTCGAAAGAATACTACGTCAACATGATGATCGCCTGGTTCTTCGCGACGGCGCTCGCGAAGCAGTGGGACGCGGCCATCCCCTACCTGCAGCAAAGCGCGCTTAATTCCTGGGTTCACAACAAAACGATCCAGAAAGCGCGCGAGAGCCGCAGGATCGCCGATGAGCAGAAAGCCTACCTCAAGACGCTGAAGCGATAGCATATCGAAAGAATGTCCGCAGACCGCATCTATGCGATGCGACGCGCGCCTCGATCTTTTCGGACAACCGAAAAGATCGGCCGACTCTTGTGCGGCATTGCACTGCGAAAAACCGCCTCATACGCGAAGATAATACGCATGCATTGCAATCGGCGAAGAAGCCTCCAAACGATATATCTCTCTGCGAACGAAAGAAGGACCCGACACCACGGAGCCCTTCCTATGCCCATGAGCGAAGCACCGACAGCGCAGCAGACGCTTCGGTCGAATCGTTCTATCTACTTGTACGTGTAGAAGCCCTCGCCGACGGCGACGCCGGTCTTGCCCTCGTCGATGTATTTCTTGAGAGCCGCGGCGATCTTTCCCGGAGTGGTTTCGGGATCCTTCGCGAGAGGATTCATGATCACGATGTTGTACGCGGTCACAAGCCCGACGATGTCGAGGATGCGGAACGGGCCGATGGGCGCGCCGGTGCCGAGCATCCAGGTCTTGTCGATCGTCTCGGGGTCGGCCACTTCGTTGGCGTACAGGGCCTCGGCGGCGCTCAGGAACGGCACGAGCATGCTGTTCAGGATATAGCCGGGCTGCTCCTTATGCAGCTTGAGGGGTACCATGCCGATGGCCGCGGCGAATTCGACGACCTGGTCGTACGCCGCCTGGTCGGTGCCGGGATGCCCCATGATCTCGGCGGTGTTGTTGCGCCAGATCTCGTTGGCGAAATGCAGGGCCAGGTACTTGGCGGAACGCCCGGTATGTTCCGCGAAGGAGCTTGGCAGCATCGTGGAGGAATTGGTGACCAGGATGGTCTTCTCCGGCATATGCTTGGCAAGCTCCTCGTAGAAGGCAATCTTCTGCTGCGGATCTTCGGCAATCGCCTCGATGATAAGATCGGCGTCCCGCGCGGCCTCTTCGTAGCTCGTCGTGAACGCGATGCCCTCGAACGCGGGCACGACCTTCGCCTTGAGTTCGTCGATCTGCTCGGGCGTGGCCTTCGGATCGTCCGCCAAGCCGCGGCAATAGGCGGCGGGATTCGTCTTCATGGCCTCGAGCGTGGCCAGATAGGTGTTCTTCAGGACTTCGAACTTGGGCTTCGCGCGATCGATCGACCCTTCGGAGCGAACCCATACCGTGACGTTGAATCCCTTGTAGGCGGACTGGAAGGCGATCTGGCTTCCCAGGACCCCGCCACCGGCCACGACGACGTTCTTGATCTCCATGCTCTGCTCCTTTCGCCAGAAAGCGGCTGAACGCTTCCCTTCCTCAAGGCCCTTTCGAGCCTTTTTAATTGTGTACAATCGAATTGTAGGTTTGCAATCGTCTCTGTGCAACGGAAAACGCGCACCGGGCGCATTTCGCGCGGCAAGCGGAGAGGCGCACGAGCGCTGGACGGATCGCCTCGCATGCGAACCCTCGCACAGCTTCAGGCCGTAAGACCCCGTCGCACTCGGATACTGAAACGCGCAATCGCACAAGCTCGAAACGAGAGGAGCGATCCCGTCGGCGCACGAACGCATCCCGCATGCAGCTCGACGGGCGGAATCGTTCGCCGAACGTCTATAGTGATAGCTCGACTCAAAGCATGGCGATCGCGCGGCAAAGACTCCGCGAGAACGCAAGCGACCGCATGTCGCACCTCATCACGAACGGAACCTATGGACACCATCGCTGGAAACAACAGTCCGAGCATCGACGGCGGCCTTCAGACAGGCGGCCCGATCTCCGGAGCAAACTTCGAAGCAGACGGCCCGACTGCCGGCAACGGCCCCGAAGCGGAAGGCCCGATCGCCGCCGACGGAGCCCAGACCATCGGCTCGGCCGCCGACGGCGCGTGCGCGCCGCGCGATCCGACCGCATATGGCGAGCTGGGACGCAGGGCGCTCGAGCTCAACGACCGCGAAACGCTCTCGGCCGACGAGGTCATAGACGCATTCCTCGACTGGACGATCGAAGCCGGCATCGAGCTCTGGCCGCACCAGGAAGAAGCCTGCATGAGCCTCATGATGGACGACCACGTCATCCTGGGCACGCCCACCGGGTCGGGCAAATCCATGGTCGCGCTCGCGATGCACTTCCTCGCGCTTGCCATGGGGCGCCGCGCCTATTACACGGCTCCCATCAAAGCCCTCGTCAACGAGAAATTCTTCGACCTGGTCGAGCTGCTCGGCCGCGAAAACGTCGGTATGATCACGGGCGATACCCGCATCAACACCGACGCGCCCATCGTCTGCTGCACGGCGGAGATCCTGGCGAACCAGGCGCTGCGCGAAGGCGACGCGTGCGATATCGACTACGTCGCCATGGACGAGTTCCATTTCTTCGCCGATCCCGATCGCGGATGGGCCTGGCAGGTGCCGTTGCTCACGATGCCTCGCACCCGGTTCCTGCTCATGAGCGCCACGCTCGGCGATATGACGCAGATCGCCGACGCCTTGGAAACGCAGACCGGACGCGCGGTGGATGCGATCCTCGACGCCGAGCGACCTGTGCCCCTGACGTACGAATACGTCGAGACCCCGCTCGAAGGGACCGTCGAGCTTGCGGTGCGCGACGGCGATGCGCCCATCTATATCGTGCACTTCTCCCAAGACGCGGCGCTCGCCTGCGCGCAGTCGCTATCGAGCTTCGGTCTGGCCAGCAAGGACCAGCGCGTCGCCATCAAAGAGGCCATGTCCGGCACACGCTTTTCCACAGCATTCGGCAAGACGCTCAAACGCCTGCTCGAAGCCGGCATCGGCGTGCACCACGCCGGCATGCTTCCCCGCTATCGACTGCTGGTCGAAAAGCTCGCCCAGCAGGGGCTCATCCCGATCATCTGCGGCACCGACACGCTCGGCGTCGGCATCAACGTGCCTATCCGCACCGTCGTGCTCACGGCGCTCTCCAAATACGACGGACGGCGCATGCGTCGCCTCCGCTCGCGCGAATTCCATCAGATCGTCGGGCGGGCAGGGCGTTCGGGGTTCGATACCGAAGGCAGGGTCATCGCCGAGGCGCCCGAGCAAGACATCGAGTATGCCAAGGCGCTCGCGAAGGCCGGCAACGACGATAAGAAGCGCAAGCGCGTGAAACGCAAGGCCGTGCCCGAAGGCTTCGTCAGCTGGAACAAGCAGACCTTCGAACGCCTGATAGAAGCCGCTCCTGAAACGCTCAAACCGCGCATGCGCATCACGCATGCCATCGTGCTGGCCGAAGTCGAGCAGGGCGGCGACGCGTGGGCGCGCACGTGCAGGCTCATCGACGATTCGCTCCAGACGACCGAGGAGAAGACCGCGCTCAAGACACGCGCCGCCGAGATCTTCCAGACGCTCATGGATGCCGGCGTGGTGGAGCGCCTCACGGACGAAGAGGGCGGCACCGCATACGCCACGACGGTCGACCTTCCCGACGACTTCGCTCTCGATCAGCCGCTCTCCCCTTTCATGCTGGCGGCTCTCGAGCTGCTCGACCCGGAAAGCGAGACCTACGCGCTCGACGTCATCTCCATGGTCGAATCCACGCTCGAAGATCCGCGCCAGGTGCTGCGGGCACAAGAGCGCCGCGCGAAGGACCGCGCGATGGCCGCCATGAAGGCCGAGGGCATCGATTACGAGGAACGTCTGGAAAAGATCGCCGACGTCACCTACCCCAAGCCGCTCGAAGAGCTGCTCGAAGCGGCGTTCGCGCAGTACTGCGAATCGGTTCCCTGGGCCAACGACTACGCGCTTCGTCCCAAGTCGGTTCTGCGCGACATGGTGGAGACCGCCGCGAACTTCAAAGGATACGTCACTTCCTACAACATCGCGCGATCGGAGGGCACGCTTTTACGGTATCTGTCGGACGCCTACCGCGTGCTCGCCAAGACGATTCCGTCAGATAAGCGCGACGAGCACCTGGGAGACATCGTGTCGTGGCTCGGCTTCGTCGTGCGCTCGGTCGATTCCTCGCTCATCGATGCATGGGAATCCGCCGGCGAAGCGGAAGATATCGCGGCCCCCGAGGCGGCAGACGTCGTCGTGCATGACCGGCGCGCCGTCACGCTGCTCGTGCGCAACGCGCTTTTCGCCCGCGTTCGCCTGGCCGCCCGCGGACGCGCCGCGGAGCTCGGCGAACTCGATGCGGACTGGGGCTATGGCACCCGCGCCTGGCAGCAGGCGCTCGACGGGCTTTTCGAGGCGCACGAGGAGATCCTGACCGATGCCGACGCGCGCTCGACCGCTTATTTCACCATCGATGAATCCGACGAGGCTTCCCGCCATGTCTGGCGCGTGACGCAGACCTTCCATGATGCGGATGGCGACCGCGACTTCGGCATTCGCGCCGACGTCGATCTGGATGCGACCCAGGAAAGCGGCGAGGTCGTCTTCTCGCGCTATCGGGTGGGAGCGTTCGAAGATCTGCAGGATTTCCAATAGCCAGCTTCGAAAGAACGCGGGTTTTATGGAGCGGTCCGCTCCTCGCTTGCGAAACGCGACGGCCGCCTTCTACCATGACGTCGCCCGATACGAAGACGAGCGTGGTCGTGAATCTGACTGCAGGGCGTGAATGCATGTTTTTTCTTTTCATGGCCGCGTCGTGTTCCCACGAGAGGAGAGCAGGTCATGAAGAGCAGGGTCGCCATCATGGGCATCGTCGTCGAGGATCCCGAGCATGTAGCCGAACTCAACGCGATACTGCACGAGTACGCGCGCCACATCATCGGACGCATGGGAATTCCCTATCGAGAGCGCGGCGTGAACATCATAAGCGTGGCGCTCGACGCTCCCGAAAACGAGATATCGGCGCTGGCCGGCAAAGTGGGAAACATCGACGGCGTCAGCGTGAAAACGGCCTATTCGAGCGTCATCTCGCAAGATTGACGACACGATCATGGACGCGAAGCCGCATGAGCTCATCCATGCGCTCGAGGTCGACCACGCATTGCCGACGGAAGGCTACGAGCGCCTCATAGCCGAATGCGACGCCGCCCTCGCCGCGCATGCCGCCGAACGCGCCGCCGAAGCTCGGCGCACGGTTTACGGCACCGATATCTATCTGCGCGGCCTCATCGAGTTCAGCAGCTATTGCGTCAACGATTGCCTCTACTGCGGCCTGAGACGCTCCAACGGCCGCGCCGACCGCTATCGTCTGACGCCCGACCAGATCCTCGAATGCGTCGAGGAAGGCTACGGCATCGGGTACCGCACGTTCGTGCTGCAGGGCGGCGAAGACCCCCGATTCACAGACGATATGCTCTGCGCCGTCGTTTCGACGATCAAGGACCGGCATTCCGACTGCGCCGTCACGCTTTCGCTGGGCGAGCGCAGCCGCGCGAGCTACCGCCGCCTGTTCGATGCGGGCGCAGACCGCTATCTCCTGCGCCATGAGACCGCGAGCCCCGATCACTACGCGATGCTGCATCCGCGTTCGATGTCGTACGAGAGGCGCATGCGCTGCGTATCCGACCTGCGCGACATCGGATACGCGGTGGGCCTCGGCTTCATGGTGGGATCGCCCGGCCAAGGCCCGCGCGAGCTGGCGCGCGATCTGAAGCTTATCGAGGAATTCCGCCCCGAGATGTGCGGCATCGGTCCGTTCGTGCCGCATCACGCCACACCGTTTTCCGATGCGCCCCGCGGATCGGTCGACCTCACATGCTATCTGCTCTCGCTCATCCGGCTCATCTCCCCCGGCCTGCTCATCCCGGCCACGACGGCGCTCGCGACCCTTGATCCCGCAGGGCGCGAGAAGGGGATCCTGGCCGGAGCGAACGTCATCATGCCCAACGTATCGCCCGCTTCGGTGCGCACGCGATACGACCCGTACGACAACAAGGCATGCACGGGAGAAGAGGCTGCGGAAGGCCGACGACGCCTGGACGCGCGCATCGCCTCCATCGGCTACCGAACCGTCGTCGACCGAGGGGATCCGAAGCTTTCCCCGGTCTGACCGGGTGAATGCACCGAATGAAGGGACGCATCCAATTCAAGGGGGAAGGCAATCGCATGACGGTCCATCGATACGATCCTGCATCGCTTCATGCAGACGAATTCATCAACCATGACGAGATTCTCGAAACGCTCGCGTTCGCGCAGGCGCATAAGGACGATGTCGGCCTCTGCCGCGAGATTCTGAAGAAAGCCGAATCGCATCTGGCGCCTGCCAAGGACCATTGCGCGGTCATAACCCATCGGGAGGCGGCGGTGCTGCTCGCATGCGAGGATGCCGGCATCAACGAGGAGATACGCCGTCTCGCCCATAGGATCAAGCTGGCCTACTACGGCAACCGCATCGTCCTGTTCGCCCCGCTCTACCTTTCCAACTATTGCGTGAACGGCTGTCTGTACTGCCCCTACCATGCCGAGAACCGAGACATCCCGCGCCACAGGCTGACCCAGGACGAAGTGCGCGCCGAAGTCGTGGCGCTGCAGGACATGGGACACAAGCGCCTGGCCATCGAAGCGGGCGAGGATCCGGTGCACAGCCCCATCGACTACATCCTGGAATGCATGCGGACCATCTACTCCATCAAGCACGAGAACGGCGCCATACGCCGCGTGAACGTCAATATCGCGGCCACGACCGTCGAAGAGTATCGGATGCTCAAGGAAGCCGAGATCGGCACCTACATCCTGTTCCAAGAGACCTACAACCGCGAACGATACGAGGAGCTCCACCCCACGGGGCCGAAATCGGACTACTGCTGGCACACCGAGGCGCACGACCGCGCCATGGAGGGCGGCATCGACGACGTGGGTCTGGGCGTGCTGTTCGGACTGGAAGGATACGCCTACGAATTCACGGGACTCATCATGCACGCCGAGCACCTGGAGGCCGTGCATGGCGTAGGCCCCCATACCATCAGCGTGCCGCGCGTGAAGCCGGCGATGGACATCGATCCCGACGCGTTCGACAACGGCATTCCCGACGACGTCTTCGACAAGATCATCGCGCTCATCCGCATAGCCGTGCCCTATACGGGCATGATCATCTCGACGCGCGAGTCCCGAAGCGTGCGCGAGCGCGCGCTGCGCTACGGCATCTCGCAGATTTCGGGCGGCAGCCGCACGAGCGTGGGCGGCTACACGCAAGAGGACCGCCCGCATGACACCGAGCAGTTCGACGTGTCGGACCAACGAACGCTCGACGAGGTCGTCGCCTGGCTCATGGACAACGACCACATCCCGAGCTTCTGCACGGCATGCTACCGTGCCGGACGCACGGGCGACCGCTTCATGCAATTCTGCAAAGGCGGGCAGATCCTGAACTACTGCCATCCCAATGCGCTCATGACGCTCATGGAATACCTGGTCGATTACGCGACGCCCTCTACGAAGGAGAAGGGCGAGGCCATGGTGCGCCGCGAACTGCTGAAGATCCCGAATGAGGCCACGCGCACGCGTACCGAGCGGTACCTGAGCGATATCGCCGGCGGCCGCGGCAACGACTTCAGGTTCTAGGCGGGAGGATCCTATGGGATTGAACGGCGCGACGAGCGGCGAACGGATCCACATCGGATTCTTCGGCGCGTGCAACGCAGGCAAGTCGAGCTTGGTCAATGCGGTCGTCGGACAGGACCTTGCCGTGGTTTCGGAGGTGGCCGGCACGACGACCGATCCGGTGCGCAAGGCCATGGAGCTCGCGCCCTTGGGACCCGTGCTCGTCATCGACACGCCCGGCATGGACGATGAGGGAGAGCTCGGAGCCCTGCGCGTCAGGAAGGCGCGCCGCGTGCTCGATTCGACCGATGCGGCCGTGCTCGTGGCGGATAGCGTCAAGGGACTTTCGGATGCCGATCGCACGCTCATAGGCTTGTTCGAAGAGCGAGGCGTTCCGTATGCGGTCGTCATGGGCAAGTGCGACCTCGTGGGCGAACAAGAGCCGAAGACGTCTTTGGAAGCGAACGCGAACCCGCCGCATGGGCGCCTGTTCGCAAGCGCCTTGACGGGAACGGGCGTCCACGAGCTCAAGGAGCTCATCGGCACGATCGCCGCCGGCGCGAAGGAACCCCGGCGCGTGGTGGGCGACCTGCTCGAACCCTGCGACGACGTCGTGCTCGTGGTTCCCATCGACGCCGCGGCACCCAAAGGCAGGCTCATCCTCCCCCAGCAGATGACCATACGCGACGTTCTCGATGCCGGAGCGCATGCGCACGTGACGCGCGAGACCGAGCTTGCGGCCATGATGGACGCGCTCGCGCATCCGCCGCGCCTGGTGATCACCGACTCCCAGGCGTTTCGCCCTGTGTCCCGGATCGTGCCCGAGGATATCCCCCTCACATCGTTCTCGATCCTGATGGCACGATACAAGGGCGATCTTGATGCGCAGGTCGCCGGCGCACGCGAGCTCGATAGGCTCGAAAACGGCGATGCGGTGCTGATCTCGGAGGGCTGCACGCACCATCGTCAATGCGAGGACATCGGCACGGTGAAGCTTCCAAGGTGGATTCGCGACCATACGGGCCGCGACATCGACTTCTCGTTCACGTCGGGCACCGAATTCCCCGACGATCTCTCAGGCTTTCGGCTGGTCGTCCACTGCGGAGGATGCATGCTCAACGAGCGCGAGATGCGCTGGCGGCTGCGCCATGCCGCCGCGCAGGGCATCCCGTGCACGAACTACGGCATGGCGATCGCCAAGATGAACGGCATCCTCGACCGCGCGTTGCGGCCGTTCGGCGTCTAGATCGCGCGGCCGGCGTCGTTGCCGGAGCGGATGGCCATCGCGATGTTGAACGGAGCCGCCGCATCGCCGACGGCATACGTATCGACGTTTGAAAGCCCGTCGATAAGCGCGGTGTTCGGCTGCATCTCCGCGCCATCGACGATGGCATCGGCGGCAACGGTGACTTCAAGCCCTTGGCCGGTCTTGATGACGACGTGCCCATCTCCGACCTCGGCGATGGATGCCTCGGGGAAAACGCGCACGCCAAGCGCATAAAGCGCCGTGGTCATGAAACGCATCGCGTGCTGCGACTGCTGCATGTCGAGCTCTTCGTTCTTGCCGGCCGTGACCATGACGACCCTCTTCTTATGCACGGTGAGCCAGAGCGCGGCGTCGAAAGCCTGAGCGTTCGAACCCATGACGACGACGTCGTCGCCCATCTCCGTCGTCATGAAGTCGTCGAAGGCGACGATCGGAGCACCGGACGATGAGGCAAGCCCGCTGTCGACGCGCACGCCGCCGCAGGCCAGCACGACCGCATCGGGTGCTTCGGACGCGATGAGGTCCGCATCGGCTTCCTGGCCCGTCTTCACGTCGACGCCGGAAAGCTCGAGCTGATGCTCCAGGTACGCCTCGAGATCGGCCAGGTTCTCATGCTCGCCCTTCACGAGGTGCGCGAAGGTGAGCAGGCCGCCGAGCTTGGCATTCTTTTCGAACAGCGTCACCTTATGCCCGCGGAATGCTGCGATGCGCGCGGCCTCCATGCCGGCCGGCCCGCCGCCGATGACCATGACCTTCTTGGATGCGGAGGCTTCCGGAAGTTCGTAAGAGGCAGGGCCGCCCTCGCGCATGACGCGCTGGGTGAGGGCGTTCACACGGCAGTAGCCCATCATCGCATTAAGCTGGTTGCTGCCGATATGGCAGTGCAGGCAGCGCGTGCAGGGAGCGATCTCGTCGATCTTGCTGTCGCGCAGCTTGTTGACGTAGTCGGCATCGACCGTCAGCGGACGGTTCATGATATAGAAGTCGACCTTGCCGCCGGCGAGCGCCTGCTCGAAGAAGTCGGGAGCATGCGCCGGATCCATGTAGGTGACCGTGCCGACAGGAATCTTCAGCTGCTGCTTGTATTCGGCGACGACGTCAAGCAGCATGCCTGCGCCGCTGTGATCGCCGATGAGCTTGCCTTCCCAGTGACGGTTGAAATCCCACTGCGTGCCATAGCCTGTCGCGCCCTCGATGCCGTTCAGGATGAAATACAGATCGCTGCCGAACTGGCAGGGATGGTTGCCTAAAGGACCCAGACGCAGATGCATGGCATCGGCGCCGGCGGCTTCGAAGAGCTTCGCGAACTCGATGCCCTCTGCCGTGCCGGTCACGAGGTTGTGAGGTACGGTCAGCGTGTTGTCGAGATTCATAAGCGTCGCATTGTTGGTGAGGTTGTCGTTCTCCTCGATGCAGTCGATCAGGACCTGGACGTTGAAATCGTCGCCGCAGGCCTGCTTGATCTTCGTGATGCACTCGGTGACGAAACGCGCGCGGTTCTCGATGCTTCCGCCATAGTCGTCGGTGCGCGCGTTATGGAAACGCGACAAGAACATCTCGCCCTGATTGAAACCGGCGGCATTGATTTCGATCGCTTCGAAGCCCATCTCCTTGAGCGCTTTGGCGACGGTCACGCCGGCGTCCTCGATGGCCTGGATCGTGGCGACGTCCATGTCGGCCTCGGCGACGGACGTGCCGAAGACGGCCCATTGATAGCCCAGATGAGCACCGTACTCTGCACAGGCTGCCACGAGCGACTTACCGAGCTCGATTCCCTCCGGGGACAGTCCGCTGCCGTCAGGAGCGAACGAGAACGCCTCTCCCTCGATCCAGATGAGCTCGACGCCGCCCTTGGCGAAGTTGACGTAATACTGGATGAGTTCGTCGGCCACGCCGGACAGATAGCAGGCAGAGCCGGCGGCGGACTTCACCATGCGGTTCGAGATCTCCATCGAACCGATGGAGATCGGCGAGAAGAGCGTCTTGAAGTCGGTCGTGTTGCTGCGATAGTCGTAATCCTGCGGGTTGATGCGCGCAGTATAGAGCAGATCCTCGTCCGCAGGCGCAGTAGACCCGGCCACGCCGGTCTTAGCCCCATCAGAGCCATCCGAGCAGCCGACCAGACCGGCCCCTGCGGCGGCGACGCCTGCGATGCCGACGCCTGCGAGGAAATTACGACGTGAAAGATCCATGGTGCTCCCCCTTTTTGGAAAAGTCCGCGCGCATCGCGGGATACGCGAGACCGGCAACGCCCGAGAGAGCGGAATTCCCGCGCATTCGATTCCCATGCACGGAAGCGCATCCCCCCTGCGTGCCGCTCCCCTTCGGCAACATTGCGCGACCGGTCCCCTCGACCGGCATGATGAGATTCTATGCGGATGCGAGAGGAAGAGGAACTACCGAGTTCTTATTGAGTCATAAGAGAATCGTATGGCTCTGCTGAAATAGCACGATACGGGCGAAGCGCGCGTAATGACCGTGCTCTATAGGCATCGGCAAGGCGGCCATGCATTGAGCCGGGGAATACCCATATGCACCGTTGATACCGAGATTCGCGCAATACTCCTAGCAGCTGCATAGGCGCGGCGGGGAATGCGACGCGCGCAGTTCCGCACGAGCCGAACGCGCCGGTGGCGCGTTCGTGCGAGCTCAGGACTGTTTGAGCACGCGCATCCCCGCCGTGCCGATACACAATTCGCCTACCTCTGCGTGCCGTCTCCGAACAAGAGCTCGTGCTCAGGACCGGAAAGCGCATCGCGCGCCTGATCGCGCAGGTTGTTCATGCCGCTCAGGAATTGGCGGTACATCACCACGGTCAGATACCGCCCCTTCGGCGTAAGCGTCAGCTCTTCCTCATTGTCGGTCGCGAAAGCCCCGTTCAGACGCATGAATGCCATCTCGGCCGGAAGCCCGCGTTCGATGCTGATGCCGAAATCTCTTTTGAACTGGCGTTTATCGAGCCGCAGCTGATAGAGCTGCAGCAGGAAACGGTACCGCATCAAATCGCGCGCACCCATCCTGCTCTTGCCCATGAGCGGCATGCGGCCCGCGGCGATGGCTTCGTTGTATTCCTCGATGCTGAAGGTGTTCACGTAAATGCATCCGCCAAGACACGAGATGGACCCGCTGCCGATGGCGGGATACTGCTCGCATGACACCTGGAATTCATCGAGGCGCGCTGCCGACATGGGTTCCGCCGCCCCCATTGCGTCGTCTTCTTTCCCTCGAACTGCCGCATGCACTGCGGCGTCAACCGAGGACGACGCGCGGTCGGGCGCCGCTTCAACCGCCGCGGCGTCTGCGCCGTTGCGCGTGAAGGTCCAGAGCGTCGTACGCTTGAACAGAGGATCTTCGCCACCTGCCAGAACGCCGTCGATCAGATGGTAGTAGCGGCGCTCGCGGTCGTAATCCATCGAGCCCAAGGTCTCCGTCATCTTGCGCGTGGTCGCGCTCGACACGTAGAGCGGCGAGAACGTGGTCTGGCGGCATCCGCACGTCGCGATCTTCTCAAGGTCGCTGATCAGGATCTCTTCGGTCTGCGAAGGGAAATTGAAGATCATATCCACGTTGAGCGAGTCGAAATACGGTATGGCCTCGGCGATGCGCTCGAGGATTTCGTCGCCGCTGCCATACTTCTTGTAGCGATCCATCTGCTTGAGCAGGCCGTCGTCGAAGCTCTGGACGCCGACCGACAGACGCTGCACGCGTCCGCGCAGCTTGTCGAGATACGGCTGGGCCAGATGGTTCGGATTCGTCTCAGTGCCCACGTCTTCGATATGGAATGCATCGCGCGCCAGATCGATGGTTTCGCACAGTTCGTCGAGCATGATCGTGGGCGTGCCGCCGCCGATGTACAGGTCGTGGAAGTCGTAGCCCAGATCCTTCAGCATGAGCATTTCCTTGCGCATGCTCTCGAAGTACGGACGCGCCACCTTCTCGTCGAACCGATAGCGATTGAAGCTGCAGAACGGGCAGAGACGCTGGCAGAACGGCACATGCATATACAGCATGTAACGTTGACCGGGCTTCGCTTCGGGAATGCGGGATTCAGGAGCAGGAACCATCGCAAGGTGATTCTTCGTCATCCTATGGATGATCTTGGTCAAAACACGTTCGGAAAGCATGCGGGCTCCTCATGTAAAACGCGCCCCAGAGGGCGCGTCGTTGCGTCGTGCATAGTGCGGTGTTGTCATTCTAAAACCACATGCGTCGATTGGGAGCAACAATCTCGTATCGAATGGACCTCATGCCCGCGCGTATGGGAATCGTGCAGATGAACAAGCCGATGGGAATGCCGGAGGCCCTAGGGCCTCAACCTACAGGCGGCCCTTCAGATCCTCTGCGACGGCCTTGATGAACGCACCTGTGCTGAGCTTCGTCGGATGCTCGATCGACGTGATGCGCGCAAGATCGCCGGTCATCTTCCCCGACTCGATCGTGGCGACCGTCGCCTGCTCGAGCGCGTCGGCGAAAGCGGCGAGATCGGCCAGGCCGTCGAGCTCGGCACGCTTGCGCAGGGCTCCCGTCCACGCGAAGATCGTGGCCACCGAATTCGTGGACGTCTCTTCGCCCGCGAGATGCTTGTAGTAATGGCGCTGGACCGTGCCGTGCGCGGCCTCGTATTCCCAATAGCCGTGAGGAGACGCGAGCACCGAGGTCATCATCGCGAGCGATCCGAACGCCGACGAGACCATGTCGCTCATCACGTCGCCGTCGTAGTTCTTGCAGGCCCAGATGAAGCCGCCCTCCACCTTCATGACGCGCGCCACGGCATCGTCGATGAGCGTGTAGAAGTACTCGATGCCGGCCGCTTCGAAGCGTGCGGCGTAATCGGCATCGAAGATTTCCTGGAAGATATCCTTGAAGCGATGGTCGTAGGTCTTGGAGATGGTGTCCTTCGTGGCGAACCAGACGTCCTGGCTCGTGGCGAGCGCGAAGTCGAAGCAGGCCCGCGCGAAGCTTTCGATGGAAGCGTCCAGGTTATGCATGCCCTCGACCACGCCAGGCTCCGTGAACTCGTGCACGAGCCGGCGCGTCTCGGTGCCGTCGGACGCGGTGTAGACGAGCTCGACCGCGCCGGGGCCGGGGATGCGCATCTCGGCATCCCGATAGACGTCGCCATACGCATGACGCGCGAGCGTGATCGGGCGCACCCAGTTCTTGACGCACGGTTCGATGCCGCGCACCACGATGGGCGCACGGAATACGGTGCCGTCGAGCATCGCGCGAATGGTGCCGTTTGGGCTCTTCCACATGCGTTTCAGGTCGTATTCCTCGACGCGGGCCGCGTTCGGCGTGATGGTCGCGCACTTGACCGCGACGCCCAGGCGCTTGGTCGCCTCGGCGGAATCCACGGTGACCTGATCGTCGGTCTCGTCGCGATGCGCAAGGCCGAGATCGTAATATTCGGTCTTGAGATCGACGAACGGGCAGATGAGCTCGTCTTTGATCATCTGCCACATGATGCGGGTCATCTCGTCGCCGTCCATCTCGACGAGCGGCGTGGTCATCTGGATCTTGGTCATGCGCGTGTCCCCTCCGAACAGAGCCTGAAGCATACCGAGGCATTGTACCGCGAGACCGCGAACGGCTTCCATGGCACGAAGGCGGGAAGCATCCATCCGCGACGGAAGGAGCGCACGAATCCGCCGATACGAACCCCGGACGCACGAGAGGCGACCGACGCCAAGGCCGGCCGCCCCTCTCTATTCAAGTCGCAGAACCTTCCTGATCGGCAGAAAGGAACGCGCGACTCTTCGCCGATCGAAACCCTCTCAGGCTTCATGACGAAATGCGTGCGGTTCGCGCGCAGGTTACTTGGAAGCGCCGCCCGCGGAAGAGACTTCCTTCGGATCGCCCTTCGTGAACACGAGCGTGCTGGTCTTGTCGGTCATGGTGAGCTTGTCTCCATCGAGGGTCGCAGCCTGGGTGCTGCCGTCGATCGTGACGTCGATCTCGGTCGCGCTCTTGACGGTCCAAGTACCCGTCATGACTTCGCCGAACAGATCGATGCTGGCCGTGCCGTCCTCGTCGAGGTTCATGAACGCATTGAGGCCCATGTCGCTCATCATCTTCATGTCGTCCTCGGTCACGGCTTCCTCGCCGGAGATGGACGAGATGTCCCACGTGCCGACGAACGGCGTCTTGTCGGCATCGCCGCCGCCGGCACCGCCGCACGCGGTAAGTCCGAGCGCGAGCACGAGCGCCGAAACGGCGGTAAGGGCTGCCAGCAGGCCGACACGAACTTTGGTCTTGGATTCCTTCATAGCGGGAGTCTCCTCTCATAAACACTATCCCTTGGTTTCCCTCCGGTGATTTTACCTGAAAACAGATTCTTTTGAAGCTTAGGCGAGAAATGGGAGGGGAAAGGTCCCTATGGCAAGAAAAGCCGCGCGCCCATGAGACGCGCGGCTCGTTTTGCGAAGCCGGTTCTTCCCTCGCGCATCGTGCCGCCTCTCTGCGCGACGAACGAGCCCTAGGCAAGATCTTCGGACGAAAGGACCTTGAAGCCCGCAGCCTCGAGGGCGAACGCGGCTTCGGCCGCCTGGGCGCCGCCGTGGATCTTGAAGACGTCCACCGCCTGGCCTGCTTCGGTCGAGAAGCAGTATCCGTATTCGATGTTCAGCCCGAGCCCGTCGAGCGCCTCGAGCAGTTCGGACAGGCCGCCCGGACGGTTCGGCACCGCTATGGCCGCGACCTTGGTCTTCGTGGCGCTGAATCCGCCTTCTCCCAACGCCTCCATGGCAGCATCGGCATCGTTGCAGATGATGCGCACGAGTCCGTAGTCCGACGTCTCCGCGATCGTGAGGGCCCGCATATCCACGCCCGCCCGGCCCAGGCAGCGGCACAAGGCCAGAAGGCGGCCTTCGCTGTTTTCAAGGAACACCGTGATCTGATCGACCATTACCGAATCCCCTCCCTCGCGTCGAAGACGCGCTTCGCCTTACCTTCGCTGCGCGGAATGCTCTTCGGTTCCACGACCTTGACCTCGATTCTAACCGACAGCGCTGCCTTGAGCTTCGCTTGGATCTCGCGCTGGAGACGCTGGACCGCGGCGATGGAATCGAGCGCGAAGCCGGGATCGGCCTCGATCTTGAGCGTCACGACATCGAGCGACTTCACGGTCTCCAGTTCGATCCGATACCACGACGACGCATCGGGAATGGTCTTGACGACGTCTTCGATCTGGCTCGGGAAGACGTTCACGCCGCGAATGACGAGCATGTCGTCGGTGCGGCCGTGCAGGCGGTCGATACGGCAATGCGTACGTCCGCAGGCGCAGGCTCCGGGAATGATGCGCGTGATGTCGCGCGTGCGATAGCGCACGACGGGGCTCGCCTCGCGATCGACCGTCGTGATGACGAGCTCGCCCCATTCGCCGTCGGGCAGATTCTTCCCGGTGACCGGATCGATGACTTCGGCATAGAAGTGATCCTCGGCCAGATGCAGGCCGGTCTGCTCCCAGCATTCGATCGCGACGCCCGGACCCATGGTTTCGGTCAGGCCGTACACATCGAGCACCTTGTATCCGAGCTTTCGCTCGAGTTCGGCGCGCAGGGAATCGCTGAAAGGCTCGGCGCCGTGGATGCCGGCGCGCAGATGGAATTCCTCGGAAGGATCGATGCCCGCCTCGAGGGCGGTATCGGCGATGTGCATCGCGTAGCTGGGCGTGCAGCACATGATGGTGGTGCCGAGATCCTTGAGCAGGCGAATCTGGCGCTCGGTGTTGCCCGAGGACGCGGGGATGACCGCAGCTCCCGAATGCTGGCTGCCGTAATGGGCACCCAGTCCGCCGGTGAACAGGCCGTATCCGTAATTCACCTGAACGACGTCGTCTGCGCCGCCGCCGGCGTAGACGATGCCGCGTCCGAAGCATTCCGCCCAGATCTCCAGATCGCGCTGCGTGTAGGCCGCAAGCGTCGCGACCCCGGTCGTGCCGGAGGACAGATGGATCTCGCGCACCTCGCTGCGCGGCACGGCGAGCATGCCGTACGGGTAGTTGTCGCGCAGGTCCTGCTTGCCAACGAACGGAGCGCGCCCGAGGTCGTCGAGCGATTCGACGGAATACGGGTCGAAGCCCGCTTCGTCGTACGCCTTCTTGTAGTACGGAATGTTCTCGTAGCAGCGTGCCACGGTCTTCTTGATTCCCTCGAGCTGGACCCCTTCGATCCGCTCGTGCGGCATCGTCAGGATATCCCCCTGGTTCGCATCCATCGCGTCGCCTTCCTTCGATTCTGCTTCGGTGCGTCTCGCACGTCGATGGCGTGATGATAGGGCTTTCCCGCGCACCCGGTTCGGTGCCTCTTGAGAATCGCTGGATTCTCGGCATAGTTTCCTATACTCTATTTTAAATAGAACTTCCGAACGGAAACCGCGATGCGTCATCGGGCGCATCGATATCGGCATGAAGCAGCCGGGCGACACGCCTTTCGACCAGAACGCCGATTGCGATGGGTTCGCCCATCCGACGGATTCCTTCGGCGTCGATCACAGGAAGCGAGCGACGATGGACAAAGCATTGTTGGGACGAAGGCTCCTTGCGCTGCGCATGCGCGCGGGGCTTTCCCAAGATGCGTGCGGCGCGGCCATCGGCATCACGGGAAAGGCCGTCTCCAGGTGGGAGCGGGGCGCGTCGTACCCGAGCATGGATGCGCTCGTACGCCTGGCCGACCTGTACGGCATGAGCCTGGCCGAACTGTTCGACGGACAGGCATCGCGCGAAGGATCGAACATCGCGATCATCGCCGTCACCGGAGGTCCGTGCGCCGGGAAGACGACCGCCATACCCGTGCTCGCGCATGAGCTCGAGGTGCGCGGATATCGGGTCGTCACGCTTCCGGAAGCGGCGACGCTCCTGATGGAAACGGGCATGCGGCCCGGCATCGACGTATCCGAGGGCACCTTTCAAGAGCGGATCCTCGATCTGCAGCTGTCCCTGGAGAGCGCCGCCCGCATCACGCTTGAGCGCAGCGCGGATTGCAGGGCGGTCGTGCTCTGCGACCGCGGCATCATGGACGGGGCGGCCTATCTTCCTGCAATGGAATTCCCGCTCATGCTCGCGCGCGCAGGCCTTTCCGTCGATGAAGCCTTCGAACGCTACGATGCCGTCATCCATCTCGAATCGCTCGCGGCGGAGGAATCCGCAGCCTATGGGATGGAGGGCAATGCCGCACGGCGAGAAGACGTCCTGGGTGCGCGCGCCATGGAAGAACGGATCAAGCGTGCATGGGCGGGACATCCCCACGTGTCGTTCGTGCCTGCGCGCGATGGCATGGACGCCAAGATCGGCGATGCGCTCGCATGCGCCCTTTCAGCGGCCGGATGCGGCAGGGTGCTTCCGCATCGGCGCATCTTCCTGATCAGGAAGCCGAACGAAAGCGCCCTGCTCGAACGCGTCGGAACGTATGCCGAAGATGTCGAGCAAATCCTGTTGAGGCCGGCGGGCGCGACGGAACGGGATGGAGAACGCGTTGAGGAGCAGGATGGCAAACGCGCATCGAACCGGGATGGCGAACGCACCGAGAAGCGAGGCGGCAGGCGCAGATCGAACCAGGGTGGAGGCCACGCATCAGAAACCCGCATCATCCTCGAGTCCCATGCAAGGATCGGGGCGATCGCACGCGATGCGGAAGCCGGCGACGCCGGAGTACGAAGCATAGGGGAACATGAAGGCAGCAAGGCATCGGGAACCAAGAACGTCGAAGGGCCTCGGCGCGAATACTTCCGCCTGACCTGCTCGACAGACATCTATGAAGGTACCGCGCGCGAATCGTTCGACGGCGCCTGCGAGCGTTACGCCCTCGCCATCGACGGGAAGCGCTTCCGCGATCTGCATGCGTTTGCGGATCCTTCCCTGCATGAAGTTCGGCACACGCGCATCCACCTTGCCGAGGGCGCTAGGCGATACGAGGTGCGCACGTATTCGTTCCTTCCCTACCAGGCCGTCGCCATCGTCGAATGCGACGAATCGGACCTGGATGCGAAACCGGCGGACCTCATGCCGCCCTATCTGCAGCTCATCCGCGAGATAGCCCCATCGCCGGAATCGTTTTCGACCCATGCCTTCGCCTGCGCCCTCGCGCAAGGAAGGTTCTGAAGCGGCGATCGCAGGAGGTTGATAGGGATCGTCCTCCTCCACTACGGCGACAATACACGTTGAGGTTCATGCGCCTCTCCTATCGATGGAAAGGTCCATGCTGAGAACGTTCGTCACCAGGAGGGCGCGGGCGAATTCGACGGTCGGCTTCCCGTTTTCAAGATCGGAGATGAATCGAACGCCGACCCGACAGGCGCGTGCAAGCTCTCTCTGAGTCAAGCCTGCGCGCTTCCTCTCGATTCGTATCTCTTTTCCCAAGTCTTCGACCGAGTAAATCCGCATTGCTCACCCTCCTCCTCTTTACGAGAATGGTTATACCATTCCCGTTCGGGAAAAAATAGCGAGAATTATCCTAATTTTCCCGAACGGGAATATATCGGAGAGCTTCGTGCGCAGTTCTACGCGGCGCGATCGGCCGCGCGCTGGGCATCGACGGCACGGTTCCTGAAGAAGATCGCCCAGTTCACAGCAAGCGCCGCAAGATTCAAGAAGTAGACGGCGAGCACCCAGTTCACCATGCCTCCGACGAACTTGGCAGCGATGCCGGCAACATATCCGAATGTGATCAGAGCGAGAAATGCCCACGACGTGCCTGCCGCCGTCTGAGCCTTGTACGCCTTTATCGCATTGATGGGCCACGAAAGCCCGAAGCACACGAGCATGATCGCTTCAAGAACCGATGCCATGGGAAACCTTCTTCCTTTTCATTCCCTGCAACGACCCACTACCCTACTCCCGACGAATCGCGTCGCGCGAAAATCCATCCAATGCGTGCAGGAAAAGGCGCGATGCAAAGCGCGATGCGCATGAAAGACGATGGACTCGACGACTCGGTCGCCTTCGCCCATCGCGCGAAGGATATGGAAACCTGGCTCGCAAAGCGCCGTGCGCAGGAAAAAGCCCGGCCGAAATGATTCGGCCGGGCCATAGAGCGCATATGCTTGACATCGTGGCGAACCGCGACGATGCGTCGGGATATCTCGGATTCCCTTAGTTGCCGCTCCCGAAGATCGCGTTGTCGATCGCGTTCTGGGTCGCTTGGTCGACCGTCCACGTGCTGCCGGACTTCGTGAGAGAGGCCGAGATGGTCGTGCTCGTCATCGGCGTTGCGTTCATGGCATCGGAGATGGCGGAGCCGACCTGACGATAGATTTCATCTTCGTCGGCGGATGCAGCGAAGGAGCTGGCCGCTTCCCCGATCTTCTGGGCATAGACGTTGTTGAACTCGTTGTAGTCCCTGACCTGCATCGTGACCTGAGCCGTCGCCGTCATGCCGTCGGAGGAGACCGATACATTGTCGATGGAATACGAATCGCTCGCGAGCATCCAGTTGACGAAATCGGCGCCGGTCAGCCCCAGCTTATCGATGCTGACGTTCGTGGACGCTTCGATGGCGCTGGCGAACGCCTGCTCGAAGAACGCGTTCTGCGTGGCGGACGTGTCCAGGTTCTCGTCGAGATACGCCTTGAGCGCATCGCGCGCGCCGTCGGCATCGGCTGAAGAGGAGCCGGACTTCGCGGCGTCGTTCGAAGAGGTCGCCGGAGCCTCCATGGTCGAAGGCGCGGAAGTGGATGCAAGCTCCTCGGTCATGCCGGGCAGAACCGAGGCCAGGAAGACCGCCGAGACGATCCAGATGATGACGCCGAGGGCGATGCCGATGCCGCCCGTCACCTTGCCGGCCGTCGCCTTGCCGTCCTTGCCGCGCTTAGACGCTTGGACGCCGAGGACGATAGCGACGATGCCGAGGACGATGGCGACGATAGGAAAGAGAACGGTCAGGATGGCCAGGATGCCGCAGACGAGCGAGCCGATGGCAAGGCCGTTGCCGCCCGATGCCGGCTGCTGCTGATACGTGCCGGCGGCCTGCTGATACGCAGGAGCATCGTTCGTCGGGGCAAACGGGGGAATGGCGGTCGTCTGAGCCTGGTCTGCGGCAGGAGCGGCGGAAGGAGCCTGCGGCATAGGCTCGGTAGCGGCGGGTGCGGCGGGCGCAACGCCCTGAGGCTCGGAAGCCGCGGGCGGAACGGAAGGAGCCTGCGCCGGCTGCTCGGGTGCTGCGCCGGGCGCCCCTTCGGGCATGCGGTTTTCGTCGGTCATAGTTCTTCCCTTCAATCGTGCGGAACGCGATCCGGTCGGCGAAGCTACCCTGCTCGCCCGGATTCGCTGAAAAGTATACCCGCTCCTGTCTCCGTTTCGCGTACAGTTGCCCCTGAAAGGAAAATGCCCATCCGAAGAGCATCGGATGGGCGTGCGCTCGCGGACGTGCCGGTCGAATGGAAAACCGCGTTCAACCGCGGCGTTCCTCGATCTCAGCCGTCACATCGGCGATGAATTCCCCAAGGTCGCGCTCGACCGTCTCGTTGCTGCGATCGCGCACCGAGATGTTGCCGGCGCCCTCTTCCTTCTCGCCGAGGATCAGCATGTACGGAACGCGGTCGATGCCGCGCGCCTCGCGGATCTTGTAGCCGATCTTCTCGTCGCGCTCGTCGAGCTTCGCACGAATGCCCGCCGCACGCAGGGCGTCGTAGACGCCGCGCGCGTATTCGCGATGCTTCTCGGACACCGGCAGCACCTTGACCTGGCACGGAGAAAGCCACGTCGGGAACTTGCCCGCGTACTGCTCGGTCAGCATGCCGATGAAGCGTTCGAACGAGCCGAAGCCCGCGCGATGGATCATGATCGGGCGCTTCTTCATGCCGTCGGCGTCGGTGTATTCGAGCTCGAAGTTCTGCGGGAGCTGGAAGTCGAGCTGGATCGTGCCGCACTGCCAGGTGCGCCCCAGGCAGTCCTGCAGATGGAAGTCGATCTTCGGGCCGTAGAAGGCGCCGTCGCCCTCGTTCAGGGTGTAGTCGACACCCATGGCCTCGAGCGCGGCGCGCAGGCCCGCCTCGGCGAGCTCCCAATCCTCGTCGGAGCCCATGGAGTCCTCGGGGCGCGTGGAAAGCTCGACGCGATACGGGAAGCCGAACTGCTCGTAGTACGTGGAGATGAGATGCGCCGTATCGGTGACCTGCTCGGTAATCTGATCGGCGCGAATGAACAGGTGCGCGTCGTCCTGCGTGAACGCGCGCACGCGGAACAGGCCGTGCAGCGCGCCCTTGAGCTCGTGGCGGTGGTCCTTGCCGGCCTCGGCGAGCTTCAGCGGCAGATCGCGGTACGAACGCGGCTTGCTCTTGTAGATCAGGCACGCGCCGGGGCAGTTCATCGGCTTGACGGCGTACTCTTCCCCGTCGATCTCCGTCGTGTACATGTTCTCTTTGTAGTGATCCCAGTGGCCGGACGTTTCCCACAGGCTCTTGTTCAGGATGATCGGAGTGTCCACCTGTTCGTACCCGTAGGCGTCCTGCATGTCCATCCAATACTGCATGAGGGAGTTCTTCAGACGCATGCCGTTGGGAAGCCAGAACGGGAAGCCCGGGCCTTCGTCGGCCATCATGAAGAGCTCCATCTCGCGGCCGATGCGACGGTGGTCGCGCTTCTCGGCCTCGGCGACCATGCGCTCGTGCTCGGCGAGCTTTTCCTTGCTGCGGAAGGCGATGCCGTTGATGCGCGTGAGCATCTTGTTGTCCTTGTCGCCTTTCCAATACGCACCCGACACGGCGGTCAGCTTGAACGCCTTGAGCGCCTTGGTGTAGCAGATGTGCGGGCCGACGCACATGTCGATGTATTCGCCCTGCTGATAGAACGTGATGCGCGCGTCCTCGGGCAGGTCGCCGATGTGCTCGACCTTGTACTTCTCGCCGCGTTCTTCCATGAGCGCGACCGCTTCGGCGCGCGGGAGCTCGAAGACGCTGAATTTCAGGTTCTCCTTGCAGATCTTCTTCATCTCGGCTTCGATGGCGGCGAAGTCCTCTTCGGAAATTCTCGTGTCGGCGAAGTCGATGTCGTAGTAGAACCCGTTATCGGTGGCGGGACCGTAGCCGAAGTCGGCTTCGGGATACAGACGCTTGACCGCTTGCGCCATGATGTGGGCGGCGGAGTGGCGCAGAACGTCGAGCTCTTCGTCCTCGGCGCATTCGGCGACCGTTCCGTCGTTATACAGGACCTTCATGGTAACTCCCCTTGCACGTACGATGCAGCAGACGGCCTGCTGCCGGCATGCGGCGCGCTGCCGTCCGCCCCCCAGGAGAGGGGACGTTGCGCGGTCGCAGCCCGACAATGACCGCACCATCTTATCCGATTTGCCGCAGGCCTGGAGGAAATCATCCCGATTGCTACGAAGGACGCAAATCCGAAGGGGCTCGACGAATCGACGCCTTGCATCCTGCGCGAAACCTTGAACTGCTTGGGAAGGTAAGGGACGCACGCATCTTCTGCTATTCGAACAAATCGATGACCTCCTGCTTGGAATGAACTCCCAGCTTCGCGTAGATATGCTTCACGTGGGAAGCGACCGTGTTCTTGGAAAGAACGAGCTGGTCGCGAATATACGGCTGCGACCTGCCGCGACCAAGATAGCCCAGCACCTCCTGCTCGCGCAGGGAAAGCCCGAACTCATCCGCAAGCTGGGCGCATCGCGCATCGATTTCCTCTTCATGCGTGAGGGAAGCGTCCTCGTCGCGAAGCGCGCGACCTTGTTCGGAACACCCCGCCGAAGACTGCCCCTCCTCGTCGAGGAAAGCTCCTGCGCGCGAACGAGAAACCGCGGTTCGAAACTCATCCGCACCCACGGTCTCCCGAGCCGTTCCAAACGCTGGAAAGCGAACCCGGGTAGAAGCCGAAGACGATCCGGGCGGCTGGCTCTCTGTGCGCGCGAGCAGCACTTGGGAGCATGCAAGCACGCACATCAGCACGAAGGCGAGCGCGAACATGCCGTCGGGAAGCATTCTCACCGAGTCGATGGCCCGTGCACCTGCCACATTCCCGACAAGCACGCCGAGCTGTATCGAGCCCAGGCATAGCCCTGCGGCGCCATACGCATTCGCAATACGCCGCTTCACGATGGCAACCAGGCACAGGAGTGAAATGGCCTGCATAGCGGTATCCGCCATGGACAAGATCGTCGAAGAGGCTATCGGCATCGCACGACCATCCCACGGAAAGAACGCCAAGGCAACCGTCAGCAAAGGCGCGAGCCAACGAAACAGCTCCGTGAAATCGGTGGCATGCGAGAACTGAACGAACGAGAATACGAGCACGATTCCGAGCCCTGTCCCCAGAATCGTCGGCACATCGATGCCCCAGACGAGCAGGGCATCCCCTTTGACATCCTGAAAGACTCCCAAGCATCCCGTGATCGCGTAGACGACCGCGACGACCATCATGGCCCGCAGGAACCCGGCGATCGAGAGACGGGCATCAGCACCGTCGTCGGAAGAGGAAGCGCCTTCATGAACCGAAGCATCCTCGATCGTCATGCTCAAGAGCGATGCGGAGATGACGGGAAGCGACGAAACGGCCGCCATTCCGACGGCACCGTCGAGATAGGGAAAGACCAGAGCGCCGACAAGCGGCAGAGCGGTGCTCAAGCATATCCCGAGCTCCGCCTGCCCAATGGTCAGGCGGCTCAATGCGGAGCACCACACCAGCATGAGCAGAGCCGTGCCGACGCCCGACATGGTTCCAGCGCACGCATCCATGAAACCCGCTGCGCCTTCCCCGATCGACACGGCTGAAAGCAGCGTACCCAGCACGATGAGCACCGAACCTATCCAGCCGATCGCTCTCTCATGGGAGGGGCGGCGACGGGAAAACCAAAGTCCGAATGCGAACAAAGCGAGCGTGACCGATGCCGCGGAGGCAAGCCATGACGGGTCGGCGTTGATGCCGACTCCTTCGCGATGAGGATAGAACGCCGGCGTCTCGAACATCGCGTAGACCCACATCCACACGAACCCTATGCCGCAATGATGAAGCCTTGCCTCGCGAAGCACGATGAGACCCCTCCCTCTTGGCACGAAAGGCTTGTGCCCTGAAAACCCGCTCACCTCTTTCAGGTGAAAACCCGCATCCGCCCTCATTCTAGGTGATTACGGAAAAGCCGACGCATGCCATCATGCGAGTCGCGGCCATCAGGAAAGCCGTAGGCGCAGAGGGGACGCCGATCGCATCGGACCACCACGCAGATGCCGCATCGCCGCTTCGCCTGAAAACGTACCGTTCGTCAAGGGAGGGAATATGGCACGTTCGTTCGATATGTCTCGTCGCTCGTTTCTCACGGGCGCCGCGGCAGTCGCTTCGCTGTCCGCTGTAGGCGCGATCTCAAGCTGTGCGCCTAAGGGGGAAGCAGCATCGCAGAACGCGGGAGATATGCATCGAGCATCGGATGCGCCGAGCTGGCTCGGCGAAGCGCCCGAGATTTCGGATGCCGATTGCGTCGATATCCTCGATTTCGAAGTCGTCATTGTAGGAGCGGGGACGTCCGGGTACTTCGCCGCCGCATCCGCCGCCGAAAACGGCGCGAAGACCTTGCTCATCGAAAAGAGCCCGGCCGGAAACGGCATTCGATCCTCCGCGCTCGGAGCCGTGAATTCCAAGGCGCAGAAAGAGCGCGGCATATCCATCGATATCCCCGACATCGTCAACAATCTTTCAAGCTATGCGCAAGGCCGCGCAGACACGCGCCTCATCAGGAAATGGGCCGAGAATTCCGGCGAAGCGATCGACTGGTACACGGACCTGCTCGCTCAAAACGGCATGGAGGTCCAACTCGAATGGAGCATGCCCGAAGGCACGAGATATCTCGAATGGCCGGTCGGACACGGGACCAACGGCGAATACCCCGCACGCGAAGGAGAAGTCTCCAAGATATTCGATGCCTACATCACGTCGTTCGACGGATGCGAGGAGCGATTCAGCACCGTCATGCGGCGCCTGATCGCCGATGAGTCCGGCCGCGTCATTGGGCTGTATGCCGAAGGCCCCGACGGCATGATCCGCGTCAATGCCTCCAAAGGCGTCGTGATAGCAACCGGCGGCTATGCCTACGACAAAGCCATGTATATGGATCGCCATGCCGAGGAGTACGCAAGCCACGGAACCTTCGACGCCTTCCCCAGCTGCACGGGCGACGGCATCAAGTCGCTGCTCTGGCTCGGATCTTCCATGGACTCCATTCCTTCCGGCGTCGTGTTCAACCGCTGCCTGCTCACGGCCGAGCAGCACGAAGGAGACCCGTACAACGTCGGCATCAAGGAATACGGCTATTTCTTCTATAGCTCCCAGCCCTTCTTGCGCGTCGACCATAGCGGGCAGCGCTTCCATAACGAAAGCGAGCCGTACGAATACGTCATGAAGACCTCGGCCAACCGCCCGAAGGGCAACCGTTTCTGGCACCAGATCTGGGATGCCAACTGGAAAACCGATATCGACCGCTTCCATACCACAGGATGCTCGACCATCTGCTACCACGAGGGCGGCGACCATGACTCGTTCCCGACGATGGTGGAGGACTGGATCGAACCGGAGATGGAATCCTTCGTCGAAGCCGGCTACATCGTGAAAGCCGATACGCTCGAGGAGCTCGGAAAAGCGCTCGAGATCACCGACATGGATGCCTTCCTCGCCACGTGCGAACGCCAGAACGAGAATTTCGACAATCAGGTCGATCCCGATTTCGGCAAGGAGGCCTTCCGTCTGAGCGAGCTGCGCACCCCGCCGTTCTATGCCACGGTGAAGTCCTGCGGATTCTCGCTCTGCACCACCGATGGCATCAAAGTCGACGACGACCTGCGCCCCTACGGCGAGGACGATCACGCCATAGAGGGCGTTCGCGTAGTCGGAAACGACCAAGGAGGCTTTTACGGAGGCGTGTATCCCAATCTGGCTGTAGGCCTCAATGCGGGGCGTTGCGCCACGTTCGGGCGCCTGGCCGGCAAGGCGCTTGCCCAGGCATAAGCCATTCACGATCCCACGACCGCACTCCTGCCCTCTCCGCCCGCACCCCTCCTCCCGTCGAGAGCAAGAGAGCATCGCGAGAGAAGGCGCCGGCATGTCGGCGCCTTCTTGCTCTTAGAGGAGAAAGAGGAGAAGTTCGGTTGCAGATGATGGATCCTTGGATCTTTAATCGTGACAGGTGTGGCACGCGTATACGTTCGCATGGTGGCAGGATATGCAATACTCCGGTGCGGTCTCCGAGACGGATTTCTTCGTATGCATGACATGACAGCTCGCGCAGGTGGTCTCTGAATGGTCCTCGTTCGCAGGCAGCGCATGGGGATTCACGGTCTTCCCCTCGGAATCGGTCAGGACGGTCGAGTCGGCCGTCTTGGCGGCAAGATCGTCGTAGCTGCCATGGCAACCAAGGCACGCATCCTGCTTGATGCCGGTCTTACGAAGCTTCGTGACCTTCTGCGCTTTCTCGGCATTGGCGCCTTCATGGACGACGGCCAAGTCGGACTCATCGGCATGGCAGGTCTGGCAGGTATTTCCGTTTGCGGCATGGATGCCCGCAAGACACGCGGGATCGGTCAGCGAGTTCGACTCTGCGGCATGGCATAGGCTGCAATCATCGGCATAGCTCCATGCAGAGATCGAAGCTGCACTCGGCGCTTCGTTCGCGGCACCCTGCCGAGATTCGCTCTCGCGTTGGCCCCCGCATGCCGCCAGACACGTTGCGGCAAGCAACCCGATCGCGACGCATGAGATGAGAGTTTTACTTTGCAAGCTCTTCAAGTTCGTACCCCCTTGTGCGCCACGCAAGGTCCTCTCCTTGCGGTTGCGCACGAACAAGACGAAACCTCGCTCGTTCAGCGCCTATGGGAAGCATCCCGCCGCCGATGTCCTTCGGACGGCGGGATGCCGAGATATCTACTTGCCTTCCCAGGCCGTTTCCGCCGCGGCATTTTCTCCCGCAATGCGTCCGCACACGATGCATTCGGTGAGGTTTCCGCCGCCTTGATACACGAACTTGAACACGGAAGACATCTCCCCTGCCGAGTAAAGACGCGGGATGATCTCATTGTTCCAATTGACTACGTGGCGATCGCCGTCGGTCTGCAATCCGCCTTTCGTATTAGGCCCACCCGCAACAAGAGGCATCGCATAGAACGGAGGCGTGTCGATGGGCTGAAAGCCTTTGTCGACTTCTTCGCCCGAAATAGGATCCTTCGTCTTGCTCGAGCGCCCGAACTCCTCGTCGACGCCCGACTCAACCATAGCTTGATACTTCTCCATGGTCTCGACCAGGACTTCAGGACTCATGCGACCCTTGTTGTCACCGTGGGAATCACGGATCTTCTCTGCAAGCTCCTCGATGCTGTCCGCCTTGATAAGCCAGCCGTTATCGACCGCGATCTGATTGCTCTCGTCCCAGGGAATGACTCCGAATCCGCACGTAGAGAGCGTGATATTGACCAAAGGTCCCGATGTGCGCTTCGTCTCGTCGATGATCATGTACGAAGGGGTATTGGGGAATTCGAGCTTCTCGATGTCCATATGCACGGCGTTCTTATACGAGAAGTAACGGCTGGGATCCTTGGTGATCAGCACTTCGTTCATGAAGCGTCGGCCTTCGGCGTTGACGACGATCGTGCCCGCCCCGCCAACCGAATCGGTGATCGATCCGACATTCATGCCGTTCTTCACGACGTCCGGACATGCCCAGATAAGTCGCGACGCGGCCTTGCCGACCTTCGCCAACTGCGCGCCGACCTCGCAACCCATGCGAATGCCGTCGCCTTCGTTAGAGGTCGTGCCGTAGAATGCCCAACCGGTAATGCCTTGGCCCTCGAGGAACGCACGGCGCATATCCTCGCTGTATTCGAAGCCTCCGCAGGTGAGAATGACCGCCTTGGTCGCCTTGACGCGGACCTCCTCTTCACCCTGCAGGGCAACAAGCCCTATCACTTCTCCTGCATCGTTAATGAGAAGCTTGCTTCCTCGCATGCCGTAGTCGATCTCGATCTTCTCGGATCGTGCAGAAACGCCCGCCTTAAGGCAGTTGAAGAATGCGAGGCCGGCCGCCGTGTCTTCTTTCGGCATGTCGAGCGTAGGGAACTTCGGTCCCGTTGCAGCCTTGCCATAAGAGCTGTTATAGGACTTGTACTTCGAGGCCTCCGCTCCAGGAAAGCTCGGAAATGCAGCGCCGCCGCGTTCGATCACGTTGTAGTCGGGATCGAGGCTCTGCATGAACTCGACGTTTTTAGGCTCGTATTCGGCGAACTTGTCCACGATGCCGTCGATATATCGAGGAGACGATTCCCCTTCCGTCTTGGTAGGGAGATTCTCGCCCGAGAACATAGCGCGCAGGTATTCCTTGAGAGCCTCTTTATCGCCATCTTGGTCAGGAGAGTGGAATATGCCTCCGGACATGACCGTGTTGCATAGATGTTCAGCCTCGGCGTTCTTCTCTAGGACAAGAACAGAGGCCCCTGCATCTGCTGCCGAAATAGCAGCGCACGCTCCAGCGCCGCCGAATCCGACGATCACGACTTCGGCTTCCTTGTCCCATGCCTGTCCGCCCGAACCGCCCGAGCTAGAGCAGCCTGCAAGGCCGAGCGCTGACGCGCCCACGGCGGTACCTGCCGCAGCAACGCCCATGTTGCGTAGAAAGGCACGACGAGATACTGTGTAAGTCATTGCTCTTCTCCCCTCCCCATTGCTTCCTTGTTCCCTGCCTTCGGAACATCTCCGAAGGCAGGGAACAACGTATGCGATGCAGCATGTTCATGCATCGACGGACTTGGCGGATTTCGCCCTGAAGCACGTCGATCATCCGAATCGGACGATTGGCTCGTCTGGATGATCCTAAAAGGCCTACCGATCATGCAGCGCCAGTTGGGGGGATAAAATGCTGAAGGCCACGATCCATAGATTCGAATGGCCCGGCTCCAAAGAGCTCGCGTGCGCCCTATGCCTGTTGCTTGCCTTGGGTGCATTGGGAATTTGGGCGAACCTCGTGGGCTACGGCACCGCATTCATTCTGCCGGCAGAGACGAGCCCCGCTTTCGAAGCGACGCGCTACGCGTTTCACGGCGGGCGCGCGCTGGCGGCGTTGCTCCTTCTTCTGTTTCCTAAGACGGTCGACAGGGCTTCCGTCGCCGCATCCGCCATAATCCCTATCTTCATGAGCTTCTGCACGGTAGGCTTTTCCATAGCGCCGTTCCAAACGCTTTTATCGACGCATACCGTGAGCATCGTCGCATCGCTGGTTCTGGGTTTCGCCTACATCTGGGTGATCGTAGCCCTCTATGTATCGCTCGCGCGATGCCTACCCCTTGGAGCCGGTATCTCCGTCGTTCTCTTCGGTCAGATAATCGAGCAGGTCGCCAGCACGGCGATCAACTACGGAAGCCCTCCTCTCATACAGCTGTATCTTTGCTGCACATGTCCGGCAGTCTCGACGATCGCGCTGATGACGACGCAGCGCCTTAAAGCCGGAATAAAGCAGAAGCGCATCGAAAAAGAGTCTTTTTCGGATCGAGCGCTTCGACATGTTTCGGCGTTGCTCCTTTCGGCGGGAATCGCCATCGTGGTTTTGGGAGCCTTAAGCAACGTCGGGCTCTGGGGTGCGGTACGGCCCGATTACGCCATGGACGGATTCGTCGAATCCATGCAGCGGACCTGCATCGCCTGCGTGCTGCTGCTTGCGTTTTCGATCTCCCTGTTCAAGCCGATGCGATATCCGCTGGTCCATCGATATCAGATTCCGTTGCTGATACTCATAGCAAGCATCATGGTAGCCCTGCTTCAGCCTTACGCGGCCGACGCAGAAGGCAAGGCCATCGCCGTCGAACTGACGTCGGCCGAATTCTTCGCACATGTTCTGCTATGGACGATCCTGATCGCTGCGATCAAAGAAACGGGGCGGCCCGCATATCGCTTGGCTGGAATAGCGCTCTTCCCTTATTGCATGTGCTCGCTCGGATGGATCGTCCTTATGGAAAACGATCAGACGGCATCGTTGATCTTCGCTCTGGCGGTTGCGTTCGCCATCATCCTTCTTATTTCCACGCGTTCGGGAAAACCCCCTGAGCATGAAGCCTTCGGCACGGGTTCCATCGACGAGAGCGCATCGACCGGCGCAAGCGGAACGGCCGCTTTGGAAGCGATCGCCATGCGCTGTGCATTCATCGGATCGGCATACGGCTTATCCAATCGCGAAATCCAAGTTCTCGAGCTCCTTGCGCAAGGACGTTCTCGACCGTTCATTCAGCAGAAGCTCGTTCTCTCCGAAGGCACCGTCAAAACGCATATTTCACACGTCTACGAGAAGATCGGCGTTTCTTCGCTTCAGAATCTTCTCGACGTCTTGTACGAAAACGACGGATCCGATGCAAAAGACCGGTCGTCGGTCTAAAACGAAGCCGCAGGATAACGGCTGATTGAAAACGCAACGATCGGAGCTCAGGCGTAGCCGTTCCGATCTCGGAGGCTTGCGGATGTCGAAACATGGATGCAGCTCAGGCAGTCCCCTGCCCGTCGCATCCCCTACGAATCGAGGTACTTCTCGATAAGCTCCGTCAACTCGCGCTTGCTGTGCACGTCCAGTTTGCGATAGAGATTGCGCGTGTGCGTGCGAACGGTATTCCAGCTGATGTGCTCATCCTCGGCAATGCGCATGCTGTCATGCCCCATGGCAAGATGGCGCAACACTTCTTTCTCACGTCGCGACAAACGGTATTCATCGGAGATGAAATCCATCGCTATATTGAACTTGCCGCGATGCGTCTCGATATCGACGCGTGCGTCTATCCGCTTCTTCATGAGGCGAGACAGAGGGGCGACATCGTCTTCGACGCCTTCATAGAGCCGCTTGAACTGTTTTTCTGTGAAAACCAGAAACGCCGCCGCCAACGTGACGAATGAGATGGCGGAGAAAGCATACACCGCGGTCATACCGCCCTGCAACGACGGCATGGCATAAGCTCCGATTGCATACCCCATGCACGATGCCGCCGTGTACATACCGTAAGCGATACCGATGACGATCAAGGTGGAAATGCAACGCTGATAGACGATGAACGCCAGCAGACACAGCAGCACGAACTCGAATATGCGCATGCAAAACGGCACCGCATGGAAGAACGCCGGAATCGAAGCGCCCATCACCGGCGCCAACGCTATGAAAAATCCCGCAATGACCATGACTATGGTGAACAGGCGTGCGAAGTTCGGTTCATTTTCATCGGCACCAACGGCAATCGCGATGAACGCGCCGGCGACAGGCAATTGGAAAAGCACGATACACGACGCACGCAACACGCCGGTGCTGTCGAAGATGTACACGCTCCCATAGCCCTGCAACACACCCGCAGAAAACGCAAGTACGCTTACTGCAGCTGCGAGCTTCCAAAACGCCGGCGGTAAGCTGCCTACGTCTAACGAAGGCGCGCACCGATCGCCCTGCATGCGCACAAATCTATAGAGAATCGCGCATAGGGCGGAGCCCAGGGGCAGAAGCACGAAAGCGACGGCGCCTAAGACTTGCGGACCGTCTCCAAAGATACGCCACTGAGGAAACCCGGTGGCGACGAAGTACACACCCACCATGACGACGCTCGCCCACGCCAAACGCAAAATCGCATTGCGAGGAAGAAGGCAGCCGAGCATGCGGGAACAGCCGATCACGATGGGAGCAAGCCCAAGACCCGCCAACACGCATCCGCTGTAATACACCGGATAAAGAAACCCTGTAGCCGCCAGAACATCCTGGAGGAAGAAGGGACCCACGAGGATGACCGCGAAACAGCCAAGGGCGGACAGGAGTCCCGAACCCAAGATGAACCACGAACGCTCCATGAGATGGACGACCCGATGCGACAGAAAGCCAAGTGCGACGAGCCCGAATGCGAGCGCCGCCATTGATATGACATACATATCGTCGACGGTATCGGCCGCTGAATCGACTGTGGAAATCCAGACCACGCCGTCGTATGCAATACGCATCCACGCCATCCACAATCCCGTAGCCGCATACGGAAGGGCCGGGCAAGCGGACACGAGCCCGCTCCAGAACGTTTTCTCTTGCATGTTCTCCCCCTAGAACACACGATAGAAGCGCTCTTCATGATAACGGTTGAACAGACGTGCGACCAGGGATTCCGCAATGAGGTATTTTCCTCACCCAATGACTGCGTGAGTTTCGAGCGCGACTCATTCACCCCAATACCGCATTTTGCATCTTTCCAGCTATCTACCTGCAGAGTAGCTTCGCAACAAGGGGGAACGCGGGATGCATGTCGCGGCGGCCGAAACGCGGTCGCAACGAGTAACAAGACCTGCATCCAAGAAACAAGGGGGAGGATGTCGCATGGCAACAGATTTCAAGCGCCTTGCGCAGGAAAACCAGTGGATATCGAAAAGGTGCGAGCAAGAAGACAACGGGCTTTCCAGACCGGCCGAAAACGATGAAGCCATACTTTCCCGCAAGAAAGCCGGCATATCTTTAGAAGATAAGAAACGCATCATCAACCGCCTGATAACGCGCCAGCCGCTCAATCGTGAACTCATGATGCGCATCCTTGCCTTCTGTATCGAGGAGCGCACCATTGCTGATATCGACAGGTTCGCAGCAGGATTCCCCGAAGCGTCCCGTGCCACGGAAAATCCTGCATATATGGCTAAATCGCTCGCCCGTGAAGACGGTCTTTCCATTATCGAGCGCGCTGCAGACGGTCACGAGGTGACTTCCGAGGAAAAAGAAGGTCTTACCGAAGACGAGATCGATGACCTTGTCGTGCTCGTCGGATACCGCACCACTGATATCGGATGTGAAATCGTAGTTGAACATAACCCTCTCACGCGTCTGGCCGACCTCATGGGCACCCGTCCCGACCGGGCAGACACCTTTGACGAACTGCTGCGCTTCATAGCGGAAAAGCCGCGCAGCTACGACGACGTCAAGAGCCTTTTGAGCGGACGGCCCGTGCTCGAAACCGTCATTAACGGACGGATCGAGGTCGTGCAGCCCAGCGTCTTCATCGACAAGCTTGAACGTGCTGGCATTCTGGTCTGGGATAAAGGATGGAAACTGACGGAGGAGGGGCGCTCGTATCTATCTGATGATCTGTAGGGGGAACCCGGTGCGTCAGGCGCACCGGGCGAGAATCACGAGAACGGGAAAGAAGGAGACTATGACGAAATCCGACCTGACTCGCCGAAACTTCGTGAAAGCGTCCGCGATGACCGCGGCCGTCACGGCCATCGGCGCTTCCCTTTCGGGATGCATGAAATCGAAGGAAGGAGAAAAGAAGTCGGACGAAGCTGCGTTCGGAACCCATCTGAACTACGACGCCACGATGCGCACCAGTTGCCATGGCTGCATTCAGATGTGTCCAGCCATCGCATACCTGAAAGACGGTGTCGTCGTGAAGCTCGAAGGGGATCCGGAAGCTCCCGTGAGCCGCGGCAGCCTGTGCATCAAAGGCCTGAATCAGGTTCACACTATGTACAGTCCGCGCCGCGTGCTTCACCCCCTGCGCCACATTGAGCGCGGCACCAACAAGTGGGAGCAGATCACCTGGGACGAAGCCATCGATGAGGCGGCAACCCACATCGCCGACGCCATTCAGCAGTACGGACCTTATTCGTTCTTCTCCAGCGTAGGAGGCGGCGGCGCGTATTCGTTCATGCAAGCCATGACGCTCCCTATGGCCATGGGTTCGCCAACCGTCTTCGAGCCCGGCTGCGCACAGTGCTATCTGCCTCGTTGGACCTTGTCTAAGTTGTTCTACGGAGGCGATGACCAGTCGATTGCCGACAACGCGGTGCAGGAGATCTTCCGTCCCGCACCTGACAACAAAGCAGAGGTCGTCGTTATTTGGGGTGCCCAGCCTTCCGTGTCGCAAACCGCCGAATCCGGCCGCGGCATAGCCGAGCTGCGCGCAGCCGGTGTGAAGACGGTCGTCGTGGACCCGAACTTTTCGCCCGACGCCGTCCATGCCGACGTATGGCTGCCCATTCGCCCAGCGACCGACACCAAGCTAATCCTGAGCTGGTACCGTTACATTTTTGAGAACAAGCTGTATAATGAGCAGTTCGTAAAGTACTGGACGAACCTGCCGTTTCTCATCGATCCTGACACCAAACTGCCTGTAAAGGCGAACGAGCTCTTCCCCGGCTTCGAACAGTCAACACCCGAACACACCCCGGCCTATGTCTGCTACGACCTCAAGACGAATGCCGTGGCGCCATTCGAATACAGCGCGCCGGAGCAGAGCGCCGTCGACCCCAAGATATTCTGGGAAGGCACGTTTAACGGCAAAGTCTACAAGACCGCAGGCCAGATCTACAAAGATGAGGCCGAGCCCTGGACTTTAGAAAAGACCGCCGAAGACTGCTGGCTCGAGGCCGACAAGATCGAAGCCGCTATCCGCCTGTATACGCATGCCGATGACGAAGGCGGATGTCTGAAGCATGTCGGCGGCATCGCCAACGGCGTCGCTTCCGATATGACGGAATCGGCAAGCCAAGTTCCCATCGGGCTCATGGGCCTGGATTCCATCATGGGCTATATCAACAAGCCCGGTTGCACCATGACCCAGAAAGGCGGCGGATACTTCACCGACGCTACAGGCACCCAGTCGCTCAAGCGCCAGTACACCTTCAACAATGGCTTCGGCGGCATGTTCAGCGCCATGTACGGTGTCGGGGCCGTCATCGGCCTGTCCGACGCGCAGAACGAGGCTTGGGCGCGCGGGGAGGAAACTCCTGCGGGCAGAGCCGACGTATCGCAACAGGAGCTTGCCAATCAGCTGCTCGTCGATCGCATAGGCATGAAGGACCATAAGGGTCTCTATGCCTGGTGCCACAGCCATATTCCCAGCGTACGCGACGCCATAGCCACCGGAGAGCCCTTCAAACCGCGCATATGGTTCGATATGTCCGGGAATAAGCTTGCGATGCTCGGCAACGCCAAGAGCTGGTACGAAGTCTTTCCTGAAGTCGATTACGTCATCACGCAATATCCGATGATCACATCCTTCCAATTCGAGGCCGCCGATCTGATGTTCCCGCTGCGCGAATGGTTGGAAGAGCCCATGGTCAACATGACCCAGCTCGATACCCGGTGGCTGCAGAACGAATGCACCCACATCGGCGAGACGGTAAGCCACAGCATCCCCGCCGCGCAGGTGCTCAAGAAGGTAGCCGAGAAGCTCGGCGGTGAACTGCCTGGACTCAAGCCTGGCTACATAGGCAGCGCAACCGAAAAGGAGATAAAGGATAGCCTCGTAGAGACATTCGGCGCGAAAGACTGGGACGACCTCCACAAGAACACGGACAAGTACGTGCCCCTCATCACTCCCGGATACTTCAACTACAACCAACATGAGACGATCGCAGAAGACGACGATGGGCTGCCCATAGGATTCGCCACCGAATCCCGCAAGATCGAAACTTATACGCAGATTCTACTGCGCCTTTCCCGTACCGGATATCCGTACTGCTATCCAAAGCCGCAAGAAGCCTGCGACGATTACAGTCCGATCTGCGTTCCCATCGAACCTTGCGAGAGCCCGTATTCCGACTCCACGCAGCAAATCGACGATCGCGACGAGTATCCATTCGTCCTCACCAGCGGCCGCGTTCCGTACTTCCATCACGGCACCATGCGCCATGCGGCCTACAGCCGCGAGCTTTTCCCATGCGCCGAGATTCGCATGAATCCAACAAGCGCCAAGGAGCTCGGCATCGAGCATATGGACTGGGTGAAAGTCACCAGCCGCCGCGGCGAGATCCGCGCACGTGCATGGCTGACCGAAGCCATCAACCCCAAGACCGTATGGATGGAGCGCTTCTGGAACCCCGAGGCCTTCGATGAATCGCAAGATAACCCGGACGGTGGCTGGACTCAGGAGAACGTCAATGTGCTCACCAAGAACACCGCACCGTTCAACGAGGTCTTCGGCTCCTACACCAACCGCGGCTTCACAGTGAAGATCGAAAGATCCGAGCGACCCGACAATGTCTGGGTCGAGCCTGAAGAGTTCCAGCCCTTCATGCCCACCCTACAAGGCGAATCCAGGACGGAGGATGTGTTCTGATGAAAAACTGCCTCGTTATCGACCTTGACCGCTGCAGCGGATGCGATTCCTGCACTGCCGCCTGCAAGCACTGGCATAACATCGATCTTGGCGTGTATCGCAACCGCGTGAGCACGATAGGCCCGATGGGAACCTATCCTGATGTAAGCATGTACTGGCTGCCCCTGCAATGCCAGCAGTGCGAAAACCCGGGATGCATCGAGGTATGCCCGACCGGCGCAAGCCATCGTGACGAAGAGACCGGCGTCGTGCTCGTAGACAGAGAAACTTGCATCGGCTGCAAGAGCTGCATGGAGGGTTGCCCCTACGAGATGCGCTGGTACAACGCCGGCAATAACACGGTCGACAAGTGCACGCTATGCTATGAGGACCACGTCGCCGAACCCGACAAGGACTGGAAGCCCGCATGTGTGCGCAACTGCTGCACCGGCGCACGTCTCTTCGGCGATTTGGACGACCCGGAAAGCGACGTCTCCAAGGCCGTCGCCGAAGCCGGCGAGAAAAGCTGCCATCAGCTTGACGACATCGGAAACGTAGAGCCGGCCACGATTTACATCATGCGCACGACTGCCGAATGGCAGCCATGGAAAAATTCCGATATCGAGGTCACGCGGTACGAGAAGTAACGGCCGAACTCGCTCGACGAGCACCCGATCCCCCATTCGGCGCAGGGCATTTTCCCTCCTTGCCCTGCGCCTCTTCCCACCTCGCCTCGAACGGTGCCGGAATCCGTAAGGCGCAATCGCAATCGGAGGAACCCATGACAGAACCCAAAGATTCCAAGACACAGAGCACAAAACCGTTTGCCACCATCGTCGAAGCGCTGCGCGGCCGTAACGCAACCTATGATATGCTGGCTAACGTGTATTTCATGCCCCTGACTGCCGAACAGGTGAATGGCTTCGCAGCTGCCGATTTATCAGCGTACGAGAACATAAACGACGAACTCACGGCAGGCATCAACGACATGAAGCGCTACCTTGCGAAGCGCGATTCGGGCACCCGCCAGGAGCTGGCTGTCGACTATACGGGCGCGTTCGGATGCACCTCTTCATGGAAGGGCCGCTATGCCGCGCCATACGAATCGGTGCACACAAGCGAGGAAGGGCTTATGTTCCAAGGGGCCTATCATGAGGTCTATCAACTGTATCGCCAATACAGCGTGGAGCGCGCGGAAGGATACGACTATCCGCATGACCACCTGTCATTCATGTGCGAGTTCCTGGTAGTCCTGTCCAACCGCGCCATTGAAGCGCTCGAGAGGGAAAACGCGGATGCAGCCGTCGAATGGTTGAGCATATCCCGAGATTTTCTGAACGCGCATATCCTCTCATGGTTCGACACGCTCTCTGAGCTCGCCGGGCGCCTCCTGCACACGCGTTTCTATTGCGGCGTCCTGAAGTTCACCAAGGGCTTCTTCCTCTTCGACGAGCAGCTTCTTGCCGACATCATCGGAGAGCTTCAGACTCGGAGCAAGGAATCCTAAGGCCATGAATGCGGTTCTTGTTCTTCTCATCGCCATCGCGGCATGTTTTGCGCTGCGAAACCCCCTGAAGAAGGCGCCTCTCGCCTTCTACGTCCTTGCGTCGATCGTCGTCGTGACGTTTCTGATGCTCGACTCGCTCGATGCTTCGCGAAGCGTGCGCTTGGCCTTCTTCTGGACTATTCAGAAATGCCTGGTGCCGCTGGCATTGTTCATTGTGGTCATGTATATCGGCGTGCTTCCGCGCACATCGAAGGTCGCTCTCTGGCTGCGCCCCATCCGGACCGAACTCTCTATCGTCGCCTGGATCCTCACGCTCGGGCACGTGGTCGTATACCTGCAGTCTTACCTTTCCCCCCTAATCGGAGGCGCAGGCGTCAGGAATAACGTCATGATAGGCATCGTTGTGGCAATCGGCCTATTCGTGCTGCTCATCTTGCTTGGCGTAACGTCGTTCAAGTCCGTGAAGAAGCACATGGACGCAAGGGGATGGAAGGCCGTGCAACGCCTTGCGTACCTGTTCTTCGGACTGGTGTACGTGCATCTGCTTCTGCTGCTCATGCCTGCCGCGATCGGAGGCGGCGACGCGGCGATCGCGTCGATGTTCATGTATACGGCGATCTTTGGAATCTACGCGGTAGCTCGTGTGCATCGATTCCTGACCGACCGCACGGAAGAGCAAAGCTGCGAGCTCTCGGAAGACGAAGCGGCAAACTGAAGAGGCGCAGGAAGCGGAGCGCAAGCATGCCCGCACGGCAGCCTATGGTCTTGCAGATGCCGAAACACGAAGCTCGGAAGGAAGCTCAGGCACGAATGCGCGTCCCATCGGCCAGCCTGCCACGAACGGCTGGGCGTGGGCGATGTGCGTGGTGGACAGCCGTTATGCGCCTAGAAGCTGAAGAACCCGAGGGATTTCCCGATCGACGCCACGAGAATCACGAGGATGCAGACCGGCGCCACGTACTTGATCATGGCCGACCACGCATTTGCCAGGCGGAATTCCGACGAGCGGCGAATTTCGTCGATGATGACCCGAGGCTTCACGATCCATCCGAAGAACAGGCAGGTGATCAGCGCGACTGCAGGCATGAGCACCGAATTGGAAACGAAGTCGAGCGCGTCGAGGATCGTCGATCCCTCGCCCATCGGCTGGATGAACGAAAGCCCGCTGTACCCGAGCGCCACGACGATGCCGACGACGGACACGTACACGATGACGATGACGAGCGCGCGACGGCGCATGGCGCCGAGGGCATCGGCCAGAATCGATGTGCACGCCTCGACGAGCGAGATGGCGCTCGTGAGCGCCGCGAAGAACACGAGCAGGAAGAACACGAACCCGAGCGCACCCGCGACCGGCCCCATGTTCTCGAATACCTGAGGAAGCACGATGAACATGAGCGACGGACCCGAGTTCTCGGCGACGGCGGCACCCGAGCCGAACGCGACGAAGGCGGCGGGCACGACCATCATGCCCGCGAGCAGGGATATGCCGAGCGTCATGCCGGCGGTCTGCACGGACGACGTGGGAATGGACACCTCGGACTTCACGTAGGAGCCGTACGTCACCATGATGGCCATCGCGATGGAGAGCGCGAAGAACGTCTGCCCGAGCGCGGCGACCACGAGGTCTATCGAGAATTTGGAAAAGTCAGGCTTCAGGTAATAGACGAGCCCGTCAAGCGCGCCGGGAAGCGTCAGCGTATAGGCAGCCACCGCGATGGACATGACGATAAGCGCCGGCATCATGATGAGATTCGCCTTCTCGATGCCGCCGTTCACGCCAAGAGCGACCGTCAGGAACGTGACCGTCAGAAACACCAGCATGAAACTCACGCTCTGCGGCCCGTTCGCGATGAAGGACGAGAAGTACGTCCCCCCGTCGGCCATCGCCGAAGGCGAGTCGAAGACGTAGGCGAACGCGTACTTGGTCACCCAGCCGCCGATCACGCAATAATAGGGCGCGATGATGAACGGCACTGCCGACGACAGCACGCCGATGAAGGAATACCGATCTCCGAACTGGCGATATGCGCCGATCGCACTCTGCCGCGTCTTGCGGCCGAAGGCGACTTCCAGCGTGAGGAGCGAAATGCCGAGCGTGAACACGAAAACGACGAAGAGCAGGAGGAACGCCCCGCCGCCATAGTGCGCCGCAAGATACGGGAAGCGCCACATGCTTCCCAAGCCGACGGCAGAAGCGGCAGCGGCCAGCACGAATGCAAGCTTGCCCGACCATTGCGCGCGGGAACCCGCTGCGGAATCGCCTGGAGATTTGGGCTCGATGATACGGGTGTCCGAAGACATGGCAACGTCCTTTCCCTGCGCGGACGCGCATTCATACGCGACGCAGGGTTAACGTCGCACGAAACGATCGGTGTGTGGGGCGGGCGAATTCCGGGGGGAATGCCTGCCGAATTCGGGATTGTACGGCACGAGCGCGCCCTATGGCAAGCAAGAGGACAGAACGCTCCCCTCTTCCGAAGCGTACACCAGAGAAGAGGACGGTCGAAGATGCGCCGAGCGTCGACAGAGCCTATCTAGAACAGTACGCAGAAGCGGACATGCCGGCAATCGCGCCGTCTCCGACGGCAGTCGCCACCTGGCGCACCTTCTTGGATCGGATGTCTCCGGCCGCGAACACGCCATCCGCGCTCGTGCGCATCGCCTCGTCGGTCACGATATAGCCTGCGGCATCCAGCTCGATCGCGCCGTCGAGCATGCCCGTGTTCGGCGTGGCCCCTGCGTACGAGAACACGCCCGCACCCGGGCACGACACGGTCTCGACCGACCCGTCGGCCAACGATTCGATGTCGATCTCGGAAAGCTCGCCCTCCCCGCGCACCGCAACGATCTTGCTCGCAGGACGGACGACGATGGCGTCCGTCGCCTCGATGATACCCCTGAACTGGGACGAGCACGCAAGCGCAGGCTCGACGCACACGATGGTCACGCGCGCCGCCGTCTTCGCTAGGAAGATCGCCTCCTTGGCGGCCCCATTCGCGCCGCCGATCACGTAGACTTCGCGCTCAGCGAACCGAGCAGCGTCGCGCGGTGCGTTCAGCCTGGTGAAACGACCGGCAAAAGCATCTTCCCCATCGTAGCCCGCCGCTCGCGGCGTGCCGCCGTGCGCCAAGACGACGCATTTCGATTCATAGACGCCGGCGTCGGTCACGACGCGACGAACGCCCGAGGCCGTCATCTCTATCGCACGCACGGCTTCGTGACGAATGTCCGCCCCGGCGGCCGTCGCGTCGTCCTCCAACGCCTTCGCGAAGTCGGCGCCCGGCATCCACTGCGGCGCGCCCGCGAAATGCGTGATAGCCGACACGTGCGAAATAGTTCCTCCGACCTGGCCTGCCTCGAAGATGACCGTCTTGCGTCCGTTGCAGAGCGCGTAGTACGCGGCGCTCAACCCCGCCGGACCGGCTCCCACGATGATGATGTCGTACATGATGCGATGCTTCCTTTCCCCATACCGGCGCGCATCGCCGGTTCGTCCCTCTGAGTCGCACGACACATCCTACGCCAGCACGCGGCTCTATGAAAGGCAATAGGCAGAAGATGAGAACCGCCTGTCATCTCCGCCGAATCCTACGGACGCGCATCTTTGCGGACGATCGAGCGAATCCGGCCTTTCGTCTGCAGATTGACCGAGGCCGAAGCCTCTATACGTCTATCCGCCCGCACCATGCTTTAAAATGCATATGCTACGCATCGAGCAACAATGCACATGCAGGGGAACGCACCGAACGGAATGCCTGCGCCGCATGCGAAACGTAAGAATCTGCGCCCGTCGACCAGGCCGAACGGCGCATTCCATCGACACATGCGACCGTACGCATCCTCCGCGAGACGCACGGCGAAGATCGACCCGGGACGTGCGGCATCCCCTCCCCGATAGAAAGCCGGCCGATGTTCGATAAGAGACTTTTCGCCCTGCCCGCCGTCCGACGCGCGCTCATCATGCTTCTCGTCGCCGCCTTCGCGCATGCGCTCTGCGTGCTCGGAGAGGCATGGGGGCTCTCGACGGCCATCGCACGCATCTGGAACGGGAATCCCGTATCCGATCAGGCCCTGCCCGTCGCCGTCTTCGCCGCATGCTTCCTTGCATCCCAAGCCGTTGCCTGGATATCGGATACCCGCATGGAATCGTTCGCGCGCTCGCGCGTGAACGAGATTCGCGAGCGGCTGATGGAACGGACGTTCTCGGGCGACGCGCGTCTGAAGGAGAAGGCAGGCTCGGCCGCCGTCGCACAGACGCTCATCGAAGGAGCCGCACAGGTCGAATCGTATCTCAAGCTCGTGCTGCCCAAAATGGTCGGCATCGTCGTGATTCCCCTGATCATCTTCATCGCTGCGATTCCGCTCGATATCGTTTCGGCGTTCATCCTGCTCGTGCTGTTCCCCATCATCGTCTTCTTCATGATCTTGATCGGAAACATGGCGCAGGATAAGGCGCAACGCCAGTACCGTGCGTTCCAGACGATGTCCAACCATTTCATCGACACGCTGCGGGGGCTGCCTACCATCAAGGCCCTCGGCGCCGGACGGGCACGCGGGATCCAGGTCTTCGAGACGAGCGAGGCATTCCGCCGCGCGACGATCGACACGCTCAAGGTCGCCACGCTTTCGGGCGCCGTGCTCGACCTCATCGCGACCGCAGGCGTCGCCGCCGTCGCGATCATGCTCGGCCTCCATCTGATCGATGGCAGCATCGCGCTCGCCCCGGCGCTCGCGGTGCTCTTCCTCTCGCCCGAATATTTCAAGCCCATCCGCGCCTTCGCCGGAGACTTCCATGCCTCGCTCGATGGGAAGAACGCTCTGGCGGCGATGCTCGACCTCGAAGAACGCACGGGAACCGGAACCGAGGAAACGCCGGCGGAGGAAAAGGCCGCGCCTGCGGTCTGGAACGATTCGTCCGTCCTTTCCCTGCGCGACGTCTCGGTCGCCTACGAGGACGCCGGCTTCTCCGCGATCGAAGAGACGACCATCGACCTGCACGGACATGAGGTCGTCGCGCTCATAGGCCCGAGCGGGTCGGGAAAGAGCACGCTTGCCTCCCTTATTGCAGGCTTCCTGCGTCCTTCAACGGGCGCGATCGCCGTTTCCAGCGGAATCGAAGCCCCTATCGACGTCGACCTTTCCTGCGACGCCTGGCGACGCCAGGTCGTCTACATCCCCCAGAATCCCTATGTGTTCAAAGCATCGTTGCGCGACAACCTGCGCTTCTATGCGCCCGACGCGTCTGACGAGGCCGTGCTCGAAGCAGCGCGGGCTGCAGGCCTCGACGCCCTCGTGGATGAGATGCCCGACGGCCTCGACGCCGTGATCGGCGAAGGCGGCAGAGGGCTGTCGGGCGGCCAAGCCCAACGTATCGCGCTCGCGCGCGCCTTCCTCGTGCCCGAACGTCGCATCCTCGTCTTGGACGAGCCGACCGAGCATCTCGACGTGGAAACGGAGCTTGAGCTCAAACAGCGCATGCTGCCTTTGCTCAAGGGCCGGCTCTGCATCATCGTCACGCATCGCCTTCACTGGCTCGAACAGGCCGATCGGGTCTTCCGCACGGAGGGGGGGCGTCTTGTCGAAGTCGAAGGCGCCATGGACGAGCAGCATGCCGCGGATGACGGCGCGCGCATCGCATATGACGCAGCCCTCACGTTTGCACCAACCGCAACCGGCGAAGCTGCGCACCTGGACGAGACTCTTTCGGCCGGCCGCTCGCCAAGCGTCCGCGCATCCCGCGTAACCTGCAGCCTTGACGACCAGGCTTCCGACGATGCGGCCTTCACGCATGCAGCCGGCTCCGCCGATGCCGTCGCTCCGGGTGCCGATATTCCGGAACGCGACCGCTGGGTGCGTCCGTACTTCTCGATGTTCCGCCCTGAGCTCATCCGTGCCGTCGCCCTCGGCGTGGCCGCCCTCGCCTTCGCGACGCTCCTTATGTTCTCGTCGGGCTACCTCATTAGCCGCGCAGCCGAGCGTCCTGACGCCATCCTGCTCGTCTACCTGCCCCTTATCTGCGTGCAGGTATTCGGAGGCGGCAAACCCGTCCTTCGCTACTTCGAGCGCCTCGTCAGTCACGACTGGGTCTTCCGCATGACATCGGACCTGCGTCTTCGCCTGTATGCCGCGCTCGAGAAGACCGCGCTTGCGCCTGGATCGCGCAGGAGCGCAGGCGAGGTGCTCGGGCTCGTATCCGACGACATCGGCCATATCCAGAACCTCTACCTGCGCAGCATCTTCCCTGCCGTGACAGCGCTTCTGCTCTACCTGCTCGTCGTGATCGCGCTCGGATGTCTCTCGCTGCCCTTCGCAGCCGGCACGGCCGTCCTCCTCGGCGTTGCGGCCTTCGTCCTTCCCCTCATTTCCTGGCGCGCGAACCGCACGCATCTGGAACGCAGCAAGAACGCGACGGATGCATGCTATGCGAACCTGACCGATGACGTCTTGGGCTCGAACGATATCGTGCTCGCGGGCCGCGGGGCGGAATTCCTCGAGACGCATCGTACGGCGCAGTCCGCAATCGCACGCGAAGAATCCGCAGTTGAGCGCCGCCGCCACGTCATCGACGCCTCGATGGCGGCGGTCTTCTGCATCGGAACATGCATGACGATCGTCTGGGCGGGCGAGCGCTTCGCCGAACCAGGCGCCATGGGCAATGCGGCGAACTGGGTCGCGGCCTTCGTCCTCGGATTCCTCTCCCTTGCGGAAGCATTCTCCCCCCTTCCGCACGGTGCGGCCGTAAGCTGCACCTACGCCCAATCCATCACACACCTGAACCGCATTCCCGAAGCGGAGGACGAGGCTCGTGCCATCAGGCACGCATGCGCGAAACCCGCGAAAGGCGGGCGAAACGGTCAGGAGCGCGGCTCCGACGATCGCGATGCCTTCCCGAACCGCAAGTGCCATGCGGATGCGCAGGGAGATACCCGTCTTCTGAACGAAGCGGATGCGACGCATCCCGCGATCGACGTGCGCGAGGTCGTATACGTCTACGACGGCTCGGACCGCCCCGCGCTCGACGGCATCACGCTCGACATACCCTTCGGCCAGAAGGTCGCCGTGCTCGGCCGGAGCGGGTCGGGCAAATCGACGCTGCTTTCGCTCATGCGCGGAGACGCGGCGCCTCGGAACGGGTCGATACGCATCGCGGGGCGCGAGGCGTCGTCCTTCGGAAACAGCATCGCACGCATCGCCGGATACGTGCAGCAGGATCCCTACGTCTTCGACCAGACGCTGCGCGCGAACCTGCGCATCGCCGATCCGAACGCAACCGACGACGACCTGCGAGGCGCCATGGAATCCGTCGGGCTCGCACCGGCGCTTGCGCGCCTCCCCCGCGGTCTGAACACGCTCTGCGGCGAGGACGGCGCACGGTTTTCCGGCGGCGAACGCCACCGCATCGCGCTTGCACGCGTTCTGCTGTCGAAGGCGCCTATCATCATGCTCGATGAGCCGATGAGCGGGCTCGATCCCGATACGGAGACCGGCCTGCTCGATACGTTCATGAACGCGGCGCAGAACCGCACGCTCGTCATGGTGACGCATCACCTCGCAGGCATCGAACGGTTCGACCGCGTGGTCTTCATCGAAGACGGACGTATCGCGATGGATGGGACGCCTGCCGCTCTCGCACGAAGCGATGCGCGTTTCCAAGCGCTTCTGGAATTCGACGCGAACTGCTAGGCGGGCTTAAGGACGATGTAGGCATTGAGATCGCCCGTCCGGCCGTCGGACTTGAATCGGTCCACGACGCGGGTATCGGGCATGCGGCGCCCAAGCGCCGCGACGAGCCGATCGATTTCCTCATCGTCGGCCTCATGGCAATAGCGCACGGCCGCCTCGTCGTCCTGCCAACCGAGAAGGAAGTCGCCTGGCTCGAAGGCGATCGGCCGCTCAAGGGCCCGCGCCAGGCGCGCATGGTCGCGCCGAGCCTTCGCCGCACGTGCCGGATCGTTCGTGAACTGCCAGAACGTCGCCACGACGAAGCCTTCCGGACGCGTCGCGCGCATCATGGCCTCAAGAAGGCGCAGGCGGTTCTCGAAACCGGGCGCATGATGCATGAAGCCGAAACAGACCGCCAGGTCGTATGCGTCTTCGCACGAAAACGGAGATATCGGATCCTCGAGAAGCATCCCTATAAGATCACGCTCTTCGAAGCGCACATCCCCGCCGGAAAAACCGTCCGACCCGAGGCGCGCGAGCTCGACGCACGAATCCACCGCGTCGAATGCGAACGGCACGTGCGGATAGCGCGCTGCCAGAAACCGCTCGAACCGAAGGTTGCCGCAGGCTGCGTCGAGCACGCGAACGGCAGATGAGCCGCCGTCCCCGATGCATTCAGCCCCCTCGAAGGCTTCATCGCGCTTGGCAATTCCGACCTCATCGAAGGCTTCGCCATGCCCGGCGCGCCCGATCGCTTCGCGAACGGCCGGCACGACCCTGTCGCATGCGCGGATCCACCCTTGCCAGAAAGCCTGCCGGGTATCGGAGAAGGAATCGGCGTGCAGCCGATAGAAACGCTCGTTGAGCGCAGCAAGGTATCGCGCGTCGTCGGTATTCATGCGCAGGATTATAACGGACGGCCGCCCGTGCGTTCCCGGCCCTGTCTTTACCGGGTGCATCTCGGGATGCAAAAGCTTCGGTCGCCCGAACGCGCCCGATCCTGCCGAAGAGGCACGCCGCGAAGACGCATGGAATCCGCCTGCCGGCCCTGCACGCCTCCGCACGCATCCATTAGAATCCCTGGATATGGAAGAACTCCTCCTCGACATCATCGACCGCATCCGCACCCGCGGCTCCCTCGGCCCCGAGGAGGTCGCGCGCCTCGTGCAGCGCCGCAACCACGGCTATTCCGACGGCTGCACGCACGTCTCGAAGCGCGGCCTTCTGCCGTTCTACCTCAAGACGAAACGGAACGACCCTGCACGATGGCGCTCGTGGAACGTGACTTCGGAACTCGAACGAGAGCTGCTCGCCGCCATCCAGATGAAACCGCGCCGCACCGCATCGGGCGTGGCCACCATCACCGTCATCACCAAGCCTTGGCCCTGCGCGAGCGCCTGCCTTTACTGCCCCAACGACGTGCGCATGCCGAAGAGCTATCTGGCGAACGAGCCCGCCTGCCAGCGGGCGGAGCACAACTTCTTCGACCCGTACCTGCAGGTCGTCTCACGCGTGCGCGCCCTTGCCGCCATGGGACATCCGATCGATAAGGTCGAGCTCATCGTGCTCGGCGGCACCTGGACCGACTATCCCGAGAACTACCAGATCTGGTTCGTGCGCGAGCTTTTCCGTGCCCTGAACGACGAGGACGCGGAGTCCCACGCCGCCGCGCGGCGCGAGAAGCTGCGCGCATTCGGATTGGAGAACGACCCCGGCATCCTCGCACGGGCGACCCGCGCCGCGCAAGCGCGCGTCGATGCAGGAGAAGAGACCTACAACGATGCCGTGGCATCGCTCTACGATGCCTCCGAGGCATGGCGCGCCGTCGGCCACGACCAAACCGCCACGCTGCAGGAGCTCGAATCCGAGCAGCAGCGCAACGAGACCGCGCGCAGGCGCGTGGTCGGCCTCGTCGTCGAGACGCGCCCCGACGCCATCGATGCACGAAGCCTCACGCTCGCGCGGCGCCTCGGATGCACGAAGATCCAAATAGGCATCCAGAGCCTCGACGGACGCGTGCTCGAAGCGAACGACCGCCAGGTAGACCTGAGTTCCATCGAGCATGCATTCGAGCTGATGCGCGCCTTCGGGTTCAAGCTGCACACCCACTTCATGGTGAACCTCTACGGGCAGACGCCCGAATCGGACAAGCGCGACTACCGGGAGTTCGTGACGAACCCGGCATTCCTGCCCGACGAGGTCAAGCTCTACCCTTGCGCGCTCGTCGCAGGAACCGGCCTGGTCGACCTCTACGAAGCCGGCCTGTGGCGCCCCTACGGAGAAGACGAGCTGCTCGACATCCTGGTCGCCGACGTGCTGGCATCCGCGCCCTATACGCGCATCTCCCGCATGATCCGCGATATCTCCGCCGACGATATCCTCGTCGGCAACAAGAAGACCAACCTGCGCCAGATGGTCGAATCGGAGATCGAGGCGTGCGGGCGCGCGTCGGACGTTGCCGAAATCCGCTTCCGCGAGATGGGCACCGCGCGCATCGACGCAGATGCGCTCGAGCTCGAGATCATCCCCTACGAAACGACGAACACGAGCGAACGCTTCCTGCAGTGGAAAACCCCCGACGGGCGCATCGCAGGGTTCCTTCGCCTGTCGATGCCGCACCAGGAGTATGTCGCCGCCCACGCGGACGAGCTTCCCGTGCATTTGGGGGAAGCCATGGTCCGCGAGGTGCACGTCTATGGCAAGGCGGCACGCCTGCATGCCTCAAGCGATGGTGCGCAGCATCTCGGCCTAGGAAAACGTCTCATAGAAGAGGCTGCGCGCATTGCGCGGGACGAAGGGTTCTCGCATCTCAACGTCATCAGCGCCATCGGAACGCGCGCGTACTATCGCAGCCTTGGATTCGAGGATGCGGAGCTGTACCAGCAAAGGACGCTTTAATCCGTCGCCGCATCCTCGAGGCGCATGCCCATGCCCGGCTTAGACGCCATGCCTCGAAATAGGGTTCCACGACCGAAGCCGCACGGTTTGCCCGATCCCTCGAGCCGTGCGGCCTACATGAACTTCGTCTCGGCGAGCTTCCCGTCGACGAAATCGTTGAGCTTCAGCGCCGGCCCGCGCAGCGCGAGCGCGACCAGCAGCGTCGGTATCGCGAACGCAAGCAGCGCGACCACGTGGAAGGCGAATTCGCCGCCGTAGATGCCCGCCACGCACGCCGCCATCGCGTTCATGCCGTGGGTGAAGGGCAAGAACGGATAGACGGCCTGGAAGAACGAACCCGTCATCTCGATAGGGAACGTGCCGCCCGACCCCGCCACCTGCATCACAAGCAGAATGACCGCAACCGCCTTGCCCACCTCGTTGAACATCGCGGTCAACGTATACATCATCAGCATGAATACCTGACCGGCAACGATGCCGGCAATCACGAAGAGGACCGGATGGACGCACTGGATCTGCAGGACGAACAGATCGCCCAGGCATACGAGCAGCGCCTGTCCGAAGGAAAGCAGCGAGAAGATGCCGAACCGTCCGAAATAGCGCGCCGCGGGCGGCGGCATGCCCAGCTCGAACAGGCGCCGATCGGCGATGCGGGTCCTCATCATCGCCGCAAGGATGATGGCGCCGACCCAAAGCGAAAGGACCGTGTAGAAGGGAGCCATGGCCGAACCGTTGTTCGCGACCCCATAGACGGCCTGCCGATCGACGCGCACGGGCGAGGCCAGATATTCGGCAAGGGCATCCGACCCTCCGTTCAAGATCGTGCGCACTTCGTCAAGATTGCCCGACGCAAGGGCCGCTGCGAGCTTTCCACGGGATTCATCCAGATAGGAAGCGGTATCGTCAAGCTTGTCCGCCGCGTCGTCGAGCGACGAGGCCGCATCGGACAAGCGGGAGGAAAGCGATCCGGCATTGCGGGAAAGGCTTCCCGCGACATCCGCCAGATCGGACGCCACCGTCGAGGACTTCGTCGAGATATCCCCGAGCGATGCGGTCAGCGCGTCCAGGGATTTCCTGAGATCGTCCGACCCCGACACATCCGAAATGCTCGCCTTCGCATCGGCGATGGATGACCGTACGGTATCTATCTGCGCTGATACATCCGACGTACCTGCGTCGAGAGCGTCCGCCGCGTCGCCGAGGTTCTGCTGCAGCGCTGCAAGCTCGGCGATGACGCGGTCGATCGCGGCCGTGGCCTCCCCGCTCGTATCGGCGGCCGCCACGGCATCGCGCACCGATTCATAAGCGACGCGAGAATCCTCCGCCTCCTGCGCGGCGGAACGCAGAATCGCCGAAGCATCGCTTGATCGGCCCTGGGCGTCGTCGAGCGCGGAAGTCACCTCGGCGTCCAAGCCGTCGAAGCCCGCGAGGCTCTGCGCCAGGGCGCCCTGCACCGCTCCGGTCGCCGCGTCGAACGAATCCGACGCATCGGACAAGCCGGATGCCGCATCCGTGATGGAGGAAACGGCGCCCGACGAGGCGTCCTTCGACGATGAAAGCATCGAGGCCGATGCATCGGACAGGCCGGATGCCGCCGTCATGAGGGACGAGAACGCGCGCATGTCGCCCTCGGCCGAACGCATGTCGCGGGCCGCATCGGCCATATGCCCGTCCATGCGCGCCGCATAGGTGGAGACCTGATCGCCGTCGAGATAGGACACGAGGTCGCTCGCAAGGGACAGAGCCGCCTTGTCCACCGTCTCGGTGAACTTCACGCGCACGGAATCCTGCACCGAAGCAGCGCCTTTCTCCGTGATGCGCGGTGCGATGGGGTTTTCTTTCTCGTTGGTGTAATAGGTGATCTCCGAATGCGTGACGTCGGGCGAAAACAACGTCATCATGTCGGCGCTGAAACCCTCGGGGATGACGATGGCCGCATAGTATCTGCCCGACCGGATGCCCTCGACCGCTTCGTCCTCGCTGACGAAGACCCAGTCGAAGCTGTCGTCGGCGCGCAGCGACGACACGACGGCGTCGCCCATGTTGATGTCCACGGGCGTCAGGTCGCTTTCGTAGCCCGCGTCCTCGTTCGCGACCGCGACCTTGAGCCCCTCGGTATGCCCGTACGGATCCCAGCTGCCAGCGATATTGAACCATGCGTACATCGGAGGCACGAGCACCAGGCCCATGAGGACGATGATGCCGATGACGTTCTTCACGCCGTAGCGCACGTCGCCGGCGAATATCCGCAGGACGTCGCCTACGACCTTGGCCGGGCTCTCAAGCCGAGGAGGCTTCATCGCGAACCTCCCTTCTCATCGGAAGGGCCGGGCGCGCCGTCGGACCCGAAGGGATCGATGCCGGGCGCATTCCCAGAATCCAAGGAGCCGCCATGCCCGAGAGAATCGACGTCGGCCTTATCGCCGTATGCGAAGGGGACGACGCCGTGTTCGCCATCGATTCGGGAGCGGCCGCCCGCATCTGCGCCATCGTGGAATGCGAGAGGATCATCGCCCCTGAACAGGTCTTCTTGCAGCGCTATCCACTCCGATTCGACGCCTGCCCGCTCGTGCGCGCCCGGCTTCGTCGAGGCGGTCCGAGCCTCGACGACGCGCGCATGATGGTCGGGCGAGAAATCATGGTGGCGGAGAGGCAGGTGGTCGCGCGCGTCATCGATGAGCGCATCCCCGCCGAGGCCGGCCATGCGCAGCTGGAAGCCGAGGCTTTCATGCAGGAATTCGACGACGATGAGGAACACGTCGACGAGAATGACGAGGGCGATCATGCCGGCAAGCAGCATGAGCTTGTCGTCCACGTCCACATTGACGAACGAGACCAGCGCCATGAGCACGAGCGGCAGCGCGGCGACGACATACGACCCGACGCGCACGATGCCGTCGTAGCTGCGGTTGAACCGCTCTGCGCGGTCGAGCAGCATCGCACGGTACGTATCGGTATCCAGCAGGGCCCGGATGACATTGCGGGCACGGTAGCGCGATTGGCGCATGCCCTGTTCCTCGCTTACGAGGAAGCCCGTCTCGTGCAGCTTGGCATCGAAGAGCACATTGAGGTTGAGCACATAGGGACGCACGACCAGTCCGATGAAAAGCGAGACGAGCACGATGGACAGGAGGATGGCCGCGTCGAAGGCGAGGTCGTGGCCGTATATGCCGGCCATGGCCTGGCGCATCGCGTCGATGCCGTAGGTGAACGGGAGAAGCGGGTGCACCATGCGGAAGAACCCCGGCATCATCTCGATAGGATACATACCCGACGACCCGGGAATCTGCATGATGAGCAGGATGACCGCCGCAGCCTTGCCGATATGCCGAAGCGTGATGCCGAGCATGAAGATGATGTTCATGTAGGCGAGCGACGTCAGCACGCCGGCAGCGAGGAAGGCGACGGGGTTTTCGCACTGCACGCCGATGACCAGATCGCCCATGCAGATCACGAGCGCCTGCAGGATGGAAAGCACCATGAAGAGAAGCCAGCGGCCGAGATACGCCCTCGTGGCGGTAAGGCCTTCGATGCCTTCGCGATCGACCTCGAGCTTGATGAGCGCCATGAGCACGAAGCCGCCCACCCAGAGGGCGAGGTTGGTGTAGAAGGGAGCCACCGACGACCCGTAGTTCTCCACCGGATAGACGACCTTGGTCGTAAGCGTCACGGGCGAGGCCATGAAATCGCCCACGTCGGCCGGATCGATGCCGAGAATCTGGGAAAGCTCGTCGATTTCGAGTGAATCGGACAGAGCCGCCAGGTCGGATGCCGTCGAGGACAGGTCGGTCTGGGTGGTCGCGAGGGTGGATGCCGTCGCATCGAGGGCAGAGGCGCTTTCGCCGAGCGTTCCATCGAGCTGATCCAGGAGCGCAAGGGCCTGATCGGCCTGCGGCCCGAGCGCAGACGACACGCCGGATAGCAGTCCGAGGGATGTCGACAGGGATCCGAGACCCGACGTCACCTGGGGCGTTATGATCGTATTCACGGACTGCGCCGACGAGGAGATGCCGGCAAGCCCGTTCGACACGATGCCTCCCATCGCCTGCACGTGCCCGTTCGCCGCGCTCACGGCGGTATCCAGGGCATCGCTCGTCTCCTGGAGCGTGCCGACGGCGGCCCGATAGCGATCGTTGCGCGCCTGAAGATCGTCGATCGCCTTCGAAACGTTCGGATCGGCGGATGCGAGCGCCTTCAGCGCCGCGATGGCCTCATCGTTGCGGTCGATCGCCTTGTTGAGCGATGCGATCGCGGCATCCACGTCGCCTTTCGCCTCGGTCGTCTTCGCCGCCAGCTTGCCGACCGCGATCGATGCCTGGCTCGAAGCTCCGCCGAGGGCCACGCTCCCCTTCGTGAGCGCACCGGATGCCGATGCCGAAAACGATCCGGCGTCGGCCTGGGCGGACGCCATGAACGCCTCCGCCGCATCGAGGGACGAGGAGATCGACGAGGCGAGGGACTTCGCATCGCCGAGCGTCGTGCGCGCCGACGAAACCGAACCCTTCCAGCCGTCGATGCCTTCCGAAGCGGATGCCAGGGCCTCCCGCACCGACGACAAGTCGTCGCTTGCGCCGGCGACCCCGGCCGCAACGCCTGCGTTCGCACCCTCGACCTCGCCCTTCACAGACTTTGCGGCATCGCGCGCGGCGGACGAGGCGGCTTCGCTCGCTGCGGACGCGAACTGCTCGTTGACCTTGCGCTCAAGCGCCGTCGCGCCCGAATCGGTCACCTTCGTGGCGACGGCGCTGTGCTTCTCGTTCGCGTAATACGTGATCGTAGGGTGCTCGGGCTTGCCGGTGAGCACGCTTGCGAAGTCGGCGCTGAAATCGGCAGGGATGACGTAGGCGGCATAGTACCTGCCCGACTCGACGCCTTGTACGGCCTCGTCTTCGGACACGAATTCCCAACCCAGCTGATCGTCGTCTTGCAGGTTCGCTTCCACCTGGGATCCGACGTCGATATGCCCGAGCGCCTCGGTATCGGCGCCGGCATCGGCATTCGCCACCGCCACCCGGATGTTCCCGGTGTTCCCGTACGGATCCCAATTCGCCCAGATGCAGTACCACGCATAGAGCGCAGGGAGAACGATAAGTCCTGCTATGACGATGAGCGCGACCGGATTGCGCGCAAGACGCCCCAGGTCGCGCGCGAGTATCCTAAAGGCGGTCTTCATGGAAGAGGGGGCTCCTCGAGTTTCGGCGCATATGATGCAGTATCGCGTATCCTACCGCCGACTCGCCTTTTCGGGAAGGCGTGCAAGCCCTGCTCCCGATCGATTCCAAACGGCGGCTCGATATCAGGCAACTTCCTATCAGGCCTCTCCCCTATCAGGCCGGAACGTTCGGATGAGCTCAATCTGCCGAAAAATCGGAGCTTTGCGAAAAAACGGGGGTGTTTCAGGCTCAACTGCCAGAATATCTGAGCTTAGTGGGGAATTTACATCGTACGCTATTGCTCTCGCGCGGATCTACGCTTTTAGCGTTCCCCTATATGCCGCATAGGCCTCATGCATGCACTATATATTGAAACGTTGGCCAAGAATCGGTCGAGGATCTTCTTGATTCGACTTATAAAACTCCACTAAGCTCCGTATTTTTGACACTGGAGGGGAAAAGAGCATATACACCATCGCCCAACGAGCCGACCGGAGCCCGATTCATCCTTACGCCTCGATCCGTTCCGGATAGTCCTACCCCGCACGCTCGCGTCCGCGGGCGCTCGCTATATGTCGAGTAGCCGGACCGTAGAATCCATCCTACCCCTCGCGGCAATGGGTGCCGCAGCCGATTCTTTCCCTGCGCCGTTCAGGGCGGCTCATCCTGCCTCTCGACCCGTCCCTCGCGGCAACGGGCGCTCGCAACGCCTATGCTTCGTTCCGCCTTGGATAGTCCTACCCCGCACGCTCGCGAACATTCAACTGGGCATTCGCCCGCGCGACGGGAGGCGCCTTTCCTACCCCAAGCGCCCGCGAACATTCACGCGCCCGATCAGGCATCGAATCGGACGGAGCCTCCTACTCCGCACGCCCGCGAGCATTCATGATGAGCATCTGGAGGCGGTTCTCCACGTTCGCGAAACTCACATCGGGATCGTAGTCGAGCGGCAGGATCTGCGCGTCCGGATACATCTCCTTCAGGCGTTTCGCGATGCCGCGCCCGACGATATGGTTGGGCAGGCATCCGAAAGGCTGCAGTATGACGAAGTTGCGGCACCCGCGCGAGGCATGATGCAGGATCTCGCCAGGTATGAGCACCCCTTCGCCCGCGTCGAAGGTATGGTGGATGATCGGGTCGCTTGCCTTGACCAGATCCTGCATGCGCGTGGCCGGCTCGTAGAGCGGGCTTTTCGCCGCGATGCGATCGGTCAGCGCATGCGCGACGTTGAACAAGTCGTCCGCCACCGCATACCAGGTCTTCTCGCCGAGCGGCTTGTCCACCCGGTATTCGCGCACCTGGGCATGCTTGTAGAAGTAGGTCTTGCGGATGACGTCGGTCATCCGCGCCTCGATCACCTCGAGCCCGTTTGCTTCCAGATAGCGTTCGACCTCGTGGTTCGCGCCCGGATGGAAGTTGAGCAGGTATTCGCCCACGATAAGCACCGTCGGACGAGGATTGCTGCGATCGTAGGCCACGGCATCCATGATATCGACCGCGCGGGCGAACCCGCGTGCCGCGCCGCGCACGCCATGAGCCTCGATGCCATCCATGAGCACATCGATCGCCCGGTCGAACGCCGCATCGGCAGACCCCGCTTCAAGCTCGTACGGACGGATCTTGCGCAGCATCTCTTCAAGCGCATCGATCATCGGCAGACCCATCGCGATGCGGATGGCGCTTGCCAGATTCATCCTGAAGCCGGGATGCATGTCGTGATAATCCACGTCGTCGTTCGTGATGATAGGCACGTTTTCGTAGCCGGCGTCGTCGAGCGCCCGGCGCAGCAGCGCCGCGTAATGCGTCAGGCGGCAGTCGCCGATGTACTTGCCCGTCGCCACGGCAACATCGCACCCGTCGTAGTCCCCGCTCTCGAGCGCGGCCAGCGTCTCTCCAATCGTGATCTGGGCCGGAAAGCAGATATCGTTGTGCACGTAACGCTTGCCCAGCGCGATCGCACGCTCGCGTCCGAGCGGCAGCGGCACCGCGCGCACGCCCTGCTTCGTGAACACCGATGCCATCAGGCGGCTGAACGCATGCGAGGTGTTCGGCACGAGAACGACCTTCTCCCGCGCATCGGCTTCGGTGAACTTCACCGGGTACGGATCGGATAGGCTGCGCACGCGCCGCGTCCGCCCCATCTCGCGCGTGATCCCTATCGTGTCGACGAACGAGCGGATGCGGATGCGCAGAGGTCCCAGGTTATCGGATTCATCCACTTTGACGATGAGCGGCGTCTTTTCTCCCACCTCGTCCATCAGGCGCACGATCTCGTCCGACAGATATGCGTCATGCCCGCAGCCGAAGCTCACGACCTGCACGTATTCAAGGCTGTCGCTTTCCGCGGCCAGAATCGCCGTCGAAAGCATGCGCGCATGGAAGTTGTTGACCACGTCCAAGCGGCTGCACGACAGGTCGACCTCGGCCGCGCCGGGCACCGCATCGGGCGTGAGCACGGGAATGCCCATCTCGCAGAACATCTCGGGGATGCCGTGGTTCACCAGGTCGTCGTTGTGATAGGGACGCGACGCCAGCACGACCGCATACGTACCCGCCGCTTCCGCGGCATCGATGACCTCCGCCCCGCGCCCGAGCAGTTCGGCGCGGAAGCTCGCCTGGGCCGCGTCGGCGCGGCCGATCGCGCGCGCGACCTCGTCCGCACCGATGTTGAAGACATCGGCGAAGTAGCGTGTGAGCTGGCGGTCGCGATCGGTAAGGCTATACCAGTGGAACAGCGGGTTGTCGAAGGGAATGCCCGACCGACGCGTCGGGTCGTCCGAATTGGCGATGACCATCGGATACCCCTTGACCACCGCGCACATGGATTCGCTCGTCTTCTCGGTGTTCTCCGTCGGAACCGTGGTCACGATCGGGAAGAAGATGCGATCGACGCCCTGGCGTTCAAGATCGCGGATATGCCCGTGCACGAGCTTCGCGGGGAAACACACGGTATCGGACGCGACGGCCGGAAGCCCTTCCCCGTACATCGCGCGCGTCGAGAGGCGCGACATCTTCACCGTGAAGCCGAGCGCCCGCAGAAGCGTGCGCCAGAAGGGCATGCGATCCCAGAAGCCCAGCACGCGCGGCAGGCCGATCACGACGCCGCGCTCAGGCGCCTTCCCTGCATCGTAATCCTTGAACAGCAGGTCCTTGCGCACCTCGAAGAGGTTCGGCACCGTCGCCGTCTTGGCACGGATGGCCGCCACCTGCGCACGCACCCCGGCATCCTTCGGATCGCCGACGACCTCGCCGCGCTCGCAGCGGTTGCCCGTCATGAACGTCGATCCGTCCGAGAACGTGACGCGCGTACGGCTGCAATGGTTCGCGCAGAACGGGCAGGAAAGCCCGGTCTCTTCGGTCCATGAGAAACCGGGAAGCGCTTCCAGGCCTATGAAGGAGCTCTCGAACGAACCGGCGGCGCGTGCGGCTTCGGCCTTGCGTTTGGTCAGGAGCGCGACGCCGATGGCGCCCATAAGGCCGGGATACGGAGCGCGCGTGACCTCGAGGCCCAGATACTGCTCGAGCGCCCGCAGCACCGCGTCGTTTCTGAAGGTGCCGCCCTGCACGACGATGCGGTTTCCCAGGCTCGAAAGATTGGACACACGGATGACCTTGGTGAACACGTTCTCGATGATGGAACGGCACAGGCCCGCCATGATGTCGTCGGGGCCGTGGCCCGATTTCTGCTCGCTCACGATGCTCGAGTTCATGAACACCGTGCAGCGGCTGCCGAGCTGGGCGGGGAAATCGGCGCGGAACGCGGCGGCGGCGATATCGGGCGCGTCTATGCGCAGAGACGACGCGAAGTTCTCGAGGAATGATCCGCATCCCGACGAGCAGGCCTCGTTGACCGTGATGTTGGACACGATGCCGCGGTCGAGCCAGATGGCCTTCATGTCCTGCCCGCCGATGTCCAAGATGAAGCTCGCATCAGGTTCGATGGCGCAGGCCGCGGTCGCGTGCGCGACGGTTTCGACCGCGTGGCAGTCGGCATGGTAGGCATGCTGGAACAGCGCCTCGCCATACCCCGTCGTGCCGCAGGCGATGATATCGAGCCCGACGCCCGCCTTGGCATACCGGTCGCGCAGCGCCATGAGCGCATCGGTGCAAACGCCGAGCGGCTCGCCCTGATTGGACGCATAGAATTCATCGATCAAGCGCTCGCGCTCATCGATGAGCGCGAATTTCGTGGTGGTGGATCCCGAATCGATGCCCAGATAGGCGCGCACCGTGCGCCCGACGTTGTCCGGCACGTCGCTTGCACGCACGATTTCGGGAAGGCGATGCCGCGCGTCGAAGGCGTCGCGCTCCTCGAGCGTCTCGAAGAACTTCGGGCCCGACGCCGACGACGCGCCGCGCCCCATGCGCGTCAGCACGTCTTTGGCCCGATCGATGTCAAGCGGTTCGGACGCGTCGGCGAAAAGCCCCGAGCATGAGAGGGCCGCCCCGATGGCCACCATCATCTCGGGTCGCTCGGGCACGACGACATCGTCGCCTTCAAGGCCCAGGCGTTCGGCGAACACGCGCACGAGCGTCGGATTGAACGTGAGCGGACCGCCCTCGAATATGACCGGAGCCGTGATGTCGAGGCCCTGCGCGAGGCCGCCGATCGTCTGCTTCGCGATGGCATGCATCGATGACAGCGCCAGGTCCGCACGCGGAACGCCCTGATTGAGCAGCGGCTGGATGTCGGTCTTCGCGTACACGCCGCAGCGCCCGGAGATATCGTAGACCGTGGTGCCCTCGCGGGCCAGCGCGTCGAAGCCTTCGACCGGAACCTCGAGCACCGCGGCGATCTCATCGACGAAAGCCCCGGTGCCGCCGGCGCAGCTGCCGTTCATGCGCATGTCCGACACATCGAGCGCGCCGGTCGCCTCGTCCTTATGGAAGAAGATCATCTTGGCGTCTTGGCCGCCGAGTTCGATGGCGCACCTGACCTGAGGATGCATGTCCCTGATCGCGATCGCGTTCGCCACGACCTCCTGCACGAAGGGCACGTCGAGCGCGGCCGCCACCGCCGCGCCGCCCGATCCGCAGACGGCGACCTCGACCGACGAGCCCGGATAGAGCCCTTCGACCTCTTCAAGCGCACGCACGACCGATGCCGCCTGATGGGCGCCATGACGACGGTATTCGAGATGCATCACGTCGTGCGTGGAGGCATCCAGGACCGCGTACTTGGTCGTCGTGGAGCCGATATCGATGCCTAGATGAAGGCGATTCCCCGCAGCGCTCAAATTCCATCCCCACATAGGCGCATTCCCTCATGGCTGACGCATGGAAAGCCTCATGCGCGGGCGCGCCCCCGATCGGTGCCGCATTGCGAAGCAGGCCTTCCTGTCCGTTGCGGCGAATAGTTTGAAAGCCAAAAGGCTTGGAATACGAATGTACTCCTCTCGGCGACGCGCGCAGACAATCCCCACACCTTGCCGACGAAACGTCACGAAGCCGTCATGCGGAAACCTATCCATGAGAAGAAGGCGAATCGCATAGACGTAAACGCCGGTCAGGAATATTCGCACGTTGGCCACGGCGCATGAAGGCGTCGTGGCGAAACGGCGCAAGGCACGGTATCATCGTGCGATATGCCCGAGACGACGCGCGAGGCCTTTCGTCCGCGCAATCGAAAGAAGGATTCGTCATGCAGATCGCACGTACCGTCGAAGACGCCAAGGCGATCGCCCGAGCGTGGAGGCGCGCGGGCAAGACGGTCGGCCTCGTTCCCACGATGGGATACCTGCACGAGGGACACGCGAGCCTGATCGAACGCGCGCGCCGAGAAAACGACCGCGTGGCCGTGTCGGTGTTCCTGAATCCGACGCAATTCGCCCCGAACGAGGATCTGGCCTCCTATCCCCGCGATTTCGACCGAGACGTCGCGCTCTGCGAAACCATCGGCGCCGACCTCGTATTCCATCCCGAACCCGAGGCCATGTACCATGACCCGCACGCGTTCGTGAGCATCGACCTGCTGTCCGAAACCCTGGACGGGGCCGCACGCCCGATCCATTTCCGCGGCGTGTGCACCGTCGTTTCCAAGCTCTTCAACATCTTCCTGCCCGACCGCGCCTACTTCGGGCGGAAGGACGCCCAGCAGCTTGCCATCGTGAAGAAGATGGCGGCCGACCTGGACTTCGACGTCGAAGTCGTCGGCTGCCCGATCGTCCGCGAAGCCGACGGCCTGGCGAAATCCTCGCGCAACGTCTACCTCTCGCCCAAGGAGCGCGCAGCGGCCACGGTGCTTTCGCGCTCGATCTTCGAGGGGCAGCGCATCGCGCACGCCGGCATGGCAGCCGCCGAGCTCGAAAGCGCGATGAAGGCGGTGCTTGCCGAAGAGCCGCTCGCCGACGTCGAATACGTAACCGTCGTCGATGCGCTCACGATGCAGCCGATCGAGGCGCTCGACCGCGACGCGCTCGTAGCCATGGCCGTGCGCATCGGCCGCACCCGCCTGATCGACAACTTCAGCTTCGACCTGCAGGATTTCTCGTGAAAACGCTCAACGCCATCGGAACCGCGCTCTCCCGTTACGTCGCCGTCATCATCGTGGCGCTTTCGGTCTGGGCATTCTTCATGCCCTCGCTCTTCTCATGGGCGACGTCGTACACGACCGTCTTTCTGGGCGTGATCATGTTCGGCATGGGGCTGACCATCAAGGCCCAGGATTTCAAGGTCGTCTTCACGCATCCGAAGGAAATCGTGCTCGGCGTCATAGCGCAGTACACGATCATGCCGCTTGCCGCATGGCTTCTGGCGTGGGCGCTCGACCTTCCGGCCGATATCGCGATCGGCGTCATCCTCGTCGGATGCTGCCCGGGCGGCACGGCGTCGAACGTCATCACCTACATCGCGCGCGGCAACGTGCCGCTGTCGGTCGGCATGACGATCGCATCCACCCTGCTCGCACCGATCGTCACGCCGGCGCTCGTCTTCTGCCTGGGCGGCGCATGGGTCGACGTGTCGTTCTGGACCATGTTCGCATCGGTCGTGCAGGTGGTGCTTCTCCCTGTGATCGCAGGCGTCCTCGTCTCGACCGTCGGCGGAGAGGCGGTCGAGCGCGCCGGCGGCATCATGCCGCTCGTATCCGTGCTGGCCATCGCGCTTATCGTGGCCGGCATCACTGCCAACAACGGATCGAAGATCATCGAGAGCGGCGCGCTCGTGCTGGCCGTCGTCGCGCTGCACAACGGCATCGGGCTGGCTGCAGGATACGGCATATCGCGCCTGTTCAAACTCGACTACGACAAGACCACCGCGCTCGCCGTCGAAGTCGGTATGCAGAACAGCGGCCTGGCCGTGAGCCTCGCCGCCGCCAACTTCGCAGCCAATCCCCTCGCCACGCTGCCGGGCGCCATCTTCAGCATCTGGCACAATATCGCCGGCTCCATCTTCGCCAACGTGAGACGCCGCGGCATGGAGAAGGCCGAACGAGGAATCGACAACGGATAGGGCTCGGCAACGAGGCGCGTCCTCAGGCCTCCCGATGCCGACCTTCGATCCGCCATCGACGCCGAGTCCCTTCCCCGCACGAATCTCGAATCCTCCAACCTGCGTTTTCGACGCAGATTTCCTGAATGCAGGGCGATCGCGCGCGCACTCGCCTACTATATCCCCGCATAACGCGCTGCGCCGCACCCTTCGCGACCCGGCGAAACCGCTTGAAGGATCCCGATATGTGCCAGCTCTTCGCCTATAGCTCGCTTCATCCCACGACCGCGACCGCCGCGCTCGCCGAATTCTTCGGCAACAGCATGGACAACCCGCACGGCTGGGGCGTCGCCTGGCACGAAGGCGACGAGGTCCGCATGGTGAAAGAACCCATACCCGCCTACCGTTCGACCCTCGTGCGGCACACCCTCGATGAGGCGATCGAATCCACCCATATTCTCGCCCATATCCGGAAGGCCACGCACGGCACCTGCGCCTACGACAACTGCCATCCGTTCGTCCAGACCGATTCCTCGGAAACCGCCTGGACGATGATCCATAACGGCGTGATCGTCAACGACGCGCTGCTCGCGGGATACGATTCATGGGAAGTGGGCGAAACCGATAGCGAATGCGTGCTGATGTTCCTCGTGGACGTCATCGACGAAGCCATGCGGCGGCGTGGGCACGAGCTTTCCTTCGACGAGAAGTTCGAAGTGCTCGGCAGCGCCTTCGACCAGCTGTCGAACGGCAACAAGCTTAATCTCATCCTCGATGACGGACAGACGCTTTTCATTCACACGAACACGCTCGACACCACGCTCTATGCAAGCCAGAACGACGACGCGGCGATGTTCTGCACCGTGCCGCTCACGCTCGGAGACTGGACGCCCATCCCTCAGCGCCGCCTGGTCGCCTATCGACAGGGACGCCTCGTGCGCGCCTCTCATGTCCAGCACGTGCATTCCTTCGACAGCCGCACGGTCCGCTACCTGCAGCTCCCCGAGGTAGACCTGCCTGCCGCCGCCGATTCCTACGCCTCGCCGGCATTGCAGGGCGCCAAGTCCGTGGAATGCCGGCGCTGATGCCGCGAAGCGTCGGCATCGCGCCTGCGCCTGCATCCGCGGCAGAAGCGACGTTGTAGAATGCCAGCATTGCAGAGCACCGGTTCGACAGGAATTCCTGCATTGCAGGAAACCGCGCCGCATTCCAATGCCGCAGGAAAAAGGAAGTGGGAAGATGCCTAGACCCGATCAGACGCTACAGGGAAACGCCTCGGCTACGGAAGGCGCCCAGAGGCGCGGTGCGCTCATCGTGCGCGCATCCATCGTCGGCGTTGTCGGGAACATGCTGCTTTCGGCCATGAAAGCCGCCATCGGCACCATGACGGGATCGATCGCGATCGTCCTCGACGCCGTGAACAATCTCTCCGACGCGCTCTCGTCGATCATCACCATCGTCGGAACGCGCCTGTCGGAAAAGGAGCCCGACCGCGCGCACCCCTTCGGCCACGGCCGCATCGAATACCTTACGACGATCATCATCGCGGCCATCGTGCTCTGGGCCGGCGTGACCTCCCTCTCCGAATCCGTCAGCCGCATCATCGACCCCTCGCCCGCCTCATACGGCAAAACCGCGCTCGTCATCGTGGCACTCGGCGTCGTTGCGAAGATCGCCCTAGGACGCTATGCCACGGCACGCGGACGGGCGCTTGGATCCAATTCGCTCAAGGCGTCGGGCACCGACGCGACCATGGACGCCGCCATCTCGGCCACCACGCTTGTCGCGGCGGGCGTGAACCTCGCGTTCGGAATTGCCGTCGAGGCCTATTTGGGCGTCGTCATCTCCCTGGTCATCGTCAAAGCCGGCATCGATATCCTGCGCGAAGCCCTCGACAAGATACTCGGGGAACGCATGGATTCCGACCTCGCCGATCGCGTGAGGAAGACGATCGAGGGCGTGGAGGGCGTGCGAGGGGCCTACGACCTCACGTTGAACGACTATGGTCCGAACCGCCAGATGGGAAGCGTGCACATCGAGGTCGACGAGACCATGACCGCCCGTCGCATCGATGCACTGACCCGCGAAATCACCACAACCGTCTATCGCACCTGCAACGTCGTCATCGACGCGGTCGGAATCTATTCCACGAATGTCGACGATACGAGCCGCGTCTCATCTATCCGCTCGCACGTGAACGAAATCGTCTGGAAGCATGAGCACATCCTCGAGGTGCATGGATTCTATTTGGACGATGATGCCCGCACCATAAGCCTCGACGTCGTCATTTCCTTCGACGAGCCTCATCGCGCATCGGCCGCCGAAGCCATCCGCGAAGAGATCCAGGCCGCCTTCCCCGAGTACGTGATCGAGCTGACCCTAGACACCGATTACAGCAACTGAGCGCAGGCGCCCAGTCCGGTTGGCGCAAGGACGGCGCCGCACGGGCTCGCAGGCTCCTTCGCAACGACCTGCCGCACGGTCAGCGAGAGCGAGAACTTGCCGGCATGGACCGAGACGCTCGATGCTATGCGCGTTCCTCGCCCTTCTCGATGCGGCGCTGCGTGGCGAAATGCTTCGATTCCTTGCCGGTCATCTCGTCGACGTCGAGCGCGATCATATGCATGTGCGCGAAGCTCGCCGCCATCTGCTCGGTCAGCACCTTCTCCTGGTCGACGCCGGGATTGTAACGCGCACCGAGCATCATCGCCGTCTCCATCTTCTCGCGCGCATCGGTGATCAGGCGGATACGCCCGAAGGCGATCACGCTGCGGAAGTGCGTCGTGTATCCGGGTCCGTCGACTTCGTCGGCGTCGACGATCGCAAGCGACGCCTTGCCGCAGCGCGCGATGGCATCGATCTTGTGCCCCGCCGGCGCGCTATGGAAATAGAATGCGCCGTCCGCGTATGCATAGCTGATGGGAAGCGCGTAGGGATACCCATCATCGCCCGCGAGCGCCAGCACGCCATGCGTGTTTCGGGCGATGACGGCCTGCACCTCCTCATCCGAAAGCTTCTGGTTCTTTCGACGCAGGGAAGGAAGCATGTGAAATCCTTTCGATGAAGGATGGATTCTTTCGGGGCGACCATGGCCGGCAGCATCGCCGAATCCACTGGCGAACCGCTCCCTCGCGACGGTGCATGAGGAAGCGCTCGAGGCTTTAGGCGCCCGTCTGCACCTGGTAGACGAAGCTGTCGAGCGGGGACTCGCCGAAGATGCGGATGCGCGGCAGCGTATAGGGGTTGTCGCCCACATGGACCTGATCATAGGCCGTGGTGAATGCGCAGAGCAGCCCCGCGTCCTTCACGGCACCCGGTGCCGCATCGGACACATCGCCGTACGGATAGGCGAAGGCCTCGTTCGTGCCCAGCATATCCGAGAGCTTCTGAAGGTCGGCCGTGATCTGCTCGGCGGTCAGATCGTAGATGCGCCCGCCGTGCCCGATCGCCGTCGATCCGCCCGTATGCATGGCGTACGAATGGTTCTGGAAATCGATGTAGGGGCTCGCCTTCTCGTGGATGATCTCTTCGGTGTTGTCGTTGTCTCCGATGAGGAACGCCGTGGCCGGCACCTTGTACTTCTCGAGCAGGGGAATGCCGTAGTCGAGGAATCCGTACTGGCCGTCGTCGAAGGTGAGCACGACGCTCTTCGCCGGCAGCGAATGCGTGCCGTCGATATAGGCGCGGAGCTCGAACCAGGACGGATAGTAGTAGCCGTTGTCCGTCAGCCATTTAAGCTGCTCTTCAAGCGTCTTCTGGTTGATGTAGTTGGAATTGACCTCGTCGGGCTGGTCGTCGTCGGTGTAGACGTAGTGGTACATGAGCACGGAAATGCCGTCGGAATCCCATGCCATGTCATCGGTCACATGCACCGTGCGCTCGATCGAGTCTTCCATGCCGGCGGCGTTGCGCACCGTGTAGGTGACCGTGTAGTCGCCCGGCTTGGACGTATCCACCGAACCCGACGTCGTCACGCTGGAGGTCAGGTCGCCCTCCTTCACGTCGAGGACGTGGACGCCGGACTCGATATAGCTCTCGCCCGTCTTCACGTACGTGTCCTTGCTGCCATGCAGCGTCATGACGATGCGGCCGTCTTCAAGAGGAACGGTCGTCGGCGTGGCGGCCGTGTTCGTCTGGGCCGTGCCGTTCGCAGATGAATCCTGATCGGAAGATTCCGCCTGCGCAGCCCCGTCGGCCATCGAACGCTCCTGGGCCCCCGGACCGCCGACGGCGTAGACGAACCCCGCAAGGCCAATGACGACCAGCAGCGCCAATACCGCGAGCACGATGAAGGGCGTCTTGGACGGACGGTCGTCCTCGAAGACGCCGTATCCCTGGTTCTGGCTCATATGCGTCTCTCCTTCCACGCACGCATCCCGATTCGCTCCATTTAACCATGCCTGCACCCTCGAACGCGAGAAAAAAGCGGGGCGCGCCGGACGCGCGGCGGCGCGAACGTGCGGAAAACCGATCGGACGCCGAAGGGCTACGCGTCAAGATCGCGCAGGAAATCCCAGGTCTCGAGGTCTTCGACGGCATGCGCATCGCTCGAGGGGATGAGCACGGCGCCGCGCTGCGTCAGGTAGTCCCTGATTGCACGGCTCGGATACGGTTCTGCGGCCTGCCCCTTGCGAAAGGCGCGGACGTTCACTTCGAAGGTGGCGTCCGTGTCCAGGAGCGCATCGGCCGCCGCCTGCCAGGCGCGCACGTAGCGCGGATGGGATTCGTCGAAGAGCCTGCCGTGCGCATTGAATCGCTTGACCAGATCGAAGTGTCCGATGATGCCGCATCCCGTCTTCTCGACGACCTGGGCGGCGGTGGCGAAGAACTCTTCGGCGAGCGCATAGTAGTCGCCGTCGAAATACGTCGCGCATCCGAGCGCCAGGATCTCGGGCGTCTCGTCGACTGGCAGGTACTCGCCCTGGGGATTGCCCATCGTGACCACCGTGCCGCGGTTCGCGCCGGGTACGCGCACGTAATGGACCGATCCGATGGCGTACTCGAAGGCATCCGTCGGATCGTCGGAATAGAAGTCCTGTTCCACGCCGCACCTGATGTCGATCGTGCCCGCAAGGCGTCGCTTGAGCCCGGCCGCCTCGGCCGCATACGCCTCGTAGCGCTCGCGCGGCATGCAGTAGCTCTCGTCGAAGAAGGTATGCGAATGGTCGGTGAAGCCGAATGCGGAGAATCCCAGGTCGACGGCACGCCGGGCCATCTCTTCCATGGAGTTCGCACCGTCGCTGTACGTCGTGTGCGCATGCAGGTTCTTGTCAAGCCACGCCCAGTTCAAGCCCGTATTCCCTTCCGTCTTCCCCGTTTGCGCTCAGACGAGCGCCGAACTCATCGCGACCTGCTTCTCCTTGCGGTCCACCACGTGCCGGTCCGCCAGTTCGGCACGAACCTCGTCCAGGCCGATGCCGCTTGCCGCCATCAGCACGAGCACGTGATAGCACAGGTCGGCGATCTCGTAGACCGTCTCGCCCTCGTCGCCCTTCATGGCGGCGATGATGACCTCGGTGGCTTCTTCGCCTACCTTCTTGAGGATCTTCTCCGTGCCCTCGGCGAAGAGATACGTGGTATACGATCCTTCGGGACGCCGCTCGTTGCGCTCGCACAGGAGCGCATAGAGGGCGTCGAGCGTGAAACGCTGAACGGATTCGTCTTTGAACAGCTGTTTCGTGAAGCAGCTGTCGGTGCCCAGGTGGCAGGCAGGACCGTCTTTCACCACCTCGACCACGAGCGCATCGCCGTCGCAATCGGCGCGGACGGACACGACGTACTGCACGTTTCCGCTGGTTTCGCCCTTGCGCCACAGCTCTTGGCGGCTGCGCGACCAGAAGCAGGTGCGGCCTTCCGCCAGCGTGATGGCCAGGCTCTCGCGATTCATGTACGCGACCGTCAGCACGTCGCGCGTGAAGAAGTCCTGCACGACCGCGGGAATCAGCCCCGCGGCGTCGAAGGTGAGATCGTCCAGGTTCATGTCATCCTCCTATATCAGTCGCATCGGAATGCCGCCGTCATGCAGGAAGCGCTTGAGGTCGACGATGTCCACCTCGCCGAAGTGGAAGATGCTCGCCGCCAACCCCGCATCGACGCTCGGGACCTCGCGGAAAAGCTCGAGGAAGTCCTCTTTCTTCCCCGCGCCGCCCGATGCGACGATGGGCACATCCACGACCTCGGAAAACGCCTTGAGCATCTCGAGATCGAAGCCGCCGCGCACGCCGTCGGCATCGATGCTGTTGAGCACCGCCTCGCCGGCGCCCGCCTCCACGCCCGCGCGCGCCCACGCAAGGGCATCGATGCCCGTATCCACGCGTCCGCCGTTCGCGAACAGGCGAAACGTTCCGTCCACGCGTTTGACGTCCATGGACAGCACGACGCACTGATCGCCGTAGCGCTTCGCCGCCCGTCCGATGAGCGACGGATCGGCGATAGCTCCCGAGTTCACGCTGACCTTATCCGCCCCGGCCTTGAGCACGCGATCGAAGTCCTCGAGCGTGCGGATGCCTCCGCCGACGGTCAGGGGAATGAATACCTCGGATGCCACGGCGGACAGCACGTCGGCGAACAGCGCCCGTCCGTCGCTTGAAGCCGTGATGTCATAGAAAACCAGCTCGTCGGCGCATGATTCGTTGTAGCGCCGCGCCATGGCGACGGGATCGGCCACGTCGCGCACGCCTTCGAAGTTCGTGCCCTTCACCACGCGCCCGTCACGCACGTCGAGACAGGGAATGATGCGCTTGCCGATCATGCAGGTTCCCCTTCCGCGACGCCCGAAGCGACGGCGATCGCATGGGCGAGGTCGATGCGGCCCTCGTAGAGCGCTTTGCCCACGATCGCGCCTTCGACGCCGGCATCGCGCAGCGCGGCGATGTCGGATTCGTCGGTCACGCCGCCCGATGCGATGACGGAAAGTCCCGGGATCGCGGCCAGGCGGGCGTAGAGCGCGCGGTTCGTGCCGGCAAGCATCCCGTCGCAGGCGATATCGGTGCAGACGACGCGCGTCGCACCGCGCGCGACCAGACTCCGGCAGAAGCCCATGCCGTCAAGTCCGGAATCTTCCGTCCAGCCCGACACGGAGACGCGGCCGTCGCGCAGATCGACGCCCACGACCACCGTTTCGGCCCCGAAGCGCGCAAGGGCGGCATCCAGAAACGCAGGATCCTTGACGGCAGCGGTGCCCAGGATGATGCGCCCGACGCCGGCGTCCAGGTACGACTCGATGCGCGCGAGATCGCGGATGCCGCCGCCCACCTCGACGACGAGGCTGGTGCCTTCCGCAATGCGACGCACCACGTCGAAATTCGCGAGCGTGCCGTCGAGCGCCCCGTCGAGGTCGACCACGTGCAGGAAGCGCGCGCCGGCCCCTTCGAAGCCGCAGGCGACCTCGAGGGGATCGAGACCGTAGCGCGTCGTCCGGGAATAATCGCCCTGGGCGAGACGCACGACGCCGCTGTCGCGCAGATCGATGGCAGGCAGGATGTCCATCAGATGCGGCCTCCCTTCGCGTCGTCGAGGAAGGCGGCCAGGATCGAAAGCCCGATGTCCCCGCTCTTCTCGGGATGGAACTGGCAGCCGCACACGTTTCCTGCACGCACGATAGCCGGCACGTCGATGCCGTAGCCGGCGGTCGCGACGAGATGCTCGGGACGCGCGTCGGCGACGTAGGAATGCACGAAGTAGACGCATGCGCCTTCGGGCACGTCGGCGATCAGGACGTCGTCGCGCACGCGATCGAGCGCGTTCCAACCCATATGGGGCACCTTGAGATCGATGCCGTCGCGCGCGAACGCCTCGGACAGCGGCACGACCGATCCGGGCAGGTAGCCCAGGCCGGCATGCTCGCCGTATTCGAAACTGCGCTCGAAAAGGAGCTGCATCCCCAGGCAGATGCCCATGAGCGGCACTCCTGCGCCGATGCGTTCGTCGAGCACGTCCGCAAGCCCCGATGCACGCAGGCGAGCCGCCGCGTCGCCGAATGCGCCGACGCCCGGCAGGATGATCGCATCCGCTGCGCGAATCGCATCCGCATCCGAGGTCACGACGGTCGGCGCACCCAGGCGCCGCAGAGCGCCCGTGAGGCTGAAGAGATTCCCGACCCCGTAGTCGACGATGGCGGCCGTGCTCATAGGATGGTTCCCTTCGTTGAAGGAACAGCTTGGTCGCGTGCGTCGTCTATCGAAACCGCCGCGCGCATGGCGCGTCCGAGGCCTTTGAACGCCGCCTCGATGATATGGTGGCTGTTGCGTCCCGCCAGTTTGCGCACATGCAGCGATGCGCCCAGCTCGCGCGCGAACGCCGCCATGAATTCGTCGGCGAGCTCGGTTTCGAAGGTGCCGAGGCGCTCGGCCGGCACGTCGAGACGGCAGTCGCAGAAATCGCGGCCGCAGATGTCGACGGCGACGAGCACGAGGGCCTCGTCCATAGGAAGCGCGATGTCGCCGTAGCGAAAGATGCCGCGACGGTCTCCGAGCGCCTCGCTGATGGCACGTCCGAGCGCGATGCCCACGTCCTCGGTGCTGTGATGCCCGTCCACCTCCACGTCGCCCTGGCAGGCGACGTCCAGATCGAAGCAGCCATGGTATGCGAAGAGATCGAGCATGTGATCGAGGAAGGGAACGCCCGTGTCGACGTGCGCGGTGCCGGCGCCATCGAGGTCGATGCTCAGCGCCACCTTGGTTTCCTTGGTTTCGCGTTCGATCGTTGCCGTGCGCATCAGGCGTCCTTTCGGTCGAAGATCTCCGCGCTCGCCGCGATGAACCGGTCCATGTCCTGCGGCAGGCCGATGCTCACGCGCACGTGGCCGCTTGTGCGCGGGGCATTGAAATATCGTACGATGATGCCGCGTTCACGCAGCTGGGAAACGTAGCGTGGGGCCGACACGGCGGCAGGCGGACGCACGAAGAGGAAGTTCGCGGCGCTCGGCAGCACCGTGCAGCCGAGGCCGCGCAACGCGGAGGCCGTGCGCTCGCGTGTCGCCATCACGCGCTCGCGCGTCTGTTCGAAATACGCCGCGTCCCTGCAGGCGACCGCTCCGGCGACGAGGGCCGCGCGATCGAGATTGTACGGGTTGAAGCTGAAGCGTACGGCCTCGAGCACGCGCGCGATCTCGGGATTCGAAAGCGAGAATGCGATGCGAGCGCCGGCGAGCGAACGCGATTTCGACATCGTGCGCAGCACGAGCAGGTTGTCGAAATCATCGAGCAGCGATACGGCGGATGCCGCTCCGAAATCGACGTAGGCCTCATCCATGATCACGAGACGGTCGGCATCCTGGGCGAGCAGCGCACGCACATCGTCGAGCGGCGCGGCGATGCCCGTCGGCGCGTTCGGATTCGGAATGACCACCGTCTCGCGAATGCCGTGGTAGTCATCCGGCGACCAGGTGAAATCCTCATGCAGCGCGACGATGCGGACCTTCCGTCCGAACAGGCCCGCAAGCGTCGGATAGAAGCCGTAGGTAACGTCGGGGAACGCGATGCCTTGGCCGGCGAAGGCCAGAAAGCTCATGGCCAGAAGCTCGTCGGAGCCGTTGCCGACGGAGAACCACGAGGTCGGACGGCCGAACGTCTCGGAGAGCGCCTGTTTGAACGACGTCGCCTCGGGATCGGGATACAGACGCGCATCGGCGGGATCCTGCGCCGCAAGCGCCGACACGACCTGCGGAGACGGTGGATAAGGGTTCTCGTTGGTGTTGAGCTTCAGCAGATCGGCGACATCCTTGGGCTGTTCGCCGGGCGTATAGGGGGCGAGCGTGCGCGCAAGCGTCTCGTCGAGGAAGCGGCATGCGCCGGGCCGCGCGATCGATTCGGTCATAGGATCCTTCCCTTCATCAAGCGTCGATGCCGGCAGACGCGGGCGTCTCGAGCATCCCTTGGATGACGGCATCGATCTCCGCGCGCTTGAACAGGTAGCTGCTCTTATTCGCGATGAGGCGGGCGGATGACTCGAAGATGCGTTCGACTGCTTCGAGGCCGTTCTCACGGAGCGTCGTGCCCGTCTCGACAAGATCGACGATGACGTCCGACAGCCCGAGGAGCGGCGCGAGCTCGACGCTCCCGTGCAGCGTGATGGTTTCGATCTGCCGCCCTTTTCGATCGAAGTGTTCGCGCGCGCAGGTCGGATAGGTGGTTGCGATGCGCAGCGGAGCGTTGCGGGCGTCATGCCAGCCCATCGGTGCGGCCACCGCCATCGAGCAGCGCCCGAAGCCGAGGTCGTGCAGTTCGTAGACGTCGGGGCGGGTTTCCAGGAGCACGTCGCGACCGGCGATGCCGATATCCGCGACGCCATGCTCGACGTAGATAGCCGTATCCGATGGTTTCACCAGGAAGTAGCGGACGTTGCGTGCCTCGTCCTCGAGCACGAGCCGGCGTCCCTGCCCTTCGAGCGTGCAGGCGCCGTCCGCCCCGCCCATGCGTTCGAGCGCGACACGGCCGAGGCGACCTTTCGGTAGGGCGATGCTGATCATGCTCGGCCTCCTGCTCGCATCCGATCCTCCATCCACTGACGGCCGGGCATCGACGTCCGGCCTCCTGTCCGTGCCCGTCTGCCGTTCGTATTCGCGCTTCTGCCCGCAGACGGTCGCCCGTTCGCGCCCGTTCTCCCGTTCATGCTCGGCCCCCTGTGAATGCGGGAGCGATTTCTCCCAGATAGAGCGCGAATCCTGCCGCGCCTTGCGAACGACCGACCTTTTCCATCAAGCCGTCGTAGCGCCCGCCGGCAAGCACCGCGCGCGGCAGGCCCTCGATATAGCCTTGAAAAGCGAGGCCTGTGTAGTAGCCGGCTTCACCGACGAGCGACAGGTCGAAGAAGAGCCGATCGGCTTCGAGACGGGGAGCGGGAGGCTTTCCCTCCGACACCCCTCGACCGCCTGCCGCAGCGCCCGCGGCAACAGGAAAGGCGTCAGGCTCCTTCCTCATAGCGCACGGTTCTTCCCCCGCCGTATCCGGCTTTCTCGTCGCGTCCGGGTCCGCCTCGATCGCATCCGGCCTCCCCGCCGCATCCGGCTCCGCCCTCGCCGCGCCTGATTCCTTCCCGATTGCGCACAGCTCTTCCCCGACCTCATCCGTATTCCCCGCCGCATCCGGCTCCGCCTCGATCGCGCACGGCTCTTCCCCTGAGGCGACCAGGCGCTTGACAAGCGCTTCCAGCGCCTCGATGGCTTCGAGCGCAACGCGAGAGAGAGGAAGGGCCTTCAGGGATTCGACGGCGCTCGAAAGAGGCAACGACACGGCAAGCGCGCCGAGGAGGGCATCCTGGGACTCGGATGGCGCTCCAGCTCCGTGCAGGACGTCTGCAAGGCCCGCCGCGTTCTTCAGACGGATGCATCGAAGCGCCTGCTCCCGCGGCTCATCTTCCAACAGGCAGGCATCGAGGAGGGCGGAAAGGAGCCCCATATGGCTCACCGCAAGACGAGATCGGCCGCCGCACACGTCGAGCGTGCGGCAGGCAAGCGCCACGACCTCCGCGTCCACATCCGATTGCACGTAACCGGAATCGCACCCCAGGCACTCGAGCCCCATTTGGGCGATCTCGGCGAACTCGCTGCCGCCAGGAGGAACCCTGAAAACGTTCTCGATATAGAAGAGCCGCTCGACGGCCGCATCGGCCGAGGCGTTCTTCACGATGCTCATCGTGACGTCGGGTTTGAGCGCCATGAGCCTGCCGCGCGGGTCGGTGAAGCTGATCACGGCATCGTCGCGCAGAAAGCCTCTGTGTTCGAGGTAGAGGTCGTAGGGTTCGAACTTGTTCATACGGTAGCGTTCGTAGCCCGACGTGCGGTACAGAGCATCGAGCGCCAGCGTGACACGCGTGTCCCATTCGAGGTCATCGGAGGAAAACGCCTCGGGAATCAGCCCTGCGCGACCCGGTGTTCGATCCGAAGACGGATATCCCGGCTTACCCGCGCGGGGAGCCGTCGCCCGGCCTGCGCGTGGATCCGCCGTACGATCCGTAGGCGCATCCGCTGCACGGCCCGCTGACGGGGCCGTTTGATCCGTCGACGGGGCCGTTGCTCGATCCGTTGACGGAACCATCGCCTGACCTGCAGGCAACGTCATTGCTTGATTCTCAGAGGAAACCATCGCCGCACCCTCCTTCCCTGCGTCGAAAGGCTCGGGCATGCCCGAATCCGCACCGTCGACAAGCAGCCTGGGCTTCGCGTCAGATCCTGAATTGATTCTAGCTGGTCGTGAGGTGGTTATAAGCTCACTCTGAGACGATTCCGGTCTTGGTTTGTTCTTGAACTGTGGATTATCGAATCGATTCCAGCTCGATCCTAAGTTTATTCCAGGCCGGCCGATACGATTCAAGTCCGATCTTGATCTTGCGCCGGATTCGGGCTTGCACCTTGTCCCGTCCTTCTATCCCAGCTTAAACCTTGACTCCCGGCATCAATTCCCAGCATCGACTTCCAGCATCGACTCCTCGCTTCGATCTTCGATTTCGGATTCGGTTCTCAAAGTTCCCATGCCCTGCATATACTTTATTACGATAGAGCACTATAGCACTGTGTACGATCGGCGCCAACGCTTTATCGCGCTAAAGCGCTCCGTCACTGATTCGACACAGGACACCAAGGGTGCTGCGGGTAGCCGGACGAATCCTGGGCTATTTCGCGCGCATCGCGCTTTCGCTCTTACGCGAGCCCCAGCCACGAACTGACGATGGGCACATATCCCATGATCAGCACGACGATGATGAGCGCAGGCAGCACCACGCGCATGTAGGTGCGCGTCCAGCGCGGGAAGCGCGGCCCATCGCCGGCATCGGCTTCTGCAAGGAAGTTTTCCCAGCCCCAACCGTTCTTCGATACGCAGAACAGCAGGAACACGAGCGATCCGAGCGGCAGGATGTTGTTGGACACGATGAAGTCCTCGACCGCCTGGATGTTCCCGATGCCCGGAACCTCGAGACCGGACCAGACATTGAAGCCGAGCGCGCACGGAAGCGAGAGGGCCGCGATGCCGATGCCGTTGATGACGACGGCGCGGCGGCGAGAGATGCCCCATTGATCCATCGTGAAGCTCATCAGGTTTTCGAAAACGGCGATGACGGTCGAGAGGGCCGCGAAGCTCATGAACACGAAGAAGAGCGCACCCCAGACCTGGCCGCCCCACATCTGGTTGAAGACGCTCGGCAGCGTGACGAACACGAGGCCGGGGCCGCTATCGGGCTGAACGCCGAACGCGAAGCAGGCCGGGAAGATGATGAGGCCGGCCATGAAGGCGACCGCGGTATCGAGTCCGGCGACGCGCAGGGCCTCGCCCGTCAGGCCGTGTTCCTTGCCGATGTAGCTGCCGAAAACCGTCATCGCGCCGATGCCGACCGACATCGTGAAGAACGCCTGGCCCATCGCCGCATAGACGGCCTGGCCGAACCCCGCTGCGCCGCCGGCGAACAGCTTGCCGAAGTCGGGCATGAGGTAGAACTCGAGGCCGGCGCCGGCGCCGTCGAGCGTGACCGCACGGATGCAGAGCGCGACGAGCATCACGAACAGGGCGCCCATCATCACCTTCGTGATGCGCTCGACGCCTTTGCGCAAGCCGGCGAAGGTGCAGGCTAGACCGAGTACAACGACGACGATCATCCAGAAGATCTGCTCGAACGGATTCGCGAGCATAGCGCCGAACACGCCGCCGACCGCATCCGCATCGGCGCCGCGGAACGACCCCGCCGCCGACTTGAAGACGTACGACAGCATCCAGCCTGCGACCGTCGTGTAGAACATCATCAGGATGTAGTTGCCCGCGAAACCGATCCATTTATAGAAGTGCCATCGGCTTCCCGCCGGCTCGAGCGCGTCGAAGCTGCGTGCGATGCTCTTCTGGCTCGCGCGGCCGACGGCGAATTCCATGACGAGGATCGGAAGCACGAACGCCACCAGGAACAGCAGATACAGGATGATGAACGCTGCGCCGCCGTACTGGCCGGTGATAGAGGGGAACCGCCAGACGTTTCCCAAGCCGATGGCGCAGCCTGCGCTGATGAGGATGAAGCCGAGCCTCGACCCGAATTTCTCACGTGCTTCCACGATCGTTCCCTTCTTATCGTTCGCCGGTCCGTCATCGCGTATGCAGCATCCGACCTCGTATGTTGTCTTTCCGCAAAGTGAAGGAGCAGTGTAGCAAACCCATCTGTCAAAAAATCAAAGCTTTGCGAAAAACCGCGCGGCTTTCGCACGGAGCTGTCAAAAAATCAAAGCTTAGAGGGTGTTTCAAAATGCTGGATCAGCTCGCTCAGTATCCCATGCATTTCCTTGCCGATAGAACACCTGGTCATTCCTATGGAGTTTGAAACGATTCTCCAACCAAGCCACAAAGCGATTTGCAAAATACCACTAAGCATTGATTTTCTGACAATGCAGACGCTTCTCAATGTCGATGCGTTTTCTCCATCGCGTGCTGCCGACGCTTTCACGACCGTCGCAACCGGCCACGCGCCACGCTTTCTGCGTCGCGATGCCCTCTTACCAACCGACCTGATTCATCAAGGCAGCGTGCAATGCATGGCGGGCGTGTTCCTGCTTAGGCGTAAGGGTCCGAAAACGCACGCCAAGAGCCCGCCGCAACTCATACGCAAACTCTTCCAGCATCGTGAGGGACGAGAACCTTCGTCTCGTGACCGTCAATACATGAATTCCCATATGCTCAAGCAAGTCCCTACGCAACGCATCGCGTTCGATTCTCTCGGCGTTCGCATGATATGAATCGCTGTCGTACTCGACCGCGACCCCGAACGAGCGCCACAGCAAGTCGCACCTAAGAAACGACCCTTCCGGGCACCGGTTCTTGCGAGAATCCCCGACGGAGCTCCGCATGTCCTTCCACAATGTCCCGTTGCCATCCTCTATGCCGCCCTGAAAACGAGGCATTGCACCATGCGCGTCTTCCCCGTGCATTCGGGAGACCGCCTGCATATTTTGGCCACGCATTCTAGGATCGCCCGAAGCGCTTTTTTGAAAAGCGTCGATGCTTCTGCCCGCATTCCCCCGAAGAACCTTGATGGAGCCATTCATTTCGGGCGCAGGGAGCCCGAACCCTCCCTTATGACGAGGAAGAACGAGCATGGCTTCGAGCGCAGTTTCGCGCGGCGATGCCGAATTGCCGACGACATAGCGCATCGCCTGAAGAGCACGGACCTTGCCGCGGACGGGAGGAAGAGAGCGGAGCCGTCTTTCGAGCGTCAGCCGCGTCACCAGAGGATCGATTGAAAATGCAATCCTCCCCTCGCGCGCGGCATAGGTCCCGCACAGCTCGTCTCCAAGCCGAATCATATCGACGAGCCCGAGAGTCTCGCCCATCTGGCAGAAGCAGAGGCTCGGCGACACTACGAACAGATCAGGCGCAATTCGGAAAAATGATCCTGGAGCGAAGTCAAGCGTGGTCGAATGCGCATGCAGCCCTCGTGGCTTGTCGTAATGCCTGCCCTGTCCAACCAGAACATCCACCGCACAACGCAGTGCGAGAGCATCTAGGACCGAAGGATCGAGAACCGATGAGATACGCGCGAGTTCCTTTCGTGTCGCGCGTGCAAACGACAAGGGTGATGTACGAACGGGAACGACGTCGCAACCTGCGGGCAGCATGAGAGAACCGTCGATGCGTAGAAGCGTCCAGAACGTCAACGCCGAGCTATGAGAGAGAATGATCGCCATGAAGCCATGTTTCCATGAAAATCTTGCCGCGAGCTAACGAAAACCCACCCATCGCCGATTGAAATTCTGTCAGCGCTCCCCCGCGCCTTTTCCAGAATCGTCTCGAATTCCTCCTACAACCCTAACGCGCAAGCGACGCCCGCATCCGACGGGAGAAGACATATTTGACGAGAACGTACGTCGCTCCTGCATATTTCTTTAGCAATCATGCGACATGGACGAGACATCAAGAGAACCGCATCGCATCTGGGCAACCCCGACCCTTTCTCCATCTTCCTCGCCGTATCAGGAGATGTCGCTCCCGAACGCCCCCAACGCACGGCCGATACATACCGCACACCAGGTGGAGCGACCTACAAGGGCGCTCCCGCCGTCCTAGGGTTCTCTATCCGGAGCCGTCATGCATCCCTCGAGGAGCAACGAAGCGCACGGGTTTCAACCAGTTCGATGAGCTGCTGCTTGGAGTGGATGGAAAGCTTCGCGTAGATGCTCTTCACGTGTGCTCGCACGGTATTTTCCGAGATCACGAGGCGTCCTGCAATATGTGCGCGCGTATTTCCCCTGGCCAGAAGCGCAAGAACCTCGCTCTCGCGCTCGGACAGCTTGTAGAACGAGGATACATCCTTGCACGCGCGGGCGAACGAGTCGCGATCGGCGACGCCCCCAGGGAGCAGGTACTCGACGGCGCGACCGCGATCTCGAGAACCCGCATCGCAAGAATCCATCGCAGAACGCATGGCCTCGGTATCGGAGCCGACGGCATCCGCCCGCCCCGAAACCCCGATCGAAGCTTCCGTCTCGACCTGTGCGCCTTCGGACACCTTTCTCCCATCCGCCACGCCAGGTATCATTGCGATTCCCAACGATACCTGGCTGCCCACCATCATGCCAAGCACCAATCGATTCGAAAGCACCAGCATGGACGACCCTGCCGCAAGCAGCCCGATCAACGCCACAACACCATATAAGCCCATGCGATCGATAAAGAATTCAAGGCCTACCGTCGCCGCCAGCATGCCTAGGCAATGACCTGACATCATGACAGCAAGTGCCACGGGAAGCGCGAGCGGAAGGCTTGCGATGCGGCTACGCGCGACCTCCATCACCAACAGTACGACGAGCACGCGAACGACCATCCAAAGAACCATCGTCAATGCGTTCCATATATCGGAGTATTCAGGCGCGATGATATTGAACAGGGTGACGACCAGAAGAACTGTCGGCGTGAGTCGCAAGAACATCATCCAATCAAGCTCGCTTCCGCGCACGACGAAAGCGATACACCCTACTATGCCTACGCCAAGCAGGCCGAATCCAACGGATTCGTTCAACGCCCTCATGGACTCCACAGTGCAGTTATCCGCCGTTGAACCTACGACAATGCCGAGCGCCGCCGAAAGGACCGCGATGCCGATGGAAGCCTTCGCGTAATCGCACGTCTGTCGCGGGCGATAGACGATCGGCCCTGCATGTTCGCCATCCTGGGCTCCGCTCATGACCAAGCATGCGACGATCAGCACGCCGAGCACGACATAGGAAACCGCCATCACGGCCTCTCCCGCATTCATGCAGGCAAGGTCGATCAAGCTCGCACCAAGAATACCTGACGCGCAGATGCGAAAGGAATCGAAGCCCGTGCGTCGAACAAGACGATCGGCCCAAGCATACGTAAGCACAGCGCTTGAGAAGCCGCTCATGATCGAGCATGCGTACACCGCCGCCATATGGGGCGATCCATGAGCAACAAGCGTTCCGGCAATGCTTCCCGCCGCCACGCCCGCAACCGCCATGCCGACGACCCAAGGAAATGTGAAGGCGCGCGCCGAATCTCGCCGATAGCTCGTGAAACAGACGATGACGAGCAAGACATACGACGCGTTGAATGCAAGCAACGGAGGTATGTCCAATCCCGCAGAACTCGGATAGAAATACCGCTCCGAAGCAGCAAGCCACACGATCAGGCAGGCAATGCCGGCGATGTTCCATGCGTCTTTCGACATTCCTCTTCCGCAAAAACGCCCTGCATGCCAAAAGGCCCGTCGGACCGGAGGCAAACGACGGGCCGATCGCCTTCGATGCTCCTCAGACGGGCACGCTCGTTGGACCGACGGGCCTCGAGACGTCTCAGGGCGCCGATCGTCGCCTTGACCGTCTTGGTCATCGTACGCCGCCATGAGGCCCCTCCTTTCACTTCGATCCTCGGCTGCGATATGCTGCTTTCCTGCCGAGCGATCGCGCCAAGCCTGGAAAGGACGCCGAATCCTTCCCGATACGTTCAATTTTATCAGGCTCTATACGAAGACTACCCGTTTCGGGTCACCCGTGCCGACGTACATTCCCATCGTTCGAAAAACGAACGCGGAGGGTACCTGAAAGAACGAAGGAGAGTGACGAACATGGGTATGGGCGTTTCACGCCGCAACTTCCTCAAGGGTGCGGCCCTTGCAGGCGTCGGCGCAACCGCTGCGACCGCACTGGCAGCATGCAGCCCCAAATCGGCAGACACGACCGCCACAGCGGAAACCGCTAACGCATCGGGCGCGACTCCCGATTCATCGACGGCGCACGGGCAGAGCTGGCTCGGGGAGGCTCCCGAAATCGCCGATGCGGACATCGTCGAAACCATAGATACCGAGCTTCTCGTCGTCGGCGGTGGACAATCCGGCGTCATCGCGGCGCGCAAGGCCGCAGAACTCGGCATGAAGGTCGTCGTCATGGAGATGCAACCTGAAGACACCTGGTCTCCCAACGGATGCGACATGGGCACGGTCAATGCCCAGGCCTATCTTGAGACGGGCGCGGAACCTCTTGACGAAATGCAGGTCATGAACGAATGGCAGCTGCGCACCTACTGCCGCTCCATGCCTTCGATCGCCAAGATGTACGCCACCCGTTCCGGCGAATGCGCCGACTACGTCCGCAGCATCGTACCTGCAGAGAAGCTCGACGCCTATTCGGTGTACTACAGCTTCCCCGACGGGCGCGACTCGGTCGCTGCGAATCACAGCGGCTACACCTCGTTTCCCGGCACCATCTCGTATCGCGATTGGAACAACGACCTCGGTGCAGGCCAGAATCAACCTGCTTTCGGCGACGTGCTCAAGTATTCCATCGAGGATTCCAAGGCGAACGGTGCGCAATGGCTCTTCGCCACGACGGCAACCGTCCTCGTCCAGAACGAGAACGGCGATGTGACCGGCTGCATCGGAAAGAACGAAAGCGGTTACGTCAAAGTCAACGCCAAGGCTGTCCTCATGGCCGCGGGCGATTTCTCCGGCAACGGCGAGATGGTCCTCGCGCTGAACGACGAGGTCCGTGAGCTCGCAGAGATCTCGGGCATCGACACCTCGGATCCGAGCGGGTTCCGCGGCATGGGACGCGACGGTTCCGGCATCAAGATGATGCTCTGGGCGGGCGCCATGATGGAGCCCGGTCCGCGCGCCGCGATGAACTTCGGTAACGGCATGGGCGTCCCCGGCGTCACCGCAGTCGGCAACTACCCGGTCTTCGGTTCGGACGGCAGGCGATTCTACAACGACGCCCAGCTGCAGTTCGGCGGCCTCGGCTTCATGGCCAGGCGCTGGCCCGGCGAGCAGATGTGCTGCATCGCCGACGGCAAGTGGGCCGAGAACATCCGCAAGCAGGGCTACGAGCACAACATGTCCTCGACCACCTGCGCACGCGAATGGGATCTGGTCACCGAGCAGCTCAACAACATGACAATGGGACCCGACGGCTTCGAGGTCTACGGATTCACCGGCTTCGGCATGAACACCTCCACGATGTATGCGGCCGAAACGCTCGATGAGCTCGCGGATATCCTCGGATACGAAGGAAAGGCGAAGCAGGGTCTGCTCGACGAAATCGCACACTATAACGAGATGTGCGCCGCCGGCAAGGATACCGATTGGGGTCGCGACGCCGACCTTATGTATGCGCTCGACACCCCGCCGTTCTTCGGCGTCTCGGGCAAGACGTCCAAGAACCGCGTCGCCTCCGGCATGGTCCAGATGTCCGGCGTCCTCGTCAACGACCGCTTCCAGGTGCGACGCTCCGACGAAACCATCATCAAGGGTCTCTACGCCTGCGGCAACGACTGCGGCGGACGCTACGCGATCCAATACCACACGCTGATGGCAGGCAATTCCCTCGGCGTGGCCAGCACTCAGGGCATGGTCGCGGGCGAACATATCGCCACCATGCTCAACGACGACCTCGCCTATGCCGACACGCAGGCCGAAGTCGTGGCGCAGCTTGCCGAAGAAGCCAAGAACCAGCCCGCGGGCGGACCGCCGATGTAGGATTGAAGATTCTTCTCTCTCTAACCCGTCGGATCCCTCGCTTCAGGACCGGCGGGTTAGAACCGATCCTCCGAACGCATGCAAAGACGGGAGTCCTCGAATTCGAGGACTCCCGTCTTTGCATAGGACTCGGCCTTTCAAGGCGGCAGACGCCGCCGGCGCGACGAGGCCGACGAATCCGCGGCAAGACCTGCGAGGAATGCCGCCCGAACCCTGCCGCACCCTTCGCGGCAGGGTTCGACGCGATGGAACCGATGCCCCCGGCATGCTGGATACGCGTTCGAGAGGCGCTAGATCAGGGCGAATGCTTCGAAGGGGCGAAGCGACCCTAACGGCGAAAGCTGAAGCGTTCCTTCCCCATCCATCGTGAACAGGCCGCTCTCAAGCAGCTCGGAGCGGTTCTCCCGCCCTTCCAAGCCGCGTAGATGGTACAGGTCTGCCCACCGCGCGCGAGCCTGAAGCGCCCCGTCATTGAGGGTCGCCACGTGCGCGGTAAGGGCTTCGGGCGAGCCCTCGGCTCTGATGTATTCGTCGATATCCACAACGTTTTCCCAGATCAATCCATTGAAGACTGAGGTAGCGGCCATGCCGAACCCCAGCTCGGACGGACTTTCGAAGCGATGCGCTTCGGCCGGCCTTTCCGCTCCCGGCCGCGCGAAGCAGCATGGCGCATAGCGGAGGAACCCATGCTCTTCGAGCCAGCCGCATGCGAATGAGAACAGGCGCGACGTCGTCGCGTCGTCGCAGGCCTTCCCGAAACTCGGCCTGACGGAAACGAGCTGGATATGCCGGGCGTGGTAATGCATCGCCGCAACGAGCGATTCGCGCAGGCTCCTCTCGCTCTGCCCATACAGCCCGACGACCAGCTGCATATCGAGCGTATGGGATCCGGCGTAATCGAGAACCATCGCGGTCTTCTGCATTTCGATATGCGCGCCCGGAAGGCCCATGAAGTCGCATTCCCTCGGATCGGAACTCAAAAAGCGCACGACATAACGGTTCACGCCGCATGCGCGCAGCACGTCAAGCTGGCTCGTGGACAGGACGCCGGGATCGATCCATGCCGCTCTGTCCGCCTCGTCCAGGCGCAGCAGGCGTGCAGCGGCGCCGAACACATCGGCGATGAGATCGGCCTCCAAGGTTCCGATCCCTCCCGGACCGATCGAAAGGCTGCGCGTCGCAAGAGCCCTTTCGCCCTCTTCGGTGAAACCTTCGAGCTCGCGCACGAGTCCTCTGATATAAGACTCCTTGGAAGATTGCCGAGTGAACGGCGAGAATGCGCCTTCGAGCCAATCGAAGCGAGCGATCGTGAACGGAATGGAAAGCGCCGCGTCGACGCCCACTGCCGCATCACAAGAATCATCTCCCGCGCCACGCACGTCGTCCCTCATATCCAAGGCTGCTCCTTTCATCCGCTCTGCACCCCGAGGCCGCAAGACATGATATTCTCCGTGAACGTTGCCGTCGCGCACGGACGCAGGCGCCACCGCGCACCGACGCCCTTCGCCATCGCGACCCCTCGCGCATCATAGCCTGCGCATGCCTACCCGAATCGGGGCATTTCGATAAAATAAATGCCTCTCGCGCACCGCGGCATCGCATGACACGCATCCCGCCCGAACGACGAAGCATTCCCCATCGAGTTCGCACAGCCCGTTTTTCCACCCAAGCAATGAAGGACTGGGTCTCCGCGAGCCCTACTTCCGCCACCAGGCGACGGCTATCTGTACGCGATCGCGCATGCCGAGTTTAGCGAGGACACGGCTCACAGTGCGTCGGACGGAGGCGGCCTCGATGGTGAGCCGCTTAGCGATTTCGACGCTGGATAGCCCTTCTGCCACAAGCGAAGCGACCTTGAGCTCGCACGGGCTGAGCGATGAGAAGCGCTCGCGACGCGATGCGGTCGAGGAGCCGGCACGGCCTGATCCGCCACCTCTCGCGTCACCCGTGGTGTGAACACGGCGTCGCCCGCGAACGCATCGCGCGCAGCTTGGGCGAGATGAAAGGCCTGCACGTCCTTGAGCAAGAAGCCCGATGCCCCCGCCGAAAGGCCGCCCAAGGCGTAGCCATTCTGGTCGTATGTGGTCAGGATGAGCACGCGCATCCCAGACCAACGCCGCGTTATCTCGCACTCGGCGTCGATACTGTCCATTGCGACCGTCTTCGGCACGCTGTTCTACACGTTGCAGTTCCCAAGCGGAACCGCCGTCGAGGCCGTCGTGGCGGTGACGATGTTCGGCGGAGAGGGCCGCACCGAGCTCTCCTTCGCCGCCGCATCGGACGCGCTCCACAATCATAGATATGTTGACCTGGGTGCTCGTCATTGAAATCGTGCGTTCGACGCATTATTCCGCGCTGCTCGTGGTCGCGACCGGCAGGCTCGCCATCCACTTCGGCATGGCGTCGGGCGAAGTCGCGGCCCTCCTCGCACGCGATCACATGACCGCGTTCTTCGTCATCTCCATCGCGGCGCTCATGCTCGCGATGGGCTATATGTTCACCGATCGGGCGACGACTTTCATCTTCGAGCCGCCTATGGCAGGTGAGATTCCCGCCATGGTCCCCGTGGCGAGCGAAGCGCCGGCTATGAACAATGGCCCTACGATTTCAAACGACGCCGTCTTATCGTCGGATGCGGATCCGCCCGAATCGCCGCTTCGCGAAATCGCGCGGCGCTACGGCCTTTCCCCGCGAGAAGCGGAGGTGCTCGAGCTTTGGGCGACAGGACACGGAGCGAAGGCCATCCAGGACAAGCTGGTCCTTTCGCCTTCCACGGTCACAACCCATGTGCGACACATCTACGAGAAATGCGACGTTCACAGCCGTGCGAAAATCATCGCGCTCATCGAGGGAGCGCGGAAGGCGTAGGCGCCGAGTGCAAGGCGTAAGGCGCATATCGCACAGCGCGGGAGCAGGCAGACGTCGTCCTGCCAGAAAATTGAAGTTTTACGAAAAAGTGCGAGCGATTCGGGTTCTATTGTCAAAATAATGGAGCTTAGTGATATCGAGACATTCCACACGTCATGCGAACCGCTCTCTTTCACATTCATGAACTCAATATATAGTGTAAATTAAATTTATACACTATATATTGAGTGGCGTACTCATTGTGCTAAAAGAAAGTCTCTGCAAAATACCACTAAACATTGATTTTTCGACATCTTCAGGAGAAAGAAGAGCACAACGGCTCCGGAAGACGACTGAAGAAGGCCGTTGCTACCGCCGGGACGGTCTCGCATAGGCTGCCGGACAGGTGGGAGGCGCAGGAGCTCAAAGGCATCCCGCCCATCAGAAGAGATGACATAGGGCAGAAGACGGACCCTAACTCCCTGCCGCACGCCATCAGGCGCGAAGGCGACCACGCGCGCTAGAAGGACGCGCCTGCTCGAACCGCTGCCGCAGGCAGAACGCAGGCGTCGCCGCTTCCACAAGGATTCGTACGAAGCGAAGCGCGCCTGCGGAAATGCGGGCGTGCCGTCCTAGCGAACCGCTCTACTCCGCGAGCTGCGCGTCCTTCTTCATGCGTCCGAACAGCTCGTTCCAGTCGCTCGCCGCAAGGACCGTTCCCACGACTATGACGACGCAGCACACGACTTGCAGCAGCGTGACCTGCGCGCCGAGAATCACCGCGCCGAAGACGACGGCCCAGGCGGAATACGAGATGTTGACCGCCATGCCGCGCGCCGCCCCGATGGTCGAGATGGCCTTGTAGTAGCACAGATACGATGTCGTGCCTGCAATCGCGGCGCCCACGATGACGAGCGTGCCCATCGAAGGCACGACGCTCGCCGTGAAGCCCCAGGCGCCGAAGGCCGGGATCACGAACAGGCCGTAGGCGAGCGCCGAGGTGGTCTCGCGGATGTGAAGGGCGGTCTCGTTGTCCACCGCGTCGTCGCGCATGCCCCAGGCGCAGATGACCGCCTCGGAACCCCAACCGACCAGGCACACGAGCGCGCCCGCCACGCCGATGATCGGATTGCCGATCGCATCGGACCCGGCTGCGGCGTATCCCATCACGCACACGCCCGCAAGCGCGGCCAGAAGCGCCACGACCTGCTTGAGCGACATCTTCTCCTTAAGGAAGAGCACCGCCATGAGAGACCCGAACGCCGGATAGAACGCCGAGATGATCGCCGTGTACCCCGCGCCGATATTGCCGATGGCGAAGACGTATCCCGACATGCCCAGAGGGCCGCCCAGAAGCGCTGCCGCCGCAACGGCCTTGCCGCTTCTCGTCTTCAGCGCGGCGAGCGTGTCCTTCAGGCGACGCTTGCCGCCCATGTAGACGAACAGCCACACGGCGCAGAACGCATCGTGCAGGAAGGCGCCGGCCAGAGACGCGAGCACCGCGGTCTCGGGGCTTCCCAGATAGGGAGCCATCGCCAAGGCTATCCCCAAGATGACCGTATCGAGGCCCCAAAGGCAGCCGCTCAAAAGCCCGTATCTCATGCTTCATCCCCTTCATACCATTCCAGCGCGCGCGCCAGATATTCCTTCGCATACGACCGGTACACGTAGCTCCATTCGCCGACGTTCTCGCCTTCGAATTCCTTGTAGATCGACCATACCGACCAGCACCAGCCCGCAAGGCCGACGAACGCCGCCACGTGGCGCTTCTCGGCGAGCGTGGGCTCATGGCCGAAATACGCCTCGAGCGCGGCGACGAACTCATCGTGCGAAAGCTTCGAGCAGACCGTGAAGGTGCCCAGGTCGTTCGCATAATCGCCCATGCCTGCGTATTCCCAGTCGATGAGATACAGGGCGTCGTCGGCGCCGACGAGGAAATTCAGCTCGAAGAAATCGTTATGCGTGACGCATGGCTCGCCGCCGTCCGCACGCGCATACGCGCGCACCTTGCGCGCACGATCGGCCATATCCCAGAACCGAGGGATGTCGATGCAACGTTTCGCCTGGATGAGCTCTATGTAGCGGCACCCCTCGTCGTAGTAGTCGAACGAGCGGGCCAGGCGCCCGTCCGCTGCATGCAGATCGCGCGCATACGCCATCGCGCGCGAAAGCTCGACGGGATCGTGCGCGTTGAGCGGACGGCAATTCGGAATGAAGCGCGAGATCTTCCAGCCGGCGTCCGGGTCCTCGTAGACGAACGTCTCGTCCAAGCCCAGATCGCGCGCCAGCATCTGCGCCTCCATCTCGGATGCGCGATCGATCAGGTCCTCGGTGCCCACGCCCGGATTGCGGTAGACGTATTCCCCGGCTCCCTCGGCACCGTCCTTCACGCGGAAATGGCACGAGAGGTTGGTGAGCCCCTCGCTCAACGGGTAGAAGTCGTATACGTCCTCGATGCCGCAGCCGAGCGTATGCGTGATATGGACCAGGGCATCGGAATCGACGTTCGTGATGAACTGAGGGTCGAAGGCGCGCAGCTCGTCGATGCTGTCGAATTCGAAGATGGTCCCAGGCGCGTACGGCACCAGACGCATGTCGAGTTCGTCCAGATGGGCGGCGAAAACGTCTTCCCAGAGCGCATCGGCGTCGTCGGGACATGCGGTCGCCTTCTCGATCAGGGGCGCGAAACGCTCCGAGAACGCCCGATCGAAATACGCCTGGCCGACCATCACCCATGCATCGCGCCCCCCTACAGCGACATCCACGATGCGGCCATCGTCGTCGATCGAGGCGCACCATTCCTCGGTCGCACCGGTCGCGCGCTGGGCGGCGTAGTATGCATGCCGCTCGTATGCATGGAAGGGATTCTCGGAGAAGTAGTTGTCGGACACGCAGACATAGGTGTTCGCAAGCAGGTCGCGGACGACATTGAGCGACGCATGGTTGTTGCGGGCGGCGAAATCGGGATTGACGACGATGCGCACGTCGTACTCATCCTCGAGATAGAAGAAATACTCCTTCATGTATCCGACGACGATGGTCACGTCGTCGATGCCGGCATCGTGCAGCTGGCGGATCTGGCGTTCGATCAGAACCTCGCCATGAACCTCGAGCACGCCCTTCGGCTTCTTGTAGGAGATGGGCGCGAATCGCGTGGAAAGCCCTGCGGCCAGAATGACGGCGTTGTCCACCTTGTACGGCGCGAGCGCATCGAGGCCGGCCTGCGTGCAATGGCCTGCCGCATCGATCAGCCCGTGCGATACGAGCGTATCGAACGTCCGGCCATCCAAGACCATAGGGTCGCCTGCGGCGGAAAGCCCGAGAACCATCCCAGGCGCAACCGCATCGACGGCGGCGGCGCGCACAACCCTGAATTCGATTTCCGAAAGCATGTATGCATCTCCCTGCATAGGCATCTGTGCCGATAATCGTTCGTGCGTAAGTATCGCATCTATGCAACGTGTGTTCAAATATTTTTAAGTAACGGTTTTTTTGAACGCTTTATGCAAAACCAACGGCTTCAGGCTGAAACCGACGGGGGCCGATGCGAGAGGGCGCCATCCGCCACGCGAACGACGCCCTCGAAGCTTCATATCGGCAGGACCCGGCGATCCTAATCCACGCGCACCGTCGATCCCGAAGGAACGTTGTCGTAGATCCATTCAGCATCGTCGATATCCAGGCGCACGCATCCGTGCGAGATGTGATAACCCAGACGTCCGTCCAGGATGCCGCCGCCCGGACGATACAGCACGGAATGGAAGAGGTAGTCGCCGTAGAACTGCGTATAGTAATAGCAGCGGTAATTGCCATGGCCGAACACGTAGCCCTTCTCGCCCACCTCGAAGGTTCCCGTCACCGTAGGGGTCGAATACGCGCCCGAGGAGCAGGGGAAGCTGCGAACCTCGTAGCGGAAACCCTTCGCACCCTTGTAGATCGTCACCCAATTGCTGTCGGTATCGACGATGATCAGGTAGTTCGTATCGCTGTAGAACGAATTGGCGTAGATGAGATCGGAATCGGTGATCCAACGGCCCGATCCGGACAGGTAGTATCCGTCGACCGTGTCGTCGGTCGCCATGCGGCCCGATCCGTACAGGTAATACCAGTCGCCGTCGTATTCCAACCAGCCTGTGTCCATGCGTCCCGAACCGCGCAGGTGGTACCAGGAGCCCTTCACCTTGATCCAACCGGTGTCCATGCGGCCCGAGGCGCGCAGGTGGTACCAGTCGCCGGAAACCTTGGTCCACCCGGTATCCATCCGACCGGACCCCCGCAGGTAATACCAGTCGCCGCCGTCCTTGATCCAGCCTGTGTCCATGCGTCCGGATCCGCGCAGGTGGTACCAGTCGCCCTTCACCTTCGTCCAGCCCGTGTCCATCCTGCCGGAGGCGCGCAGGTGGTACCAGTCGCCATCGATATGCGACCAGCCTGTGTCCATCCTGCCGGATTCACGCAGGTAATACCAGTCGCCGCCGTCCTCCAGCCAGCCGGTGCGACTGCGACCGGTCGATTCCAAGTAGTACCATGCGCCATCGGCCTCGACGTCCTTGAACCAGCCGCTCTTCGCCGATCCGTCGGCGTTGAAATAATACCAACGGTCGTTCGGCTTCGCCCAGCCGGTCCTCATGATGCCGGTCTCGTTGTCGAAGTAGTACGTCGATCCCTCGATATCGATAAGGCCCTTCTGTTCGAGATTCGTCTCGGGATCGAAATAATGGATCTCGCCGTCGACTTCCGCCTTGCCGGAAGCCTTCGTGCCGTCAGGCATCACATAGATGCGTCCGCCCTCGACATCATGCCAGCCGGGAGTAGACGGATCACCCTCCGGGGCCGCAGGGGCCGCGTCCGGGAAACCGGAACCCTCGCCAGGCGCAGGAGCCGCGGAAGCATCGGCGGCAGGCGTTTCGGAAGGCGCAGGCGCAGGAGATGCGTCAACGCCAGGGGTATCGCCCGTCGGCGAAGAAGCGTCTTCGGCAACGCCGGGCGCCGCAGCATCCGCCGAGCCGTCCGCCGTGCCCGAAACGCCGTCGGAACCCGCGTCCGCCGCGTCGCCGTTAGGCGAGGCAGCGAGGGCAGACGAAGGAGCGCCGCTGGCCGGAAGGGCCGCATCGTCGGCATAGGCGTATGCGGGAGAACCGAAGACGCAGGTCGAACCAAGAGCCGCAGCCGCTGCGGCAAGCGCGGCGGACATCAGGCAGAACCGGCCGACGCGAGAAAACGCCGCCACGTGACGAGTCCGAAGATCATTCATGAAAACCACCTGAAATAGAAAGAAACACCCTTGTGCGCAGAATACCATTCCATCAAGGAGGTGCGGCCATGAAGGTCGCGAGCGTCTCAAGCCTCGTCCAGAATGGCGATGAATTCCTCGGCGCGCCGTCCGTACGCCTTCGCGAATCTATACCAGGAATGCAGGGGCTCATCGACCGACTTGCCCATCATGTCCTGATACACGGCGCGCACGAAGCGGTCGAAGCTCACGAGCGACAGGCAGGCGACGTAGCGTGCAAGGGCAAGAGGCTCGGGCGCATGCCCCGCATACGATTCGAACGCGGCGATGGCATCGTCGAAGGAATAATCGGCGCAGCAGCAGGCGAATGTTGCCGGATCGACTTCAGGCCAGGTCATGCCGGCGCGCTCCCAATCGATGACGCACAGTCCCTCGTTGCCGAGAATCAGGTTGTCAGCGCAGAAATCGCCGTGGGACAGCACGATGCCGCTCTCGGTCCTCGCAAGGAACGCATGGAGGCGGCGGGCCTGTTCGTGCATCTCGGGGAAATCCCTAAACGAGATGCGCCGATCGGCGGACAGGGCTTCGAGATAGCTCTCGGCGTCCTTGAGCGGATCGGCAGAACGTTCGACGACCGCCCCCGACGCATGCAGCGTGCGCGCCGCCGCCATGGCGGCATCCACGTGCGCGGCGTTCCTTCCGTCGAACGGCTCGCATGCGGCGATGAAACGCGAGAGCTTCCATCCGTCGGTCACGTCCTCGAAGATGAACGATCGATCGAGGCCCAGCTCATACGCGATGGATTCCGCCGCGACCTCGGCGCTGCGGCGTATGAAGGCATCCGACCCGACGCCGGGATGACGGTACGCGTAACGCCGGCCCTTCACCTCGAAGGCGAATGAAAGGTTCGTCAGACCCTGCTTAAGGGGCACGATGCCGTGGATGTCCGATCGTGCGCAGCCGAGCATGCGGCACACATGGTCCATGATGGCCGAATCCACGTTGTCTATGAAGTCCGAGTCGAATTCCTGCAAGTCGGCAAGAGAGTCGAATTCCCAGATCACGCCATCTTCATAGGGATGCATGACCATAGGAAGCTCGTCGATGTGGGCCGCGTAGATCTCTTCCCAGAGGCGCGGGGCGCATGCGGGATCGTCGTACTCGGCATCGAGGATGCGCCCGAAGGCTTGGGAGAACGCACGGTCCCAATAGACATGGCCGAGCATGATCCAAGAATCGCGCCCGCCGACCTCGACGCCCGAGATCAAGCGCTCCTTGCCTTTGGTGACCAGGCACCACTCCTCGGTCGGGCCGCTCGCGAACGTCGCCGAATAGTAGGCGCGGAAGACGTATGGTTCGAAGGGGTTTTCGGTGAAATAGTCGTCCGACGAGCAGATGTAGGTGTTGCCGAGCAGGTGCTGCACGCAGCGGATCGTCGAGTTGTTGTTGCGCGTGGCGTATTCGTGGTTGATGACGATGCGCACACCGAACAGGTCTTCAAGGTAGAAGAATTCTTCTTTCTTATAGCCGACGACGACGGTTATGTCGTCGATGCCGGCCTCGCGCAGCTGGCGGATCTGACGTTCGATCAGCACCTCTCCGCGCACGCGCAGAACGCCCTTGGGCTTTTCATAGGAGATGGGCGCGAAGCGCGACGACAGGCCCGCCGCCATGATGACGGCGTTGTCGACCTTGAACGGCGCGAGCGCGTCAAGAGCTGCATCGGTCGGCGCAAGAGAATCGTCGACCAGCCCGAATGCTCTGAGCGCCTTGATCGTGGCATTCGCCGTGCCGAGCGACAGCCCCGATGCCGCGGCCACCGCGCGCTGCGTGCGCGCGCCCTTCGCATAGATGGCGTAGAGCGCCTCGAATTCGTATGAGCCAAGCATGCGCGCGTCCGTTCTGTATCGGCGGGAAAACGTAGGTGCCATTATACGCCGTGCATGCACCCGGGCCGAAGACCGGGATTATGCCGCAGGCTGCGCATCCGACAGGCTCGCGGCCGCCTCGTCGCGCACAGCCGTGCTGCCATCCGGTCCTGCAGGCCCGACCGACGCAGCCTCGACATCGGAATCGATGGCAGCGCCCTGGTCGCCCGTCGCATCCCCTATCTCCTCCATCTCCGCCGCTTCCGTCGCGTCGACCGCACGGACCTGCGCGCCCGATGCGTCATCCGCATCGTCCGGCACGTCCATCATCAATGCGTGGGGCGCGGCGTTCGCGGAATCGGGTTCCTGCAGCACGCCGCTGCTCTCGAAGGTGTAGGTGACGCCGTCGATGACCTGGGTGCCCGTGAGCATCGCACCGCTCTTGTCGAAGTAGAACGTGCGCTCCTTGCCGTCGTAGACGATCTTTTGCCAGCCGGTGAGCATGCGGCCGCCCCCGTCGCCCGGCATGAAGTAGAACCAGCGCATCGAGCCGTCGTGCTCGATTTTCTGCCACCCGGTGAGCATCTTGCCGTCATCGTCGAAGCGATACCAGTTCACGTACGGTTTCTGCCAGCCGGTCAGGCGATGCCCGTCATCGTCGAACAGATACCAGGATCCGTCGATCCTCTGCCAGCCGGTGGCCATCGCGCCGTCCGCGCCGAGATAGTAGGTGTTCACGCCGCCGAAATACCAGCCGCGCACGAGCGCTCCGCTGCCTTCGAGCAGATAGTATGAGCCGTCGATCTTCTGCCAGCCGGTGAGCATGACGCCGCTTCCCGCCAGATAGTAGCGCTCGCCGTCCGCATCCTGCCAGCCGGTGCGCATGCGATGGTCGTCGCCGAAGAGGAACCATGAGGCAGTTCCGCCGTAGTCGAGCTTCTCCCAACCCGCATACGCGACGCCGCTGCCGGAAAACGCGTACCAGGAACCGCCGATCTTCTGCCAGCCGGTGAGCATGACGCCGTCGTCGGTGAAGTAGAAGTCGCGATCCGATCCGTCGTAGGGAATCGTCCGCCAACCCGTGAGCATCTGTCCGCCGGAGTTGCCGGTGCGGAAGTAGAACCAGCTCATCGTGCCGTCGTAGCGGATCTTCCGCCAGCCCTGCACCATCGCGCCCGACGAATCGAGGTAATACCAGGCCCGCTCCGGCTTCTGCCAGCCGGTGAGCATATGGCAGCCGTCGTCGAACAGATACCAGGAGCCGCCGATCTTCTTCCACGTGTCTTGGACGGCATATCCGTCCTTATCGAAGTAGTACCAGGAGCCGTCGATCTCTTCCCATTCGCTCGTGAGCGGCTTGCCTTTCACCACGAACGTCCACCCTCCGGCTTTTTGGATCCACTGACCCAGATAGCCGAGGCAGTCGGCGAGCTCCTTCTTGTAGCGGTTCTGCCAGCCCTGATGATACTGAGGTTGAGACGGATACCGCGCCGCCACATTGTCGACGACCGCGTTGCAGGCCGCGCGTGCGAACTGGCGATCGGACATGCCGGCGCTCAGACCCGCCTTGTCGAAGAAATACAGGCAGCCTGTCTGGCCGAAGAGGTTGCACATGCCCCAGCAGAGGCCTTTGATGCAGTCGGAACGCTCGGAAAGATCGATCCCGTACCGCGACTTCATGATCCTCTGCACGGGCCGGTAGTACTGCTGATATGCCCAGGCGTCCTGATAGCCGGCGAAAAGCTCCGGATCGCTCTTATACGCGGCCTTCCACGCCGCGTTGAGGGTCACGCCGAACGATGTGAAATGCACGTAGCCATCATCATCCGTGTAGACGACGTCTTTGTTCTTGAAATCCCCGCTCGAATACTCCAAGGCCTTTCCCAGCGCCTTGAAGATATGCGGATGGTCGTCATAGCACGTCTGCATGAAATCGCGCAGGCCGTACCGACGATCGAACTGGTAGTAGCCCATCGCGTTGTAGTCGTCGCCCGAGCTGAAGGTCTGCGCGTAATTCTGGGAGCTCTCGTACTTCGCGAAGTACTTCATCTCATCGGACAACGACATGGGCTCAAGAGCGCAGGCGGGCTTCGGCGCCATTCCCCCGATGCACAGCGCGACGCAGCATGCGCACACCAGGGCGAGGAGGACCTTGGTCAAAGCGTTCATATCAAACCTTCCCGACGCGCAGGCTGCGTTTACGGAGGGATGCCGAGGAAGTGCCGTCGGCGTTGCGCGTCGTGCAGCATTCGCGATTCGCACCGCGTCCTTGTTTGCTGCATAATGTGAGACTACCTGCCGTAACGTGTATAGACGAGACCCTTCGGTCCTGTTTTCGCCTAAAAAGTGCAACATCTCCTCAAGAAAGGCCGCCATGACCGTGCCATCCGCCCCGAAACAGGCCTCACGCCCCGCAATCGCCCTCATCGCAGCCGCAATCGCTGCGCTTCTGGCCATGTCTTTCCTTGCGCTCGCGCACCCCGCCTTCCTTGCGCGCCCCGCCTTCGCCGACGACGCGGGTGCAGATGACGCCTTGGCCGCCGACGCGAATCAAGGCGATGCTTTCGCGGCGGCCTCGATGCCATCCGATCGAGAATCGGACGATCCTGTCGATGAAGCCGCCACGGGCGCCGTCGCTCGCGACGAGGAGGGATCGACGATCGCGGACAATGGGGACGGCGCCGCAGCCGCAGGCTTCTCGCTCGATGCGGCAGAGCTCGCATTCGCGAACGCAGGCGAAACGCACCGGCTTGCCGCGATCGACGCATCGGGCTCCGTGACCTGGACAAGCTCGTCGGATGCCGTGGCGACCGTATCGCCCGAAGGCGTCGTGACGGCGACGGGGTTCGGCACCTGCGCGATCACCGCAACGGACGAAACGGGCGCGGTCGCGACATGCGCGGTATCGGCATCGCAGCTCGTCTACGACGAGCTCGACCGACCCCATTACCTCAACCCCGACGGTTCGAAGGCGGTCGGGTTGCAGAAGGTCGGAGCGGCGATCTTCTTCTTCGACGGAAACGGCGATCCTCGGACCGGATGGATCGACCACGAAGGCGTCTGGTACCTGTTCGACAGCAAGACGGGCGCCGCGGCGCAGGGATGGCGGCGTGCCTCCTACAACGGCGACGATCCCTCGTGGTACCTCTTCGACGATGAGGGCCGCATGCTCACCGGCTGGCAGAAGGTCGGAAGCGCATCGTACTGCCTGGGCGAATCCGGACGCATGCGGACCGGCTGGATCAAAGACGGAGGCTTCTGGCATCATCTCTCATCGTCCGGCGCGGCCGATACGGGCTGGGCGCGCCTTGCATGGAACGGCACGATGTCCTGGTACCTTTTCGATGACGAAGGCCGTATGCGCACCGGCTGGCAGAAAGATAGCGGAAAATGGTACCTGCTCGCCGAATCCGGCCGCATGCTCAAGGGCTGGCAGAAAGACGACGGCTCCTGGTTCCGCCTAGCCGATGCCGGCGGCGCCATGGAGACGGGTTGGGTCGAAGACGAGGGATATTGGTACCACCTGCGCGCCTCCGGCAGGATGGACACCGGCTGGACGAAACTGAGCGGCACCTGGTACCACCTGCGCGATTCAGGCCGCATGGACACGGGATGGGTGAAGACCGGCGGCGTCTGGTACTGCCTCATGCCGAACGGCGCCCTTCCCACCCTCGACGGCGTGCAGGACGGCACGCTCACCAAGCGGCAGAGAGCCATGGTGGCATCCTGCTACACCGTTCCTTCTCCCGGCGGCAACCTCTGCTCGGAGTGGGTCGATCGGGTCTATCGCGACGCGACGGGGACGTCGTACGTCTATCCCGGCGATGCGTGCAATATGTACTGGGACTTCTGCAATTCCAAGGACCCGGCCGACCTCAAGGTCGGCATGGAGGTCGCCACATCCTCCCATCCGCACACCTGGGCCGGATCCATCTGGGGACACATCGGCATCTACATCGGCAACGGGCGCGTCATGGACAACGTCGGCTATATCCGCACGGTCGATCTGGGATCCTGGGTCTGGTGGTATGGGCAGACCCATGCGGTCTACTGGGGCTGGGACGAAAACGACGACCTATCGAAATAAGCGCCCGCCTGCCGATGCGGTCGTACGACGTAAGCCGTGGGCGTATAATCCATGCAACTTTCCCATCCATCACGCCGCAAGGAGAATCCGCCCTTGAAGCCCTTCAGGCTCGATATCGTGAGCACCTATCGCGCGCCTCTGTACGGGTTCGCGATACTCTGGATCGTCATCTATCATGCGACGATCGATAACGTCGACTTCTCGTTCGGCATCGAGCAGCTTCTCTGGTTCAAGGGCATCATGGAGCTCGGCAACGCCGGCGTCGACATCTTCCTCTTCCTTTCGGGCGTGTGCCTCTTCTTCTCGTATGCGAAGAAACCGACGCTGCATGACTTCATGAAGAAAAGGGCGGTGCGCCTCATCGTGCCTCTCGTCGTCATCGATTACGGGTACTGGATCATCCGCTGCCTTGTGCAGGATCCCGACCTTGGCACGGCGATGGCGCACTTCGTCTTGAAGGCCACGACGCTGGAGTTCTGGTTCACAGGCGTCGCCTCCGTCTGGTTCGTCTCGCTCCTCATCCCCCTGTATGCATGCTATCCGCTCATCCATGCGTTCCTCTTCGAATCGCCGCGCGGGAACGCGGCGGTCAGGCTCGTCGTCCTCGAAGCGCTCATCATCGCGGTCGATCTCTCCCTGTGGGCATACGTCCCCGATTTCTACTACATGATCGAAATCGCCATCGGACGCATCCCCGTGTTCGTCTTCGGCTGCTTCGCGGGAAAGTACGTCTACGAACGCCGCACCTTGGGCTGGTGGACCTGGATCATCGTCGCGGCGCTGGCCGTGACCTTCGTATCCCTCAAGCCCACCGATCTCATCGTTGTTCCTTGGAACCGCTTGTTCCAGGCCCTCGGCGGCATTTCCCTCAGCTATGCGATCTGCGGCGTCTTCGCGATCTTCGACAGACCGGGCGTGCCCGAGAAGCCTGCGGCGATGCGGTTCCTATCGTTCGTCGGCGGGTTCTCGCTGGAGCTCTACCTCACGCATATCGCGCTGAACCAGATCTACTCCTTCACGCCCCTCTACATGGAAGGCGCGCTTCTTCCCTACCTCGTCGTGGCCGCCGCGGCCGTTTTCGCTGCATGGGGCGCGCGGGAATACGCTATCGAACCCGTCTCGAAACGGATGCTATCCAAAGAAGACGGGGCGCATCGCGACCGAGCGCCCCGCAGGCGCCCGTAGACGTCTATTCGTCGGCTTCCTCGGCGGCGAGCTCTTCGGCCTCGCGGCCGCCGCCCACGCCCTCTTCGTCGGACCAGAGCAGCAGGTCATGGCCGGCACGCTGATGCGGATACGGCAGCACCATGAAGTTGCCGTACTGCATGCGCAGGAAGACCTCGGGGTTGTTCGGCAGCATGATGTCGAGCCCGTCGAAGCTCACGCGCTGCGCGGGATACAGGTCGGACACCTTCGCCATCGTATACGACGGAACGAAGCAGGCGACGTACTGCAGGCCCTCTTCGATCGCCTGGTCGTTGTAGGTTTCGGCCACCTCGTCGAAATGGCGCTGCGTCTCATCCAGCGACAACGACCAGTAATGGTGCGCCAGCAGACGCCCGTTGATCTGCGAGATGAGCCAGTCGATGTTCTTCTTCGCGCCGACGCTTGCCGACTGAGCCTTCGGATATTGGCGGTTCACGATGCGGTTATGCGCCCGCGCCGCCGCCTTGACCTGCCCGCGGAACGCGCGCTGCTCGGACGGGTCGTTCGGGATGTAGTCGAACGGGAACACGTCCACGCAGATGCCCTTATGGAAATCGCGGAATTTGTTGTAGTCGGTGATGTAGGTGGTGCCGTTCATCCTGACCTTCGAGAACAGGTACGGGATGTTCGGATCGGTCTCGCGCGTCTGCAGGAAGAAGCGTTCGCCGTCGAGCAGCGCGCCCGCCTCGGCCTTGAAGCGTTCGTAGTCGGCACGCATCATACCGATGTCGATATCGTCGTCCCACGGGATGAAACCGCCGTGACGCACGTAGCCGAGCATCGTGCCGCCGCATGCGAAGTACTGGATGCCGAGCTTCTGGCAGATGCGGTCGATCTCGGCGACGATCTCCTTCGCGTCCTCCTGAAGGCGGCGCAGCTCGGGGGTCGTCTCGATAATCGGCTCCTTCGCCCAGATATCGGGACGAATCGGGCAGTAGATCTGGATGCCTGCGAACGGAAGGCGCTGCATCTCACCGAAATCGGTGATGGGAACCGTGACGGAGCGCCATCCCGCGACGCGCGTGACGTTGCTCATGCCCCGCCCCGCGTACTTGCGCGCGCGATGATGCATGAGCCATGAGGCGAACCGAAGCGGCAGGAACCGATAACGCAGACGCGCACCATGCTGGAAGCGCGTCACGCCCTCGTCGTCGATCATGAGCTCGCGCGCGTTCATGGCACGCTTCATGATGGTGTTGCGCCTCTTCATCTGGCGGAAGAACTTCTTGCGCGTGAAGAAGTCGTCGGGCACCTCTTCGAAGACGGGCAGCTCGAACGATCCGCGCACCTGCATCGGCAGGGACGACCCGTCGAACACGACCTTCCCATCGTAGAGGACCGGAGTCGGTTCGAGCGCGGTCACGCGCGGGTAGATGGCATCGATGTCCCGGTAGCGCTTCTTGGCAAACGTCGTATCGAAGCGCCAGCCCAGCTCCTCGACCTCTTCGTCGGTCAAACGGCGGCAGGCGCCGACCAGCCGGTCGTAATCCGCGCGCAGGATGCCGAGCTCGAGCTCGGCGTCGCCCGGCAGGAAGTCGGCATACGACACCACGCCGCGCAGCGTCTTGCCGTAGGCGAAGTACTTGATGCCATGCAGGCGGCAGAAGGCGTCGAACTTCACCAGAAGCTCGACGTTCGCCGCGCGCGTGGCGGAAAGGACCTGCGCCGCGCGCAGGTCCTCGTAGGTCTTGATGTCGTAGTAGGACTCTCCGAACGCCTGCTTGATGAAATCGATGTCTTCAGACGTCCGGAGCGTTGAGATGTCCGCCATAGCGTGCGTTCCCCCTTGAAGCACTCGTCTTAGAAGAGCGGAGCCGAAAGAGGCTCGCCCACGCCGCAGTAATCGGTCGCACGCAGGTAGCCGTCGATGGCATCGCCGATGTGATCCCAGATGATGTCGGCGGCTTCGTTCTTCAGAGCGCCGATGCGCACGCGATAGTACTGGTTGGGCAGGTACTGGCTCAGCATGCAATGCGGAATCTTGTTGCCGGACAGGTTTTCCACCAGCGCGTCGCGGGCCGCGACGACGGCCGGCTGCGCGAAGTAGTAGCGGCAGCGGTCGTAGAAGCTGTAGGCGCGCGCGATGCGCTGCTCGTTGGGAGTTCCCTGGTAGTACGGAGCCCACGACTTCGGGTTCTCAAGCATCGTGCGCTCGAGCACCTCGCGATAGTCGGACCAGACCTCGGGCGTCTCGGCGTAGATCTCGCGCTCGATCTGCTCGAGGGCGAAGAGCGCCTCGCGCAGCGCGAAGGTGAGCGCCGGGCCGACCTTCAGGATGGCGACGCCGTCTTCGCACATGGCGGTCAGGTTCGTCGTGGTCTGGTAATCGCTCGAATGGCCCTCGATGCACAGGGGCTCCTTGCGCATCGCGGCGACGAGGTCGGCCGCGCGCGTGCGATCGTACTCGTCGATCCTGAACTCGTGGAATTCGACGCCCATCTCGACGACGATGGCGACGACGCGCCCGAAGGCCTCTTCCAGGCCCAGGCGCTCGAACTCCTCGCGATAGATGCGGATGGTGTTGTAGGCGTCGTCCGCCGTAGTCACGCCCATTTCGCCGGCGTTGAAATCGCCGCCGGGCACGGGGACCTCGCTGCCGATGACGTAGACGAGCTCGGGCGCCTCGGGGTGCGATTCCTTGTATTGGGCATAGGCGTCTTCGGCCGCACGGCACAGGCGCGCGCCGCGCTCGGCGCAGGTCTTGGTCATGAAGGGCTTCGCCGGGTCGTCGGATGCGACACGCATGCTGGTGTCCAGGTGGATCTTCTTATAGCCGGCGAGCACGCACTCGCGCACGAGCTCCTCGGCGTTCACGAGCGCTTCTTCCTCTTCGCAGTCCACCCAGGGCAGCGGGCCCAGATGGTCGCCGCCGACGATGACCTGCTCCCAAGGCACCGCGTTCTCCTCGGCGAGACGGCGTACGAAATCGGCGAAGTCGAACGGGGTCATGCCCGTGTAGCCGCCGAGCTGGTTCACCTGGTTGGATGTGGATTCGATCAGGGCGGGCGTCCCGGTCTTGCGCGCGCGGATGAGCGCGGCGCGAATGACGTCCTCGTTGGCGGAGCAGCACGAATAGATGCCGGCGCGACGGCCTTCCTTGTTCTTCTTCACGATTTCCTGCAGCGTAATCATCTAGTGTTCCTCCCAAGAGTCGATGAGAATCTTGCCTTCGACGTCGCGCTTGGCGTAACGCTCGAAGGCATCCGATGTGTCGGAGAGATTGTAAACCGTATCTAACATCTCGGGAACCACCCTCATGATTCCTTGATTGAAGAAACGGTTGACTATATCCCATTCGACGCCCGGCCACGGCTTGCTGTAGGACATCCACGAGCCCCCGACCGTGAGTTCCTTGCGGTTGATCGTCTCCCACTGCTTCGCGGTGAAGGCCACGTCGCGCGACGGCGTGCCGATGAACATGACGCGGGCCTTGTTGGCGGCCAGCTCGAACGAATCAAGGATGGTTTCCGGCGTGCCCGCGGTATCGAAGACGTAGTCGAAGCGGCGCCCGTCGTTCAGAGCGAGCACCTGGTCGAGCCAATCTTCCTCCAGCGTGTCGGCGAGCTTCGTCACGCCGGCGGCGCGGGCGGCGGCGGCCTTCGGGGCCGAACGCACGGTGGCGACCACGTTGGACGCGCCGTAGCCGGAAAGCGCCTGGGCGCAGAGGATGCCGATGGTCCCGCAGCCCACGACCGCGGCCGTGGCCCCTTCCTTGAAATGCGCGAGCTCGATGCCGTGGATGGCGACCGATGCGGGCTCGAAGAACGCGCCGTCCAGATCGGGCACGTCATCGCCGAGGAACACGACGTTCTTCTCGGGCAGCGTGACGTATTCGGCCATGCTGCCCTGGGAGCGGGAGCCGACGAAGCCGTAATGGCCGCAGAGCGAATAGTCGCCCTCCAGGCAGTCCTCGCATTCCATGCAGGGCTGCAGCGGAACGCCGGCGACGCGACGTCCGACCAGGTCGGAGGAGACGCCGTCGCCCACCGCGACGATTCGGCCCGAGAATTCGTGCCCGAGCACGAGCGGGAAGAAATGCACGCGCCCTTGGAGGACGCGCGGCACGTCGGATCCGCAGACGCCGGTGTAGTGGACCTTGACGACCACTTCGCCGGCGGCCGGCTCCGTGCGCTCGATGTCTTCGTAGACGACCTCTTGCGTGCCGTGCAGCACCGCAGCTTTCATAGGCGCTCCCTTGCGATGAGAATCGCGCGGCCCGATGACCGCGCGATTGGAATCGTTGTCCTAGAAATAATAGTTATGGAAGAGCTTCTTGAAGGCTTCCATATCGTTTCGATAGGTAATCTTCAGGTTGATGAGGTCGGTCGGCACGACTTCGATCGGTATGTCGAACGCCAGCGCAAGGGCGCCCGCCGACGTATAGTTCTCCAGCTCATCGACCGAAAGGGTGCTGTAGATGCCCCAGATGCGCGAGAACTCGAAGGCCTCGGGGCTCGCGCCCGTCACCACCGTCTGGCGAGGGATGACACGCTCGAGCATGCGGGTTTCGGGGTCGATGCCGTAGACGGTGTCGTATTGGCATTCGCCCATCGTCGCGCCGCCGTGGGCCGCCGCAGCGGCGGACAGCTCCTCGAGATGCGCCTCGTCGACGTAGGGGTGCGTGACGTCGTGGATGAAGACGATATCGCCCGCGACCGCGGATTTCGCCGCCTCGGTCAGGCCGTTCTTGACGGATTCGGAGCGGCTCGCGCCGCCGTTGACCACGGCCCAATCGATGCCGAGCCCGAGGTTTCCAACCCATTCGCGCGTGTAGTCGACCCAGTCGCCGTTGCAGACGATGACCATGCGGTCGGCGAAATCGATGCTCGCATACTTCTCGACCAGATAGCTGAACGTGGGCTTGCCCTCGACCTCGACGAACTGCTTGGGAACGGGCGCGCCGAAACGCGTGCCGGACCCGCCCATCATCAGAAGGAGGATCCGCTTGTACGTACGTGACATTCCATGCTCCTTAAACGCCATGCAGGCAGATGAACGTATGGATTATACCGTTTCGAGCAGCGGATGGCCCACGCCGCGCTCGCGCAGGACGTCTTCGATGCGGGAGGTGCGGTACGCCTCGGGAATGCGCGAGACGAGCTTCTCGGCGCCTTCCTTGCCCAGACGGCGTTCAAGAAAGGGCATGCACAGATCCAGCAGATCGTCGTCCACGGACAGGCCGAGCTTCTGCGTATTCCAATACACCATGCGCTCGATCAGGGGTTCGAGCACGGTCTCGAACTCTTCGGCACGCGCGGGGTCCTTCGACATGGCGATGAGGTCGGCTTCGAGGGGATAATAGGTTTCCCACAGATCGAAGCGGTTCTCGGTCCTCGTCAGGTAGAGCGGATAGCGCAGGGTCTTCTTGTAGAACGGGTTGTACTTCTCGCGGACCCAGTCGCGATACTTCGCGCGGAACACACGGTTCGGCCACCGCAGCATCCTGCGCACGACGGGGGACGCCATGAACCGATGCGGATCGGTGTCCGTGTCGAACGTGAGGTAGATGTCGGATTTCGGCGTGAAGTACGGCCATTTCGCCGTGCGCCAGCTTTCGCCCGCAAGGGCCGTGAGGTACGCGTCGGCATCGGCGAACGCCCAGAACTCGCCGTCGTCCAGCTTCACGCGGCGAAGCTCGTCGAAGATGGTGCCGGGCAGGACGAACGACCCTCTGCGCTTGCGGGGCTTCGATCCCGTCCATGAACCGTCGGAAGACCGGTTCAGGATCGCGATGGCGATACCGGGAACGGGCAGCTTCTCCACCGGCTCGTCGACGAAGTTGATGGCGATGGCGTTCATATCCGCATACTTCGCCGCATGGCCGCGCTTCGAGAAGCCCACGATGCCGCGGCCTTCGGGAAGCACGGCCTCCTGGAGCCTGCGAAACGCCTCTTCGGTCATATGGACCGAGGTCTCGTACATCCCCCCGTGATAGCCGCCGAACTTCTCCGCATCCCATGCGGAATGGAACGCGAGCGCATACGGGATGTTCCGCTCAGCGCAGAACGCGTCGAATTCCTCCAGGAGTTTCAGGTGATGCTTCTCAATCGCGCTCGTCAAGGCCGAGCTCCTTCCTGTCATCCTTAGCGGCGAGGACCGTCATGCCGTTGTTCGAACGGACGATGATGTCTTCGAGCATGGCGGACGCCTCGTCCGTGCGGCCGATGCGCGCGTACGCGACGGCCTGGCGTCGTTCGATCTCGTCGTCGCCGGGAAATGCGGCGAGCGCCGCTTCGGCCGCCTCGGCGACCCCGCGCCAATCGTCTTCGCCTTCGGCATCGCACGAGCGCAGATAGAGATCCGCATGCGTGGACACGAGCGCGTCGAGAACCGCGCCGTCCTGCGCGACAAGGCGTCTGACCTCGTCCGTATCGTCGTAATCGATGGCGTTGTACACGCGAAAGATGGCTTCTATCTTGTTTTTGACCTCAAGGATGCTTTCGGGCAACGGTTCGTCGAGCGACCAGGACCTCTGCGTGATGATATGCATGATCTTGTTGTACATGCCGCGGTCGAAGAAGATGCGGCACGCGAGCGCGATCCATTCGTCTGACAGGCCGCCCCAGACGCGCCAGTACCACGGCTTCGAGGCGATCTGCGCATTCACGTAGTCCGTCAGGGCGGCTTCAAGGTCTTCGGGCACGCCTTCGGTATATTCCGAGGGAGATCCGAACGCCTCGACGCGCAGCCGCGCAGGCTGAAGGGACGTGCGGCAGTATTCAGGGGATACGTGCGCGCGCATGAGCACGTCCTGAAGCTCCTTGGCTTTGAAGGTCCGGTAGTTCTTGAGAACCTTCTCCTTGTCGAGGAACTGCATATAGTCGTGCACGTACACGTCGTAGGGAATGTCGAGGTTTTCGACGTAATGATAGCCGCCCGACCGGTTGCTCGGATAATTGCGCCAGGTCACGCCGTAGCCAGCCTGCAGGAATTCGATGTATTTCTCGGGCACGTAGGACATATGCCCCTCGAAGGGCAGCTCCTTGTACGTGCCGAGGACGTCCTTCTCGATGACGCAGGCATCGACGCTGCCGCCTGTGAGCTCCATATAGGCCGTGCATTCTTCCTCGGGCGTCGAGAACGCGATTCTGTGCAGGTCTTCGAGCACTCGCTTCTCTCCGAAGATGCGGCGTTTGACCAAAGACTTCGCAAGGAGCCGACGCATGCTTTTCCTGCGCGAACGCTTGTTGAGCATCATGTGGTTCGTCAGCTCGTAGAACACGAGCATCGCATCCTTCGCACGCTCGCGCTTCTTCGGATCCTTCGGCAAAGGAACCAGGGGGAAGATGTCGATGGACATGCCGCACGGCGCAAGGTCCCAGGCAGACGCCCGGCGAATCTCGGTCGTGGTGGTGTCCACCAGGCGCGAGAAAAGCGACGGGTACCCAGGATTGCGGTAGATGTTGACGATCGCGCGGTTCGGCAGCGGGTCTTCGTCCCACGCCTTCAGCAGACGCTGGTAGTCTCCCCACGTCGCGCTGATATCGAGATCGAAATCCCAGGGAATGAAGCCGCGATGCCTCACGGCGCCGAGCAGCGTTCCCCAATCGAGGAACACCTTGACGTCGTGGGCGCGGGCCCAGTCATCGAACTCGCAGTACATCGCAAGAAGATGCGCGAATTTGTCGTCCTTCGTATGAAGCGCCATGTCCCATCCCTCCGTCGTGCCGGCCATACGGACAGCCGAAAAAATAGGCGCACCCCCTGCGATGCGCCTATCGAACATCCGGTTTCCCGGCCATTATTTCACAAAGAAGCGCATGACGCCCGTCGGGGAGCTTCTATGGGACCAGAGGCTCGTAATGTGCACATCGTCGCCGAACGCTTCGATGATTTTGTCGTTGCCCAGGTATATCGCCACATGGCCGGGCCAGTAGATCACGTCGCCGCGCTCGCGCTGCGATAGCGAAAGATGCTGGACCTTGCCGTAGTTCCACATATTATCGGCATCATGGCTATGCCATCCGTTCGCGCCGGTCATGTAATGCGTGTAGGGATTGAAGTCGTCGAAGTTCTTCGTGCCGCCGTCCAAATCCATGCCGCAGGCGTATGCGCATTGAAACACGAGGCCTATGCAGTCGACGCCTTCGCCCGGCCGCTTCGACCAGTTCCACACGTAGTCGGTGCCCCGATAATCGTACGCGCGATCGATGAACGCCTCGATGGCCTCGGAGCGGGTGGCGCTTTTGGCGATCCTCGAGGGCGTCGCGTAGTCGAAGCTCGAGCCGTACCCGTTGAAATACACGTTCTTGCTGCTCAGCTGATAGTACCCCGAAGGATTCTGGTACCCCGTCTTGTACGAGGTCGCGTAATCGCTCCACTCCCCGTTCGGACGCACGTAGTAGTCGCCGACCCACTCGTCGGACGCCATGTCGCCCTGCTCATACAGGTAATACCATTCTCCGCCGACCTTCTGCCAGCCGGTGAGCATGCGTCCGCCGCTGGAAAGCAGGTACCACGTGCCATGAAGCTTGAGCCACCCCGTGTCCATGCGGCCGTAATCATCCAGGTGGTACCAGCTGCCATCGACCTTCTGCCATCCGGTGCGCATGCGGCCCGACTCGCCGAGCAGATACCACGATCCGCCGCTCTTGATCCAGCCGGTCTCCATGGCGCCGCCGTCGAAGGCCATGTGGTACCAGGAACCTTCGTCCTTCTGCCAGCCCTTGAGCATGCGGCCGGAATCGGAGAGCAGATACCACTTCCCGTCGTCCTTCTGCCATCCGGTCAGCATGCGCCCGGATTCCGCAAGCAGATACCAGCTATCGTCGTCCCTGATCCAGCCCGTATCCATGGCACCGCCGGCATCGGCCATGTGATACCAGGAACCTTCGTCCTTCTGCCAGCCCTTGAGCATGCGGCCGGAATCGGAGAGCAGATACCACTTCCCGTCGTCCTTCTGCCATCCGGTCAGCATGCGCCCGTCGGCGTCGAAGAGGTACCAGGACGCCTGGTCATTCCACGTAAGACGGTTCCAGCCGGTAACGGCCGTAAAGATCTTTGGATCGAAGTGCATCCAAACGCCGTCGTTTTTCTGCCAGCCGGAACGCGCCCAGCCGTTCGCATCGAACAGATACCGCAACCCATGGACGCTTACCATGCCCTGGGCGCGCGATCCGTCGGGACGCAGGTACGCCAGGCGTCCCGACGGATCGCTGCGGTCGAAGGCGCTGGCCTTCACCTCGCAGGATGCTTCGACGCCCGCGTCGTCGCGCGCGATGATGCGGCAGGTTCCCGCACCGACCGCCGTGACGACGCCGTCGTCCGACACGGTCGCGACGCGCGGATCGGTGCTTTTCCAGGAAACGGCACCCTGGGCGCCCGCAGCGACAAGCGTTGCGGAATCCTGGGCGTCTTCGAACATCAGCGAGGATTCACTGAGGGTAAGCGCGCCTGCAGGAGGAGCAGCAGGTGCGGGAGATTCGGAGACGGGAGCTTCCGGCACGGCCTCGGATGCCGCGCCCTGTCCGGATGCGTCGGGGTTGCCGAGCGAATCGGCGGCCGTCGGGGTAGAAGCTTCGCTTGAAGCCCCTGCGGTTGCATCTTGCGAGGCCGAAGCGGCATCGAGAAGAAGCTCATCTTCATCGGCGAAGGCGGGCGCCGCGTAGAGGGATGCGCCGAGAACCGCTGCGCAGCATACGGCCGCAACCTTCCGCGATAGTTCGAACGAATTACCTTGAGCTGTAGTCTGCCCTGCCATGCATGCAATCCTTCACTGTCGACATGTGCGATCCGTATGGTTCCCAGGATTCCTTCTGTCCATAGGTTCCTCGTAGGATACCGAGTGAACGGCATTTCGACCATCACAGCGCGTCAACATCTGGCATTCGACACTATCGACGCCCGACGCGGCCTAATCCCCTTCGACGGCATAGGCCGGATCTATGGCCTGGAGCTCGGCAAACGTGTCTATCTCGACGACATCGTCGAAGGAGCATTCCCTCACATGCACGTCATAGGCGTCCGCACGATGCACGAGCGCGACGTCGTCCCAGAAGATCTGCGCGCAATCCCCGCTTTGCGCGAACACCGCGGGAATGTCCGCGGCGAGGCGCGCACCGTCCTCCTTCGTCCAAAACGACAGCCCCACCATCTGCCAGCAGGGCTTGTCGCTCCCCTTCGCGATGCGCGTGATGGAGCCCTTCTCATCGGCATCGAAGCACCAGTCCTCGGTCGCCGGGACGGGAATTGCCAGGTAGTTCGATTCGAACTGGTATTTCGTGACGAGCCCGGGATTTGCGAGCAACAGGTCCGACTCGAAGACGTAGGCGTTTTCGAAGCAGCCGGCTGCGGCTGCGGCGGACGATATGTTGTTCGTCGAATCGTAGAGGGGATTGTCGATGAACCTCAGCATGGGATACGTCGGAAGCAGCCGGTCGAACTCATCTTTCAGATAGCCCCTGACCACGTAGATCTCCTCTATGCCGACGGCGCGAAGGGCATCGATGAGCCGATCGATGATGCGGACGCCGTGGACGCGCACGAGCGGCTTGGGGGTGGTCGCGGTGACGGGAAGGAGCCTGCTGCCGAACCCGGCTGCGAGCAGGACCGCCCTCTTCGCGCGATACGGTTCGAGCGCTTGAAGCTCGTCCTCGCTCGCCTTCCCCGCCTCCGCGCGTGCGACCAGGCGATCGAATTCCTTGCGCGACATCCTCCTCGCACGAAGCGCAGGATCGCATCGGTACGACGGCAGGACATGCGCGCCGAACCGTTGGGCCGCGCGGCGCCAGATATCCTGCCATTCGCCCATCGGATTCCCCTGCATCTCCTGGAACATCGACCAGACGTACCAGTAGAACCCGACGACGGCCGCGCACGCGAGGCAATGGCGGGCCTCGGCGGGCGTCGCCGGCCTCTGGAAATAGGAATCGAACAGCCTCGTGCAGTCATCGAGGGAGTACTCAGGGGTTTGCGCGATGAAATTCCCCAGGTCGCAGCCGTAGTCTCCCATGGCGGCGTATTCCCAGTCGATAAGCTGGAGACGGCCGTCCTTCACGAGGATGTTGGGGCCGTAGAAATCGTTGTGGCAGAAAACCTTCTCGCCTCTCTCGCGCGCAAGGAAGGCAGCCGCTTCATCGATGGTCGCGCGAAGTTCGGAGAAGCCGTCGGGTATCGGATACGACGCCTGCTCAAGCATTCCCAGGATACGGAGCGCCTCTTCATGGAAGTCCAACGACCAAGGCGACGTCTCGCCGCTTCGATGAAGGCGACGAATGAGTTCCATAGCGGCATCCACCTGCGCCTCGTCTCCATAGTCGAATTCGACGCATCCGGGTATGAAGCGGGAGATCTTCCAGCCCTCGATCGGATCCTCGTGCACGAACGTCGAATCGAGCCCCAGCTTGCGCGCGATGCCGAGCGCGTACGCTTCCGATGTGCGGTTGATGAGCGCGTCGGATCCGACGCCGGGATGCCGATAGATGTATGCCTCACCTGCGCACGAGAAGCGAAACGACTTGTTGGTAAGGCCTGCCGACACAGGCGCGACATCGACGATATCCCGCCGATCGCATTGAAGCGTCGCGCAGATGCGCTCGACGATGCGAGGGTCGATGCCGTCAAGAAAGGCTGCATCGAACGTCGTGTTATCGCCCATGGTATCCATCCGCCTTCGTGTCCGGCATTCGAGACGCGGGGCGGATGGTATCGGGCGCGCACAAGCCGATCCGTCGAGGCCGTCGATGCGATGCTGCAAAAAACGAATGCATGATACCGCTTGCGAAGGAAGCGCGAAGGCGAGCGAGAATCCAAGCGGTCGGAACGGAGGGACGGCTGCGTTTGCCGCGTTCGATGCGTTCGATGCGCATTCGGCACACGACCGTCGTGTGCGGCCGCATGCCGAAGGATGCAAGTCAAACCCTTCCTCGATGCCAAAAAATCGACGTTTAGTATACCCTATAGGGGTATATTTTCGGTGCATAAGTTGTTATTACAACGAAATGATGCTTGATTAAGGACGGTTTCGTTGTGAATACAACATAAATGATGCTCGAGATTCTCTAAACAGCGATTTTTTGTCATCGGCATCGAATTCGATGGTCGAAAAGGGGCTATACCCCCCCCCTTTTTTTTTCGGACGGAACTTGATGCAGTCGCCAACACGATGCGTCGGGGTGGCCGATACCCCCTTTTTACCGCACGCGACGCATCGAAAGCCGATGTCGGCGACCTGGGATTGCTCGACGTCTGATTCGGTGACGACGAGCCGGACCTCCCATTGCACCATCAAGCTGCCGTCGGCCGTACGGGTTTTCACCGAAGGTTTCTTCCAGGATCCTTGCTGCGGAGACGGCATGTTCGTTCACCTATAGGAACACGCAATGTCGTCAGAACTCGCAGCGCTATCGAAGCATGCAGCGCCGGGATATGCAACGCTGCCAGAACGCACAACGCCATCGGAACATACGACGCTATCGAACCGAGAAAAAAGGATCGGCCCCGGTGCACTACCGAGGCCGTTGTCGAAACACGATCTTGGGGCAATCCCCCTCCGCAGGCGATTATCCGCAATCGCCGCACGAGTTGCCGAATTCCTCTCGACTACCCGATCCACACGCCGTTGGATGCGAAGAAGTACCACGTCCCTTCAATCTTGTGCCAGCCCGTAGCCATGCGGCCGGAGCCCTTGAAGTAGTACCAGTCGCCCTTGATCTTCTCCCAGCCGGTGTCCATGCGGCCGTTGTCGGCGAAATGGTACCAGTCGCCGCCGCGCTTGAGCCAGCCGGTCTGCACGTATCCGTGCTCGTCCGTGAAGAACCAGTAGCCGCCGAGCGCGAACCAGCCGTTCGGATTACCGGAGTCCTCGTTCCAGGCCAGCAGATTTCCATCCCACATCATCCGAATCTCACCCGAGGCGGCGCCGTTGGACGCGAAGAAGATATCTGCATATTCGATGGCTTCCCCTGTTCCATACAGCCTCTGCCAGCCGGTGAGCATGCGCCCGGATTTGTCGAAGAGGTACCAGCGTCCGTCAATCATCTGATATCCCGTATGCATGCCCCATTCGGAATCCAGGCAATACCAGTAACCGCCGACCTTCTGCCAACCCGTGAGCATGCGCCCGGACTTGTCGAAGAGATACCAATTCCCGACGATCTTCTTCCAGCTCGTCGCCATGTGCCCATATTCATCGACGTAATAGACGCTATCCTCTAGGTGGAGAAACTCATTGGCATGCATGAACCCGTAGTCCGTATCGAGGTAGAACCAGTAGCCGCTGGGCTTCTGCCAACCCGTGAGCATGCGCCCGGACTCGTCGAAGAGATACCAGAGCTCGTTGTACTCCCACCACCCGGTCACCATATGCCCGTGCTCGTCGAAACCGTAGGTATGATCACCAATATCGAGAATTGCGTAAGCATACATGAACCCGTAATCCGGATCGAGGTAGAACCAGTAGCCGCCGGGCTTCTGCCAACCCGTGAGCATGTTCCCGTCGTCGTCGTAGAGGTACCAGTAATCGCCGATCCTCTGCCAACCCGTGAGCACCTTGTCGCCCGCACGCTGCATCTCCGCGCCGTCGGCGGCGGGCTCGTCGGCGAACGCCGGCGCAGGGGCCGCGCACAGGACGGCGGCCGCTAAGAACGCGAAGACCGCCGCAGCGAAGGACACCCTCGAGAAGAAGCTCCCTTTGCTTTCCGAACGCGACATATCGAGCCGCACATCATCGCACGTCATGGCAATCGCCCTCCTTGCCCCGCATCCCCGTCGGCGCCGGCCGGAGCCGGATCCGAGCCCTTCGAGCCGTAAACAGATCGACCGAAGCTACGGCTCCCCTAATGCGATGATAGACCACGTGCAGGAAAGTCGGAGCTAGTCCGCATCCCGTTTCGGCAGATGGACGCATAAAATGGACGCGCGACCCATAGCGCCCTGCGCCCATGGGACATACGGCCATCCTACGGCAAAGCTTGACACGACGATGCATGATGCACATGTGCCAGAGAAAGACGAGAACGGCGTCTCTCCCAAAAGAAGAGACGCCGGACGGAAACGATCGAATCAACTTGCAAGAAGCATCCGTTGCGGATGCCGGATGTTACTCGACGAGCACGCCGTTGGATGTAAAGAAGTACCACGTCCCGTCGATCTTGTACCAGCCCGTCGCCATGCGGCCGGAGCCCTTGAAGTAGTACCAGTCGCCCTTGATCTTCTCCCAGCCGGTGTCCATGCGGCCGGAAGAGCCGAGATGATACCAGCTGCCGTCGTCCTTGATCCAGCCCGTGTCCATGCGACCGTTGCCGGCCATGTGATACCAGTTGCCGCCGCGCTTGAGCCAGCCGGTCTGCGCGATGCCCTCCTTGTCCGAGAAGAACCAGGAGCCGCCGATTTCGGACCAGCCGGTCAAGGTCTTGAGGTTTTCGTCGGAAACCAGAAGCTTCCCATCCTTCGTCGTCCTGATCATGCCCGATGCAGCGCCATTGGATTCGAAGAACACGTCCGCGTATTTTGCATCGGGGAATTTCTCATTGACCTTCTGCCAACCGGTGCGCATGTACCCGGAATCGGCAAAGAGGTACATCTTTCCACCGATCTTCTTGTATCCGGTGACCATGCTGCCGCCTTCAGGATGCAGGTAATACCAGAAGCCGCCGATCTTCTGCCATTCGAAGAGCATATGTCCCTGGTCGTTGAAGTAATACCAGTCCTCATAGATCTTCTGCCAGCCGGTGACCATACGCCCGTGCGTATCGAAGTAATAGAGATCACCATCTATGCTGAACACATCGTTAGCATACCTGTTCCCATTTTTGTCGTAGTAATACCATTCCCCTTCGATCTTCTGCCAACCGGTGAGCTTGGCATCGGCAGCCGCGACCGCTTCGGGCTCGGCGGCCGCATCGGCCGCAGCCTCGGCAGCGGGCTTATCGGCCCCATCGTTGTCGGCGGCTTCGCGCTTGCCAGCGCCATCAGGTTCATCGGCAGCAGGCCTGTCGGCAGCATCAGCCGCGGCGGCAGACCCACCGGCAGCACCGGCCGCAGCAACGGACCCGCCGGCAATATCGGCCGCGGCATCGGCGGCAGGTTCATCGGCAACGCCGACCACGGCGGCCGCACCTACAGCCGCGGCACCATCAGGCTCGTCGGCGAGCGCCGAAACCGGAGCCGCGCACAGGACGACCATCGCGGCCGTCAGGACCGCGAACGCCACCGTATGGATAGGATTCTTTGAAAACGGATGTTCGGCACGTTCCGAACGGGGCACGTCGAGTCGTACATCGTCATATCTCATGGCGATTACCTTTCTATATGTCTCGTGTCTCGGTCGAACTTCGAGCTGAAATCGGCCTCTCTAGGCCGTCAGCCCTCGAAAACCGCAGCCTCTGCACCTCGATGCCATCCGTGCGAAGGCGCGATCCCGGCTAGAATACGCGAATCGCGCTGAAAGATGAACTCACCTATAATTCAATCCGCATGTTTTCCTTTTCATGATCGAGGCACCCCTCATGAGCATTCCTCAAAAGCTCCGCTCCGTCGCGAAGCGCATCGCCAAGGATTCCCTTTTCGGCCGGCGCATTCCCGCCGCATATCGCGCGGCGGCACAGGCGCCCGTCGATCCGCGCAAGGTCGTCTTCCTCGAAAACAAAGATGACGACCTGCCTGACAGCTTCGCGCTCGTCGAACGATGCGCACGCGAACGCTACGGGCTCGACACCGTCTTCATCTCGCTGCATGAAACGAGCGTGCCCCGCACGCGGTACTTCGAGAACTGCGTGGCTGCCGCGCGGGAGATCGCCACGGCCCGCTACGTCTTCCTCAACGACGCATCGCAGCTCGCAAGCTGCCTGCCCCTTCGCCCCGAAACGAAGATCGCCCAGCTCTGGCATGCCTGCGGCGCCTTCAAGAAATGGGGCATGTCCACGGCCGGCCTCGCCTTCGGCGGCACGCGCGAAGAGCTGCTGCGTCATCCCTACTACGGGAACCTGTCGCTTGTGACCGTCTCGAGCCCCGACGTTGCCTGGGCCTACGCCGAAGCCATGGTGCTCGAGGACACGCCCGGCATCATCAAGCCCCTCGGCGTCAGCCGCACCGACGTATTCTTCGACGACGCGTTCCTCGCCGGCGCCCGCACGCGGCTCGAACACGCGTTTCCGCAGGCCGAAGGTAAGAAGGTCATCCTGTACGCGCCGACGTTCCGCGGGCATGTGAGCAACGCGACCGGACCCGACGTGCTTGACGTCCGTGCGCTCATGCATGCGATCGGCGACGAATACGTGCTGGTCGTCAAGCATCATCCTTTCGTGAAGCATCCGATGCCCGTTCCCGACGATTGCCAGGATTTCGCCTTCCTCGACGACGGCAGCCTGCCTATCGACGTGCTTCTCAGCTGCGCCGACGTCTGCATCTCCGATTATTCGTCGCTCGTGTTCGAGTATTCGCTTTTCGGGCGACCCATGGCATTCTTCGCCTACGATCTGGATGAATACAAGGATTGGCGCAATTTCTACTACGACTACGACGAGCTTACGCCCGGCCCCGTGCTGGCCACGAACGAGGAACTCGTCGACTACCTGACGCATGTAGACGAGCGCTTCGACGCCGCGCAGGTCGAGGCCTTCCGCGTGAAATTCATGAGCGCCTGCGACGGCCATGCAACCGAACGCATCTGCACCGAGATGTTCAGGGATGCGCCCGCGCGAGACGATGGGCGGAATGACGAAGACGCCCGGAGCAATGCGGCTCCCCGACATGCTGGCGCACCGAGCGAACCGCATGGACCATCCGGCTTTTCGAACGCCGAAGCCTCCGACGCGTCCCGTATGTCGCGCGCATCATCAAGCAACGCCGCAACGGTAGAGAGGCGAGCCTGAATGAAACACGCCGCCATCGCCTGCGCCCGCGTCGTCTACAACGGCCTCTACCAGCTCTTCTGCTTGATGTTCACGCGCCGGAACGAAGTGCTGTTCGCCTCGCGCCAGTCGAACAGCCCCAGCAAGGACTTCAAAATCCTGGCCGAACGCTTCGAAGCCGGCGGATGGAAGCCGGTCATGATCACGCGCACGTTCAAAGCGAAGCATGCGATAGCCTACGGCGCATCGACCATACGTCAGCTCTATCACCTAGCGCGATGCCGCGCATGCATCGTGGACGGCTACAACCCGGCCGTAAGCCTCGTGAACATGCGCTGCGAAACAAGCGGACGATCAGGCATTCAGGCGAACGCCGATCGCAGCGTGCTGGACGCTTGCCCGCATGACGGCCTCGACGACCCGTGCGATCCTCTGAACGGCCGCGCAGCGACGACCACCGCGCAGGCCAAGGTCGCCCAGAACGGCATGCATGCCGGCACGCCCGATGGCACAGACGCACCCATTCATGACGAATTCCCCGAACGTCCCCTGGTCATGCAGATCTGGCATGCGTACGGTGCCTACAAGAAATTCGGCTACCAGGCCATCGGCACGCGCGAAGGCCGTTCGCTCGCCGCTGCGCAAGCCGTGCGCATGCACCGCAACTATTCCTGGATCCTCTGCAGCGGCGCATGCAACCGCAGCGTGTACGCACAGGCGTTCTCCTACCCCGTGGAGCGCGTTGCAGCGCTCGGACGCCCCAGCTTCGACGAGCACGACGAGCTGCGTCGACAGGAGGAAGAGGCCGACCGCGCACGGCGCGAGGAAGGCGCGCGGACAGTCATCCTCTTCGCTCCCACCCTGCGCCGTTCCGACGAATCCCAACACCCCTTCGTCGAGCTCTACGACCATGCGGACGAAGCGCTCGCAGACGTGGATGCCGAATTCCGCTGGTCGTTCCACCCGATCGAGAACCGCGGGCACATCGGGCCGAGCGGCATCGCGTCGCTTATCGGCACGGACATCGTGGTGACCGACTACTCGTCGATCATGTACGAAGGCGCGCTTCTCGGCAAGAAGGTCGTGTTCTACGTTCCCGACCTCGATGAATACCTGGAATCCCCCGGACTCAACTTCAATCCGCTCGCCATCGCACCGGGCATAACCTGCACGAGCGAATCCGAGCTCGTCGCGCTTCTCGAGCGCTTGGCGAACGACCCTGGATCCTACGACCGCCAAGCGCTCGATCGCCTGATCGGCGACACGTTCGTGCACCCGGGCGATTCCACGACCGATGCCGTCTTCGCATTCATCGAAGCGCATTCGTCCATGCGTTAGAATATGCGCGCCAGTGCGATTCATGGGAGATACGCTTAAAAAGGCTTGCAATCCGATGCGCCTCGCGCCTTCACGCGTCGGCGCAATGCATCGCTTAGATATGCCAGCGCATGACCGTCTTGCCGAGACGCTTCTGGATGTCACCCTCGAAGGCCGCCGTCGCATCGGCGATGGAACACACGTCGAAGACCTGCCCCACGATGCGTTCGAGGTATGCCGGCACCGACGGCTGCGCCCGGTACAGATCGAGCGTTTCCTGGAAGTCGATGCGCCCCGAACGACTGCTGCCGAACACGCGCAGCCCCTTTTCGAGCACCATGCGCGTGTTGATGGGCACGGCGTTTTCGCTCACGCCCATGAGCGCGATGCAGCCTTCGGGCTGGATATGGTCGATCGCCTGGTCGATGGCGCTCTGCGACCCCAAGCCGCCGGCGCATTCGAATGCATGGGCGACGATGAGGTCGGCGGGAATCGCGTTCGTCAAATACGTGCCGTCGACGAACGTGAAATCGGCAAGCTTGTCCTCGTTGCGGCCGAACACGTAGACCGCGGTGCGAGGAAAGCGCTTCTTGATCAGAAGGGCCGTGATGAAGCCGACGTTGCCGTCGCCCCAGACGCCCACCGACGAGCGATCCGCGTGGGCGAACGCGTCATAGCGTGAAATCGTATGCGTCGCCACGGACACGAGCTCGGTGAAAGCCGCAACGTCTTTGTCGATGCCTTCGGGCAAGGCCACCACGCGATCGGGCACGGTGCGTACGAGCTCCTGCATGAAGCCGTCGGCGCTCGATGCGCGAAACTTGCTCGTGCGCAGGTAGTTCTCGGCGATGACCTCATGAGATTCGCACGGAAGATTCGGAATCATGACGACGGCGTCGCCAGGCGCGTAGGTGCCGGTGTTGTCCAGCACCACTTCCCCGATGGATTCATGGATAAGCGCCATCGGAAGCTTCTCGGCCATGATGGCGGCACCGCGCGTTCCTTGGTAGTAACGCTGATCCGCGTTGCAGATAGACAGGTGCGTCGGGCGCACGAGCAAGGTGCCTTCATCGATGCTCTCGTCGCGTACGAGCATCTCGAAGCGGCGCGGCGCGGTCAGCTGATACACGGTGTTCAGCATTTAATCCTCGATCCCCAGGAGCGCCTGCGCGATCTTGAGATCGGTCGGATAGGTGATCTTGATGTTGGATGCGGTGCCGGGCACGAGCGCGACCTTTCGATCGCGCAGGACGAAGATCTTGCATGCATCGGTCAGGATGGCGCGCTCCTCGTTCGAAAGCGAGGCATACAGGCTCTTGAGCGTACCGATCTTGAAGGTCTGAGGCGTCTGGCCCTGGAACATGCGGCTTCGTTCGGGAACCGCGTCGATCACCGTGCCGTCGACGCTTTCGACGATGGTATCGGTGGCGGGAATCACGGTGTCGCAGGCATCGTGGGAGGCCATGGCGTCAAGGTTGTCCTTGATGATGCGGTAGGTGACGAACGGACGCACCGAATCGTGCGTGACGAGCACGGCGTCGTCGTCGATGCCGAAGGCGTCTTCGATATAGGCGATGGCGTTCATGATGGTGTCGTTGCGCCGCTCTCCGCCGGCGATGACGACCAGCCGGTCGCTTTCCCCCACGTAGGTGCGCAGGATGTCTTTGGTCGGTTCCACCCAGGCATCGGGACAGAGCACGATGACCTTCTCGAATTCGGGCATGACCAGGAACTTTTCGACCGTGTGCGCGATGATGGGCTTCTTGTCCAGGAGCAGATACTGCTTGGGTTTGTCCTGGTTGCCCATGCGCGTGCCGCGGCCTCCCGCCAGAATTGCAGCGAAGTTCATGATGCGTCCTTTCCTGCCCCGTCCGAGAATCAGTCGCCTATTGTATCCCAAGCATGCGGAGATGCTTCGTTATCGCGCAGACTCCTTCGCCGCCTTCTTCTCGAATTCCTCCTTGGTCATGTCGTACGCGCCGTCGGATCCGACGTGCCACGATCCGATCCAGGTGCTGAAAGCCATCGAGCCGTCGTCGTACAGGTAGTACCACAGGCTGTCCAGTTTGATCCAGCCCGTGTCCATCGCGCCGGACTCGCGGAGGTGATACCAGGTTCCGTTGCGGTTAAGCCAGCCGGTCTTCATGGCACCCGACGACGTCAGGAAATACCAGTTCCGCCCTTCTTTCAGCCAGCCGGTGTCCATGATGCCGTCGACGGCGAGGTGGTACCACTCCCCGCCCGACTTGATCCATCCCGTGAGATACCGCCCCGACTCGCCGAAGAAGTACCAGTTCGTGACGTTATTTCCCTCGACTTCCTGCCAACCGGTCGCCATGCGGCCCGAGCTGCGCAGGAAATACCATTCCGACCCATCTTTATACCAGCCGGTCTGCATGGCTCCCGAAGAGGCGAGGTGATACCAATAGCCCTCGTCCTCAAGCCATCCGGTCTTCATACGGCCCGAAGGCGCAAGATAATACCAACGGCCATCGATCTTATGCCACCCGGTGTCCATAACGCCGTCGGCGTCGAAGTGATACCACGCAGTCGACTGGTTCCATGCGAGCTTCTGCCATCCGGTGCGTTCAACACCCGTCGACTCGTCGAAGTAGCGCCAATCGTCGCCGACCTTCGTCCAGCCCGTCGCGCACACGTCCGCGTTATCGAAGAAATACCTGGCTCCGTCGTACCAGTACCAACCCGTTGCGGCGGCGGCCGCGTCGCCGACGCGCGCATGCAGAAGCGAGGAGCCTTCGATGCGGCCGACCGTGGCCGTAGGCCGCTCGTTGATCGAAACCTCGTCGCCCATCGTCACGACGATGGCGGGAACGCCCGCGGCAATCGCATCATCCGTCGGATAGTACTTCGTTCCCAACTCGAACAGGTGCTGCATGGTCGGCCAGTACATGTTCCTGCGCCGCTGCGTCTGAATGGCGAAATCGGGCGAAAGCGTTTCAAGGTAGTTCCAGGTGTTCGACCGATAGAGGCCATGGTGGCCCACCTTGAGCACATCGACATGCCCGAGCTCGGCCGCCAGTTCGTCCTCAAGGCCCGGTTCCTTCTCGGGATCCTGGTCGACGCGCGTCACGTTATTGATGTCGCCCGCAAGGAATGCGGAATGACCGTTCGCTTCCGCTTTGACGCCGAGCGAGAAGCAGTTGGCATCGTATACGGGATGCTCCTCGTAATCCTCGGACGTGTTCATGATGGTGATGCGCATGTTCCCGAGCATGAACACGGGATTGCCCGTGGTGCGCGCGACCACATCTTCGGACGTCTGATCGGGCGATACGGGCGCCCCTTCGTCGAAGTGCTGGATGAGCGTGGCGCCTGTTTCTTGAGCAGCCGCGATCATGCGGTCGTAGATGAACAGGTTGTCCCACAGGCGATCCGGTTCGGTGACGTATTCGTCCTTGTACGGCTTGATGTAGACGCGCTTGGGTTTGAATTCGCGAATCACCTGATCGGCCATGCTTATGTGGTCGCTATGCGGATGCGTTCCGATATAGAAGTCGAAATTATCTTCGTTGACCCCCAGGCTGCGCAGATAGCCGAGAACCTCGTCTTCCGACCCTCTGCCGGTCGTGATGCCGTCTCGCCATGGGTACCGAGGATCCGAACCGTCGGGCCAGAAACTGTCTTCGCCTGAATCGACGATGCCGAAATGGCCGTCGCTTTCCAGGACGATGGCATCTTCGGAGATGAGCGAGATCACATGAATGCGCTCGTCAGCATGGGCGATGGACGGCACGGCGCCCGCATGGGCGACGGCCGCCGCCAGCATGAGCATTGGCGCGAACAGGAACAGGCGGTCGAATGACCTGAATGGTCGGTGCATCTTGACTGGTTTCCTTTGCAAAGGGAGCGGACATCCGTCCGTATGAGGGAACGAATGCGGTTCTAACTACGGCAAGCTGCATGATGATACCGCATGCCGATGTCAGACGCTACAAAACTCCCGCCGCCGTCGGCTTCTATTCGTTGAGCGAGAACGTGAGCTTGACGGGGTTGTGGTCGCTGAATTCGAATCCTGTATCGATGTTCTCGGCCGTGGCCGTCACGTTGTCCGACACGATGAAGCCGTCAATTGTGGTCGTGTACGTCACGCCCTTCTGATACGGGATGTCGTCGCCACGGCACGTCGGAACATCGGCAAGGTTGCTCGCCTCGACGACCGAATAGCCTTCGGCCAGATCCTCGGAGGAAAGCGTCGCGACCCAGCTCGGCACCTGCTGCTCGGAAGGATATATCTCAAGGCTGCCGCACAGCGCGTGGTTCCAGTCGCCGCCTGCGATAACGTAGTTGCCCGCTTCGTATTCTTCCTTGAGCACCTGATTGAGCATCGCAAGCTGCTGGGCGCGGACCGTGCCGCCCTCGTCGTACGCGGACATATGGCTGTTGATGAGCACGAGCTCCTTGCCGTTGTCCACGGGGATGCGAAGGACCTCGAAGCAACGGTCGAGATCGAAGAACTTGGCGGGGAACGCATCCGATACCGGATAGCTGCGACGCACCGCGCTTGCGACGTGCGCGTCGGCCATCGTGAGGAGGCCGGCATTCACGATGCCGTGCGGGTCGGTCAGCGGATACGCCAGAAACGCGCTGTGGAAGTTCGACGCGTAGGTCGATCCGTAGCCGGGCATGGCGCCCTTGATGGCATCGACCTGATTCACATGATAGCTGCGCGTCGAATCGACGTCCGCCTCCTGGAACAGAGCGAAATCGGGATCGAGGGCTTGGGTGGTCGCGATGGCGCCCTGGGTGCAGGCTTCGACGCTTTCCTTGCTCACGGCCGTGCCATGCGTGCCTTTCTTCGGCGTTCCGTCGGCCATGACGCCTTCGTCCATGAAGAACGTGTAGTCGGGCGTATACGCCCCGAACCCGATGTTGTACGTGGTCGCGGTGTATTCCGTTCCCGCCGACAGCGTCTGCAGGACGTTGGAATCCGTGACGAGACGTTCGTTGTCGTCGATCCGATAGTAGGTGATCTGCATATACGCGACATAGCACCCGACGACGAGCACGATGAACACCAGAAGCGTCGAGATGATCTTGAGCACGGCCCTGAGCGCCGCTCCAAGCGGTTTCGTCATGAACGACCCTTTCCCTTTCCTGCATGCAATGCGTCACCATTCTATATGACGAACACGCAGCATGAACGGAAACGAAGGGACGAGCACGCCGAGCCGCGCCGAAAAGCTGAAATCGGACAGGGCGGATATCGATCCTCGCGTAGGAACACGGCAGGGTGGGCAAGCGTACGCACCGAGCTCTTGAATCGGTATGAAGCGCCAGAAGGACACGGCAGGCCGAAAGTATTGGGGATCCGATCAGGCGCGACGGGCCAGCACGACCATCCAACGCTCGCTCGGATGCGTGCGCACCTCGATGCGGTCGAAGCCCGCTTCCTCTAGGAGGGCTGCAAGATCGTCGCCCGTATACATCGACATCCCCGAAAACGATGCGGCCATCTCGCGGTCGGATTCGGCCGTGCCGTCCACCTCGTTCGAGATCATGAACGTGCCGCCGCGACGAAGCACGCGCGCGACCTCGGAAAGCGATCGGCGGATATCGGGCCAGAAATACACGGTCTCGAACGCGGTCGCCACATCGAAGGATGCATCGGCGAAGGGAAGCGCCATCACGTCGCCTTCGACGATGCGGCAGGAACCCTGCGCAATGGCCCGTGCATTGAACGAGCGCGATTTATCGACGCTCGTCGGAGCGTAATCGACGCCGGTCACGCTGCCGCGCGGACAGCGCTCGACCAGACGCGCGACGTTTGCGCCGCCGCCGCAGCCGATATCGATCGCATCGGCCGTATCATCGATCGAAAGCTGCGTGAAGCTCCACGCGGAAAGCATCGCGTGACGGCCGCCGTTCATGCGCTCGAGCATGGTCAGGCCGCCCTCCCCTTCGGGACGCGCGGGATTCTGGTCGGAAGGAAGCGCAGACATGGAAATCATCTCCTTATTCGCAGAAAGACGCCGACCGCAACGGAGCGGACGGCGTCTTGGAAGGACATGCGCGACGAGCCGGAAGGTTATTTGCCCGTCTCGTCGGAAGAGGATGCGTCATGAGGCGCAGATGCATCTCCTTCGCCGGCATCCGCATCGACAAGCGACGGCGCTGCGGCCGGAGGCGTCGGCGGAACCGCGGGCGCCGCGGCCTGCACGTCGGTGCCGGCCGGAACCGATGCCTGCGCTGGGAGCTCGGGCGCCGAAGAAGCGGCAGGAGCCTGCGCTGCCGAAGCAGGGACCGTCTGAGGGTCGGTCGGAGAAGCCGGAGCAACCTGTTCAGGAGCAGCCTGTGCGACCGAAGCGACCGGAGCGGTCTGATTTGCCGGAGCAGCTTGAGATTCGGCCGACTCAGGAGCCGCGGCCTGCGGTTGCGGCGCGAAAGCCGCCGTCTGCGGTGCGGCAGCCTGCTGCTGAGGCTGTGCGAAGCCTTGATCCTGCGCGAACGGCTGGTAGCCGCCTTGGGGCTGCTGGTACTGCTGCCCGTATGCCTGCTGCTGATACGGATTCGGCTGCGGCTGGGCGCCCTGCTGCGGCTGGCCGCCCTGGGGCTGCTGATACTGGTTCGGCTGCTGCCATGCGCCGGCCGGGGCGTATCCACCCGGGAGCGGAGCGTCCTGAGGACCCCAGGACGGAACGTTGAATTGCGACGTCCAATAGCCGAGGGCGCGCGTCGTGATCATCTGGAGCCACGCGCTCACGCACATGAGCGCGTATATGAGAAGCGTGAAGACGAGCATGAACACCAGGAAGCCGGCGCCTGCGCTCGCGATCGCCGTCATGATTTCGGAATCGGACATGGTTCCCGAAGACGCGTTGATCACGGGAACGAGGATCGACATCAGGAAGGTGAAGCAGACGATGAAGAGCACGAGGCCGAATATGAGACCGAAAATAAGGCCGAACAGGAGGTTCATCGCGAAGATGCGCACGATGCCGTTCGTGTCGCGCTTCAGCATGCTCCAGTCGTTCTTGATATTGAAGCCTGCGGACAGCGAGTCGTAGATGCTGATGCGCATGCTGCCGGCCCAGCCTATGAATTCCACAAGCACGTAGAGCGCAAGGGAGACGAGCGAGAGCAGGAACCCGAGCGCCATGGCTCCGCCGGAAACGGGCGGCACCGACCCGTAATACGACCCGCCGGCCAGCAGCGCGAAGTACCCGCTGTTCGTCAGCATGTCGCTGAAGGTCGAGATGATGCCGGGAATGAGCCCGAGCACGAACATGAACACGAAGATGAGCCCGCCGCGCGCCCAGAGCCGCGTATCGTTGTTGCCGAAGATCGTGCGCGGCAGAGGATTGCGCACGTTCCATGCGGCCTCGCGCGCCCATCCATAGAGGAAACCGTTCTGGACGATGGTGCCGAGGATCGGGATCATATCGAGAAGGCCCAGCTTGAGCACGTTCTTGAACCAGCCGGGCGAGTTCTTCACGTCGTTCCATGCGGTCTGGAAGTACTTGATCTGCACTGCGACCACTTCCTTTCTCGTGGCGATGCATGCTGTCCGATCTTCGACGTCGAAAGCCGGCCGCCGAAGGCCGAACGCACGGCGCGGATCGCCTTACAGGGTTGATGATGCTGCCACTATACCGCAGGAGACGAGGTCATCAAGGCCTTGACACCGTATCGATACCGTTTCTTGAAACACCTGTTCACATATGCTTTTCAACGCATGGGAGGGAGGCGCCTACCTGACCTTCACGAGCGAGAAGACGTCGGCATCCGTCGCGCGTGAAATGCAGGTGCGCGGCTCGAGGAATTCAAGCTCCATCAGGAACCCGAGGCCCGCGAGACGTGCGCCGAACTTCTGCACCAGGCGGATCTGCGCGACGGCCGTGCCGCCGGTCGCCACCAGATCGTCCACCAGAAGGACCACGTCGTCGGCGCACAGCGCATCCGCATGGATTTCCAGACGGTCGACGCCGTATTCAAGTTCGTATTCCTCGGAAAGCGTCGCGCGCGGAAGCTTGCCCGGCTTGCGAGCAGGAACGAAGCCGGCGTTCAAGCGATACGCCACAGGCGCGCCGATCATGAAGCCGCGCGCCTCTGCGCCGACGACCTTCGTGACGCCTGCATCCTTGAAATGGTCGACGATCGCGTCGATGACGGCCGAGAATCCTTCCCCATCGGCCAGAAGCGGCGTGATGTCCTTGAAGACGACGCCCGGCTCGGGGTAATCGGGAATGCTGGCGATCTTGCTCTCGAAGTCGAATGCGACCATGAGAATCCTTTCGGGACGCGAAGCCCGCGCGAAGCGGCGCCCATCGGCGAATCAAACCGCGCCATTGTACTACGACTCCGTTCGCACGCGGACCGCCCTTCGTCTCGATCCCGATTGTGAAGACTCCTCCGCATATTCTTAAAACCTATTGACCTTATTGGTTAGTGGGTTATTGTGTCGTCATCACAGGACGGCACGACGCTCGGAAGGAGGCATCGCATGACCGAGAAGTTCAACACGCTCAACCGGGGCTGCTACGCCACGCACGACATGATCTTCATGCGCGCATCGATGCCTTGCAGGCGAATGCCCTGCTCCCGAGCGAATCTTGCAGTCCTTTTCGGCGAAATCTCCGCCTGAGGGCCGCGCGCGCCGATAGGCATCGGCGCGGCCTCGTTCGGGAGGCATACGGGCGCTGCTCCCGGCCTTCCGCATTCATTCGAATCGGATTCGTGGCAGCCGGGAACGCGCCCGAGCGCACTGCTTCGCCCTTTTCCCTTTGCATCATGACGAACGATTTCGCATTCGGAGGAACGAACCATGACTGAATACCGATTCGAGACCAAGGCCCTGCATGTCGGGCAGGAACAGGCCGATCCCGCATCCGACTCCCGCGCGGTGCCCATCTACCAAACCACGTCGTACGTCTTCCGCAGCGCGCAGCACGCCGCCGACCGCTTCGGGCTGCGCGATGCCGGCAACATCTACGGACGCCTGACCAATTCCACCCAAGGCGTCTTCGAAGACCGCATCGCGGCGCTCGAAGGAGGCGTGGCCGGGCTTGCCGTGGCATCCGGCGCGGCGGCGATCACCTACGTCATCCAGGCCCTCGCCCGCAGCGGCGACCACGTGGTCGCGCAGAAGACCATCTACGGCGGCACGGCCAACCTGCTCAAGCACACGCTGGCGCCGTTCGGCATCGACACGTCGTTCGTGGATGCCCAGAACCTCGCGGAAGTCGAATCCGCCATCCGAGACACCACCAAGCTCGTTTTCATCGAAACGCTCGGCAACCCGAATTCCGACATCCCCGACGTCGACGCCATCGCGAAGATCGCCCATGCGCACGGCATCCCCGTGGCCGTGGACAACACCTTCGGCACGCCGTACCTGTTCCGCCCGATCGAGCACGGCGCCGACATCGTCATCCATTCCGCCACGAAGTTCATCGGCGGGCACGGCACCACGCTCGGCGGCGTGATCGTGGACGGCGGCACCTTCGACTGGGCTGCGTCGGGACGCTTCCCGCAGTTCTCCGAGCCGAACGCCTCCTATCACGGCGTGTCGTTCGTCCAATCCGCCGGACCGGCGGCGCTCGCCGCCTATATCCGCGCCATCCTGCTGCGCGACACCGGGGCCTGCATCTCGCCGTTCAACGCCTGGCTCCTGCTCCAGGGAACCGAAACGCTCGCCGTGCGCCTCGACCGCCATATCGAGAACACGAAGAAAGTCGTCGAATACCTGGCGGCCCAGCCCCTGATCGAAAAGCTCAACCACCCGAGCCTTCCCGGACATCCCGACCACGAGCTCTACGAGCGCTACTTCCCCGATGGAGGCGCGTCGATCTTCACGTTCGAGATCAAGGGAGGCAAGGAAGCCGCGTATGCGTTCATCGACAACCTGAAGATCTTCTCGCTGCTCGCGAACGTCGCCGACGTCAAGAGCCTCGTCGTGCATCCCTACGACACCACCCATGCCGAGCTCACCGCCGAAGAGCTCGCGGACGCAGGCATCACGCAGGCCACCATCCGCCTATCCATCGGCATCGAAGCCGCCGAAGACATCATCGGCGATCTTGACCAGGCGTTCCAGGCCGTCTCCAACATCGTGGCGGCATAGGTCGGGAATTTCCGAAAGAAGAGGTCGAGCGGACATCCCGTTCGACCTCTCTTCATTCCCGTCTCGTATGCGCAGGGCCGATCAGAACGTCGAGACGACGGTGCCGCCGCCGACGACCTCATCGCCCTGATAGGCGACGACGGCCTGGCCGGGCGCCGCGAGGCGCGCGGGCGACGCGTAGACGATGCGGACCGTGCCGTCCTGCCTGCGCTCCACGCGCGCCGGATGCAGAGTCTGGCGATAGTGCGTCTTGACCATGACCTCGAAAGATGCGAGGTTCTCGGGATCGACGATCCAGTTCCAGTCGTCGGCGACGCACCCGCCGGACAGCAGGGAATCCTTCGGCCCGACGACGAGCGCGTGATCCCGCGCGTCTTTCGCCACCACGTACAGAGGCTCCGATGCGGCGATGCCGATGCCTTTGCGCTGCCCCACGGTGAACGACTCGATGCCCGAATGCCGTCCGATCACCGCGCCCGCCTCATCGCGGATTTCTCCCGGCTGCGGCGTATGGCCGGAATAGCGCTCCAGAAAGCCGACGTAGTCGCCGTCGGGAATGAAGCAGATATCCTGGCTTTCGGGTTTGTCTGCATTGATGAAGCCCTGTTCGGCGGCGATCGCACGCACCTCGGACTTGCGCATGCCGCCGAGCGGCAGCAGCGTGCGCGCCAGCTGGCGCTGCGTGAGCGAATAGAGCACATAGCTCTGGTCTTTCGACGCATCGGCGCCGCGCACGAGGGCGAATCGGTCGCCGCGACGCACGATCTGCGCGTAGTGGCCCGTCGCCACATAGTCGCACCCCAGGTCGAGCGCCCGTTCAAGCATGCTTCCGAACTTCAGTCGGCGATTGCAGTCGATGCACGGGTTCGGCGTGCGCGCCGTTTCGTACGCGCGTACGAACGGCTTGATGACGGCGTCTTCGAAACGATCGGTGAAATCGATCGTGCGATGGGCTATGCCCAAACGGCGCGCGACGCTCTTGGCATCCTCGACGTCGTCCAGGCCGCAGCAGGCACGGCTCGCGCACGAGTGCGCGTCGCGGCCGGGCAGGTCGCTGCCATGCAGGCGCATCGTGGCGCCGATGACTTCGTATCCCTGCTGTTTGAGCACGTATGCGGTAACGCTCGAATCGACGCCGCCGCTCATGCCCACCATGACGCGTTTCGTCATCGGCGGACCGCTCCTTCCCCGGGCAGGCTGCTCGGATTGCCCCACGATGCCTCGAGAGCGCACGCGAAGGCTGCGCGCGCCCTAGGACGCGGCGGCATCGAAGCCGCATGATCCACGCATATCATCATGTGAAGCCTCCTTTCCCTGCCGCATTGCATTCCGCGCATCAAACCATGCGGGAATCGTGCGGAACGCCCGTCATAATCCGCCGGATACCCGAATACCTCCCTATTCGGCGAACAGCGGTGTGGACAGGTACCGCTCGCCCGTATCGGGAAGGAGCGCGACGATGGTCTTGCCTTCGTTTTCCGAACGCTTCGCAAGCTCGACGGCGGCCCAGACCGCAGCGCCCGAGGATATGCCCACGAGCACTCCTTCCAGGCGGCCGATCTCGCGCCCGGTTTCGAAGGCGTCGTCGTTTTCGACCTTGACGACCTCGTCGTAGACGGACGTGTCCAGCACATCGGGCACGAAGCCCGCGCCGATACCCTGGATCTTATGGGAGCCGGACGTGCCTTCGGACAGGACCGGAGAGCTTGCCGGTTCGACGGCGACGACCTTGACGGCGGGATTCTGCTCCTTGAGGTACGCGCCCGTGCCCGTCACCGTGCCGCCGGTGCCGACGCCCGCGACGAAGATGTCGACCGCGCCGTCGGTGTCCGCCCAGATTTCGGGACCGGTCGTGGCCTTATGGACCGCCGGATTCGCAGGATTGACGAACTGGCCGGCCAAAAAGCTGTTCGGCATCTGGTCGGCGAGTTCCTGCGCCTTCGCGATGGCGCCTTTCATGCCCTTCGAGCCGTCGGTCAGGACGAGCTGCGCCCCGTAGGCCTTCATGAGCAGGCGACGCTCGACGCTCATGGTCTCGGGCATCGTGATGACGACCTTGTACCCGCGCGCGGCGGCCACGGAAGCGAGGCCGACGCCGGTATTGCCGGAGGTGGGTTCGATGATCGTGGCACCCGGGCCGATCTTGCCGCGCGCCTCGGCATCGTCGAGCATGGCTTTGGCGATGCGGTCTTTGACCGAACCGGCAGGATTGAAATACTCGAGCTTGCCGAGCACGCGGGCCTTCAGGCCCTCCTTCGCTTCGATGCCCTTGAGCTCGAGGAGCGGCGTATTGCCTATGAGCTGGTCGATGGATGTGTAGACGGTCATGGCAGCTTCCTTTCGAGGACACGCAGACGGGTCGTGCCGAAGATGCGTCACTGCATAACCCTATCTACTAAGTAGGTTTAGAGGGATTAAACCTACTTCGAGCGATAAAGTCAAGACGACGGCGCGGGATTCATGATGCGCTTCCCTGTAAATACATACAACCTGGTGATATTATGGGTAATGAAATTGAGAGAAGAGGCAGAGCATATGATGATTTCAACGAAAGGCCGCTACGCCCTGCGCGTCATGGTCGACCTGGCCGAACACATGTCCTGTTCGTACACGCCTCTGAAGGAGATCGCCCGGCGTCAGGAAATTTCGGAAAAATATCTCGAAAGCATCCTCAAGGTGCTCGTGAAGAACGGTCTGCTCGTCGGACTACGCGGCAAGGGCGGCGGATATCGCCTGACGCGCGACCCTTCGTTGTACACCGTAGGCGAGATCCTGCGCCTGACCGAGGGCGGGCTTGCCCAGGTTCCCTGCCTCGACGAAGACGAATCGTCCTGCGATCGCATGGGATCGTGCCGTACCGTGGAGATGTGGCGCGGGCTCGACAAGGTCATCAACGACTACCTCGACGGCATTACGGTGGCCGACCTGGCAGAACGCATTGACGAGGGAAACTATTACGTGATCTAGGCCGCTGAATGCAGGTTGCGCAACGGAGTACGGGAACCTGCCGCCCGTGTCCCGACCATCGGCGTCAATGGCCATGGCGCCCAATTCCCATGCGCATCCTTGCGGCCGCGTCGACGTTTCCGGCATTCAGTTCCGAAAGGCCTATTCCCCGTGCGGGTCCTTGCGGCAATCCGGGTTGCCCAGAAGGACCGCGCAATAGTCGACGAGCATCTTCTGAGCCTGGTCGGTCAAGGCGTCGAACGATCCGATGACGCGCTTCTTCCGTGCAAGCGCCCGCTCCTCTTCCCATGAGATGCGTCCCGCAAGGTAATCGAGGGAGCATCCGTAGATATCGGCGATGCGCATGGCGTCGACGGCGCTGATCTCGCGTTCGCCGCGTTCCCACGAGCCGAACGTGCGCGACGGAATGCCGAGCGCACGGGCCGCGTCGTCCTGGCTCAAGCCGGCGTGCTTGCGCGCCTCTTTGAAATTACCCTTCACGAGAACCTCCTTAATACAGGAGATTCTACACGTTAGGTGGCATTACCACAATAAAACTCCAGCGTATAGTGTTGACTTGCTCAATAGGTGCAGCTATATTCATCGTAGTTTACACATTACGTGATTATCGATGAATCGAGGGGCGGACGTGGGCTATGACATGCAGGCAATCGCTCGTCGGATGAAAGGCCTGAGAACCGAACGAGGACTCGATCAGGCGACGCTTTCCCGCATATCCGGCGTCTCGCTGAACCTCATCCAGCAGTACGAAACCGGGCAATCGGCCATGCGCCTCGACACCGCGGCCAGCCTCGCTGAAGCGCTCGGTTGCTCGATCGACGCCCTTCTCTGCAGAGGCTGACGGCACTGCATGCGCATGATCGGCAGAACCATAGGAATGGAAATGCAGTCTAGAAATTGCCCGGATAGCCATCCAAAGGAATACAGTCGAGGCATCGAATCCTAGACGAAGCCTCTCTCCCCACATGCATATGATTCCGAACGAGTATCATCTGTCTGGAAGCACAGCTGCTCAATATCCGGCTCTATTCATAAAGAGCTCTCCCGAATCGAAATCGTGTGCATATTCAGGGCGATTGCCCGGAGAAGCCTGAGCGGCAAGATCGTCGAGAAGAAGATCGACGTCTGTCAGTGGATGAGTATTGCCTTTGCACGTATGGCTCGACCGTAAACGGCGCGCATTGCGTACTGCCTCATGAATCCTTGGATACAAAACGTCCATCTTCGGTTTCTTATTGCGACTGCCATATCCAGGAAGAAGCTGGCTTTTAGACAATTCCTCAATCAACTGAGAAGCCGAATCGTACGCGGCGGTTGTATATCTGAAATGGAGAAGAAGCCATAATTCAATGCTTGGATCGCTGACGGCAAGCAAGATGCCGTTCTTTTTCGCTTTCACGAGAGCGTCTCTCATGTTGCTATACCGGCATTCGCTATCTAGAACGATCCACCACCGGTCGACAACGACATCATTGCCCCGGTATGATTCTGTCGCATTTTTCTTTTTTAATTTGATTGCTTCATCGACCATGCCATTTGGATCCGTGCATTGCGCCTTCTTGATGGTGACAAGCTCCTTTGCTATGCCTAGCCTTTCTCTTATGCAGCAGAAGTACTCTCGCTCGGTCACAGCGCCCTCGGTAAGAATATACAGACGACTTCCAGGTCGCCTGTTCCCTGGCTTTCTAGAATGAGATCTTCCACTCACGAACATCACTGCCCATCTCATTGTCTGCATCGACCGAAGCATTCAGGCACTACCGGCGTAGCAGAATACCGTCCTACCAGATATCCGCTCGAAATAGCCTCATCAGTCCTCGGTCTGAAATCTGACAAAGGATAAAGGCTGGTGGATCCATTTCGGCTTTTCTCGGTAAACCACACTTGATCACGCCTTAATAGCCCACGCTCTAGAAGACATGGGTTATGTGCAGTGAATATAAGCTGCGCATTTTTCGGATTGCTTTCAGGATTCAAGAACGATTCAATGATCTCTCTTACGATAATCGGATGCAAAGATGAATCTATCTCATCTACAAAGAGGGTTGATCCATACTCTAGAGCTTGCGCAATATGCCCGCTCAATCCGAAAAGCTGCCTTGTTCCATCCGACTCGTCATTAAGATCGACCCGCATAGCGCTTTCGTGGCCGGAATGTTCCAGAACTACGGTCCTGTACTCGTTCATGCTAGGAATTCCCATTGCATCGAAAATGTCTTTGATCTCATCCGGAATGGGCGGAGCAGGTCGAACCTCCACACAAGCTGCTTCAACACCGAGGTCGGCAACTCTCATCATTCCGTTGATGAAAGCCCTCTGGTAATCGGTCCCGCTATCGCCATGAAGGATCTCGCCGGTATAGGGAAAGTCTTCATGCGCATCCAACGCCCTATACGTGTTGAGATCATCGGCAAACCAGTTGACGACCTCGATAGCCAGATCAGAGCTTGGAACGTTCCTATGGTTCGCAATAAGCGACAATACAAGAGCATTGTCGTTTACTAGAGGTTTGATAGCTGATGGAATCCTGAAATACCTAGAACCATTTATCGTCGTTCCTTCCGAATCGGTAGCACGGCTGAACCAGACCTGCCTCATCCCTTTAGGAAAGGCGCATAAGGTTTCGGCAACAATCCGCTTTCTTGTATACGAGAATGCGTATTCGAATCTCGTGTCATGACGGGTCGTGAATACAACGGAAAACTTGGTCGGTTGATCTTGCGTTTTCGTATCAAGACGAAACGGATCGTAGGGAAGAGAATCGTCGGCCGATAGAGAGGAGGACCGCAGTATCATTGTCCGCATCGTTCTCAAGGCACGCCAGATAGCAGATTTGCCCGATGCGTTCGGACCATAGATAGCAGCTGACCGTAGGATTTTCACTCCCGACATACCTGGAAGCTTGGGATCGATAAGCTGATCTTGCGATTCTTTATAGTACTTAATCGCCGTCATCTGAAGTTCGATCGGGTCTTTGATAGAGCGATAGTTCTCGACCTCGAGGCAGATGATCATAGTCTCTTCCTCTCTCTTTATATCTTGTCAAGATACTATCATTTTTGCTGATTTGCCGCAAAAAATCAGTCAGTATGAGCACATATTGAAGAGCATCTTTGCTCATCGCCCTTACATCGGCCTCTCAAGATCGGCGAGGGAGAAACGTTCGAACCTACCTTGCCGGACCATGCATTATCGAATTCTGAAAAAGAATGCGTGAGTCGACGTCAGAAGCTCCGCTTCATCTCGCGCGTCGTGTACAGGGCGTCGTCGCCCCAGAGAACGACCTCGCCTGACGCGAGCGTCGCCGGCACGTCTATCACGCGCTGATTGCTCGACCCGCGAAACCTCAGGCCCATGCTCTTCTTCGCCTGCACGAACGGGCCGTCCACCAGCACGTCGAGGGTGGCCATGATGCGATCGGTGCATTCGGTATGCCCTGATCCGCGCGTCAGATTCTCGAACGTATGTCCCGAATAGAGCCAGATCGTCTTGTCGGGGAATTCCCGCCGCACGCGTTCGAGGAAATCGACCAGGCCCGCCTGGTTCTCCGGCTCCATAGGCTCGCCGCCGAGCACGCTCAGGCCGTCGACGTACAGAGGGCGAAGGCTTTCGACGATCTGGTCTTGGACGGCGGCGTCGAAGGGATTGCCGGCATGGAAGTTCCATGCCTCCTCGTTGAAGCAGAACGGGCAGCGCATGCGGCACCCCGAGACGAACAGGACTGTTCGCACGCCTTCCCCATTGGCGATATCGCAGTATTTGATCGTCGAGTAATGCATCGCTTCATGCTCCAGCCCGCAGAAAGCGACGCCGCACGCATCGCGCGCAGCGCCGCCTTCAAGTCTTAGCCTGCCGATCCGTGCGCGCATCGCCGACCGCCGGCGGCATCCGGTCGACGTGACGCGCCTACAGATGCAGGACGCGGTCCTTGATCTCCTGGGTGCGGCCCTGGTTCCAGTACTGGGTACCGATGTAGCCGCAGGTGCGACGCGCAACATTCATCGTCGACTGATCGCGGTTACCGCAGTTCGGGCATTCCCAGACCAGCTTGCCGTCATCTTCCACGATCTTGATCTCGCCGTCGTAACCGCAGCACTGGCAGTAGTCGCTCTTGGTGTTGAGCTCGGCGTACATGATGTTCTCGTAGATGTACTGGATGACGGACACGACGGCCTTGAGGTTGTCCTGCATGTTCGGGACCTCGATGTAGCTGATGGCGCCGCCCGGGGACAGGCGCTGGAATTCGCTTTCGAACTTCAGCTTCGTGAAGGCATCGATCTCCTCGGCCACGTGGACATGGTAGCTGTTGGTGATGTAGCCCTTGTCCGTGATGCCCTTGATGACGCCGAAGCGGCGCTGGAGGGCCTTCGCGAACTTGTACGTCGTGGATTCGAGCGGCGTGCCGTACAGGGAGTAGTCGATGTCCTCGGCTTCCTTCCATTCGGCGCACTTGTCGTTCATCTTCTGCATGACGGCCTTCGCGAACGGCGTGGCCTCCTCGTCGGTGTGGCTGTGGCCGGTCAGGTACTTCACGCATTCGTACAGGCCCGCGTAGCCGAGGGAAAGCGTCGAGTATCCGCCGTAGAGCAGCTTGTCGATGGTCTCGCCCTTCTCGAGGCGCGCGAGGGCGCCGTGCTGCCACAGGATCGGGGCGGCGTCGGACAGCGTGCCGCGCAGGCGGTCGTGGCGGGCGCGCAGGGCGCGATGGCAGAGCTCCAGACGCTCTTCGAAGATGTCCCAGAACGCATCCACGTCGCCGCGGGACGAAAGCGCGACGTCAGGCAGGTTGATCGTGACGACGCCCTGGTTGAAGCGGCCGTAGTACTTCGGCGTGCCCGGCTCGTAGTTGCCGGCGTTGGCCACGTTGTCGTAGCCGTTGCCCGAGCGATCGGGCGTCAGGAAGCTGCGGCAGCCCATGCAGGTGTAGCAATCGCCGTCGCCTTCGACCTCGCCCTTGCTGAGCTTGAGCTCGCGCATCTTCTTCTCGGAGATGTAGTCGGGCACCAGGCGGCGCGCCGTGCACTTGGCGGCCATCTGCGTCAGGTAGAAGTACGGCGAGCCCTCGGACACGTTGTCTTCCTCGAGCACGTAGATGAGCTTGGGGAAGGCCGGCGTGATCCAGATGCCCTCTTCGTTCTTGACGCCCTGGTAGCGCTGCGCGAGCGTCTCTTCGATGATCATCGCGAGGTCGTGCTTCTCGGCTTCGTCCTTGGCTTCGTTGAGATACATGAAGACGGTGACGAAGGGTGCCTGGCCGTTGGTGGTCATGAGCGTGACCACCTGGTACTGGATGGTCTGAACGCCGCGACGGATCTCGTCGCGCAGGCGCTTCTCGACCACTTCGGAGACGCGCTCGGGCGACGATTCGAAACCCAGCGTGTTGATCTCGTCGAGCACTTCGCGACGGATGCGCTGGCGGCTGACGTCGACGAAGGGCGCGAGATGCGTGAGCGAGATAGACTGGCCGCCGTACTGGCTCGACGCCACCTGGGCGATGATCTGCGTGGCGATGTTGCAGGCAGTGGAGAAGCTGTGCGGCTTCTCGATCAGCGTGCCGGAGATGACGGTGCCGTTCTGCAGCATGTCTTCCAGATTCACCAGGTCGCAGTTATGCATATGCTGCGCGTAGTAGTCGGAGTCGTGGAAGTGGATGACGCCCTCGTTATGCGCGGTCACGACGTCCTTCGGCAGAAGCACGCGCATGGCCAGGTCCTTCGAGACCTCACCGGCCATGTAGTCGCGCTGGACCGAGTTGACCGAAGGGTTCTTGTTGGAGTTCTCCTGCTTGACCTCTTCGTTGTTGCATTCGATCAGCGCCATGATCTTGTCGTCGGTCGTGTTCTTCTGGCGCTTCAGGCCCTGAACGTAGCGATAGATGATGTACTTGCGCGCGACTTCGAAGCGATCGAGCTTCATGATCTCGTCTTCGACGAGGTCCTGGATTTCCTCGACGGAGACGGCATGGCCCGCTTCGGCGCAGGCGTCGGCGACGTTCTGGGACGCATAGGAGATCTGACGGTCGGTCAGACGCTGCGCGGCGGGAACCTCCGCATTGGCGGCGGTGATCGCATTTTCGATCTTGGAGATGTCGAACTCGACTTCCGAACCGTTGCGCTTGATGATCTTCATGGATGCGCTCCTCTTCCTTTTCTCCCTACGGCTTCGCGCCGGTGTCTGAATTGCGTGGTGCACGGGTTGCCCGGATGTCTTCCGGCCGTGCCATGATACGACATTCGAAGCCCATAATGTTCGGCGTTATCCACAAGATATTGTGGATAGGGTGCAAAACTATTCCCATAATTGGTGTAATCGCAGGTCGAAGGCAAAGAGCGGACGGACGTGCCGTTCACAGAATTCCAACGGCATGGAGTTCTTTTGTCGTCGGTGAGCGGCGGAGGGTCGTGCGGGCCGTCGCGGCACAAAAAAGCCCTGGGGAATGTATCCCCAGGGCAGCATCAGAATGCTCTCGGATGCGAGGCTCTTTCGCCTTAAGATCAAGGAAGCGCTTTCGAATGCGAAGCCTTTTCGCCTTAGGAAGCGCTCTCGGATGCGGAGCCTGCATCCGAGGCGGCGCCATCCGAGCCGCCGGATGCGGAGCCGGACCCTATGGCCGAAGAGAGCAGCGCGCCCATGGACCGGGATGCCGCATTGGACGGATCCTCCCCCGCAGCTTCCAAGGCGTCGGCCACAAGCCCGTCGGCCTTGGACAGATGGTCGACGCCGCTTTCGTAGGTCTTCTGGACGTCGGCGATCTTGGCGGCGAACACCTCGGCGTCGGCCGAAGAGCCTGCGGCCTGAGCCTCGTTGTAGATGTCCACATAGGCGTTCAGGGCGCTGGAAAGATCTTTGGCGCCGGCGACGTATTCCTCATGCGCGTCGGCAAGATCGGTCGGAGCCGAGATGTCCTCGATCTTCAAAAGGTCGTCGGCGGCCTTCTGCGCCGCGAGCTTCATGGACGCGCCGTCGCCAGCGGCGACGTATTCGGAGAAGCCGGACAGATCGTCGGCCACATCGGCGCCGATGCCGTTGATGGAGGCCATGTAGGCGCGGTCGAGCTGGAGCGGCGTGCGGGAATTGTCCTTCGCCTCGTCCGAGCAGCCGGCAAGCGCGAACGCGGCCAGGCAGGCGATCGCCGCCACGGCGACGATGCGGCGCGACGAAGCCTTCAGGTGGTCTAGGAGGGATGCCTTCGTATGCATGGTCGATTCGATCCTTTCACGTGGATTGCGCCCCATTGTATCAGCGGCGCGCACGCTCGGATGAAACGACGAGACTCCGTTTCATTTTCGACATGAAGCGCGAAGACGAAAACCGCCGCGAAAAAGCTGAAGGCGGGCTCCCGAACGAAGCCCGCCTTCGCCAATCGCGGAACTGAGGCGATTCCGCTGCGTCAGCTCTTCTTGAGATTGCGGATGATGTCTGCAACACGCAGGGCGTCTTCATCGCTGCGCGTCATGACGAAGACCGTGTCGTCGCCGGCTAGGGATCCTACCACGCCGTTCAAACGCGCCGAGTCGAAGGCGACCGTGACGCCCGAGGCGATGCCCGAGGGGGTGCGCAGCACGATGAAGTTGTTGACGACCTCGACCGTTTCGACGAGTTCGCCCACCATGCGCTTGAGCTGCATGTCTTCGGGCAGCACGTAATAGCCTTCGCGGGATTTGGCCAGACCCATGCCCGCGATGTCGCGGGAGACCGTCGCCTGCGTGCAGTCGTAACCTTCTTCACGCAGCTGTTCCACCAGGTCGCGTTGGGTCTTAACCGTGCCGCGGCGGATGATGTCCCGTATGACGTCGTGGCGCACGGCACGTTTGGTCATGCCAACCTCCTTATGGAAAAACGCAGCTAAGAGACGCTGCGTCGCTCGTGGGTCTTCTTGCAGGACTAAAATATACAGGTAATTGCATTAAATTGGTTTAAATTTTCAAAAAACGGTATGAAATTTGCTCAAAGCTGCAAATTTCTGCATATTTCTGAGAGAAAGGCGCGGCCATGGACCAGAAAAACGGGGCGCGCGCGGCCCATGCCGACCAACCGGCGCGCGACGCGAACGTCGCAGCGTTCGTCGAATACTTCCAGAACGGGTGCAAGCCGAAGGCCTCCACGCTCGGCGTGGAGATCGAGCATTTCCTCGTGGACAACACCGGCCAGCCGCTCACGTACAGCCAGCCGAACGGCGTCGCCGACGTGCTGCGCACGCTGAGCGCCCGCTATCCCGACGTCAGCATGCACGGCGACGACATCCTGGGCGTCGCGAAGCCGCATATGAACGTCACGATCGAACCGGCCGCGCAGCTGGAGATATCCGCCGGTCCCTTCGAATCCATCGCCGACATGCGCTTCGCGCTCGGCGAGTTCGAGCGGGACGTGGCGGCGGCGCTCACGCCGGTTGCGGGCCGCATGGTCGCGCTCGGCTACGATCCGATGCTCGTGGCCGCGGACAAGGAGCTCATCCCCAAGGCGCGCTATGACATCATGAACCGCTACCTTTCGGCCATCTCCCCGTCCGGGCCGCGCATGATGCGCGGCAGCGCATCGACGCAGGTGTCCATCGACTATACGAGCGAAGAAGACGCCGCGGCCAAGATGCGCGTCGCCTCCGCGCTTGCTCCCCTGCTTTCGCTCATGTGCGACAACGCGCCCGTATTCGAAGGAACCCGCGCGCCGCACCGCCTGATGCGGGCGGAGATCTGGCGGTATCTCGATCCCGACCGCTGCAACACCGTCCCCGGATGCCTGGATGCGGGATTCTCGTTCGCCGATTACGCGAACTATATCCTGGACGTGCCCGCCGTGGTGGCGCTGGACGCCGAGGGCGAGGCGCGCTACGACACGCGCACCTTCGGGGACATCTTCGCCGACCGCACGATGACGCACGCCGATATCGAGCACGCGCTTTCGATGGTATGGCCCGACGCGCGCCTGAAGACCTACGTGGAGATCCGCCCTGCCGATGCGCTGCCGATCGATCTTGCCTGCGCCTACGAGGCGCTTATCAAGGGCATCTTCTACGGACCGGCGCTCGGTGCGCTGGCCGCGGCGTTCGAGGGCGTGGATGCGCAGGACGTGGACGATGCGAAGACGGCGATCATGGAGCGCGGATACGAGGCGGAGACGTTCTCGCGCAACGCCGGCGACATGTGCGACGCGCTCGTGGAGATGGCCTACGAAGGACTGCCAGCCGGCGAGCGAGGGTTCCTGGATCCGCTGGCCCGGCTCGTGAAACAGCGCATCACGCCGGCCGACGTGTCCGAGTTCGCGTAGGGCTTCAAGAAAGGGCCGAGTCCGGAAGCCGTAGGAACATCGACCGATGAAGCGCGTCCTTATCGAACAAGAGCAGGGCACGCCGTTATACTTGGAGCATCTTCTTCCACGAACGCCGCTAGGCGAAGGGATGCGCGCATGAGGGCCTCCGATGCAGAACATCGTCGTCGACCGACCAGACGGCAGGGCACGCCGAGGGCCAGCGGCGTGCCGCTAGAGAACGACGCGCCCGTCGGCGGTTCCCGATGGCTTCCGCTCGTCGCCATCCTCATCGCTGCGACCGCCGTCGTCCTGATAGCGTACGCCTGCACGTCGTCTGCCGGACGAACGGCCGATCAAGAAGCCGAGCCCGCCGCGACCCATCCCGAAAACGATCCCGATCGCGTGACATTCGTCGCCGTTGGCGACAACCTGCCCGAAGTCGCCATAAGCGAACAGGCGGATGCCGCCGCGGGAGAAGCCGGCGACGGTCGATACGACTTTCGGCCGCTGTTCGCACCGATCAGGCCCTATGTGGCGCAGGCCGACCTCGCCTACATGAATCAAGAAACCCACCTGGGCGGCGACGATATCGGCCCGCAGGGCTATCCGTCGTTCAACGTGCCCGACGCCATGGCCGACGCCGTGGTGGACGCCGGATTCGACTTCGTGGCATCCGCGTCGAACCACAGCTACGACTGGGGGCTGTACGGAGCGCTCGATCATTCCTGCGACGTGTGGAGCAAGCAGCCCGTGGCGTTCACCGGCACCGCACGCAGCCAGGAAGAAGCGGACACGCTCGCCATCGTCGAGCGCGACGGCATCAGATTCGCGCTGTTGGACTACACGTACGGGCTGAACGGATTCGAGAGGTCGGATGTGCCGCCCTATGCCGTGAACTTCATCGACGAGGACCGCATCAGAACGGACGTGGACCGCGCGAAGGAACAGGCGGATGTCGTGATGGTCGCCATGCACTGGGGCACCGAGAACCAGATAGAGCCCGATGCGGACCAGCTGAAATACGCGCAGCTGCTGGCCGATCTGGATGTGGACGTGATCCTAGGCTCGCATCCGCACGTGATAGGGCCGCTGACCTGGATCGCGAATTCGAACGGAAGCGGGCATCGCACGCTGTGCGCGTATTCGCTCGGAAACTTCACGTCGCACCATGACGCACCGCACATGATCAATGACCTGGGTGGAATGCTGACCTGCGACTTCGTGAAGGCGGACGATGGCAGCGTAGGGATAGAGAACGTATCGTGGACGCCGCTGGTCATGCATGAGCAGGAAGGCGCCTTCGCCGTGTACGCGCTGAAGGACTACACGCCTGCGCTGGCAAGCACCCACAACGTGCTGTCCGAGGAGGACGACCCCATCGGCTGGATGAAGCAAACGTCGGCCGACGTGGTGAACAGCCTGGGGGATGACTTCCCAATCGATGCGTAGTCTATGACCCTTCTGCGCAAGCGTCCTGAAAAACCTCTTCGGCTTTTCGCGCATCACGACGATCGATGCGTAGGACGCATCGCCTAGAACCATCTCCCCGTCAGACACGAATTGCCCTGATGCGGGTGTGACTACCGTGCCATCCTCCGACTGATCAAGGTTTCTATAGCAACCAGGTCTTTTTCGGGATAATACGTGCATATGAGATCAAATGGGCTCACGACCACCTTGCGAACCCCTTCGCCGAAGACACGAAGAATCGAATCGAGAATGAGCCTTGAGCCAAATTCCCCGAAAGCCTCCACGTTGTCGAGAACGGCATATATGTTCGCCTCAACCTTGCACGAAGTCACGCGCGACAGATCGTCGGCGAATCGATCCGAAAACTCAAGCCTGGGCACGAGCAGCTCGCTTCTCCGCAACAGCCGCCATAAGTTCTTCGCGCGTCGAATACGACCGGCCCTCTGCGTAATCGGCGTGCGACGCACGAAGCGCCTCAGCCATACGGAACTCATACAGCGCCTCTTCAACGGCTTCTTTTATCTCGCGATTATGAACCTCCTGAGACATGAACAGGTATTTCCCTCGCCCATTCTCGGTAATGTAGACGACCTCCTCGTCCGCGATGGCCTTCAACGCACGTTGCTCGTTCTTCAATGCGGTTGAAGGATAGATTGCGGGCATATGAATCACCTTTGTTCGTACTTTATTTAGTCCATTATTATGGACTAAATTTTATCCTATTTCATCATGCATAGAAGGACGGTTTGTCTCAAAAAGGAGACTGAAAGCCCCTCCCCCATCAAAAAGGAGTCGAAAGATCGCGCATCAAAAATTGCACGCAGGCCCTTCGATATTTGGAAGCTCATGTATGCATGAAGTCGAATGGCGGCCGCGCGCGCAGCAGGACGATACTGCATAGTTTTCAATCATGACACCGTGCGATCATCTTGATGGCACATATCGATGACCTCTTGCCGGGAATGCACGTCGAGCTTCCGATAGATGTTTTTCATATGAGACTGCACCGTACCAGGAGAAACGTAGAGAAGAGCAGCGGTCTTCTTAACCGTGTTTCCTTGCGCGATCAGCTTCGTTATGTCCTTTTCTCTTTCCGTTAAACCATATCGCTTCGCAAGGCTGTCCAAGCGTTCTTCGAACCGATCGCGAACTGCCATCGAATCACAGGATTCAGCCCTGTTCTCGAACATGCAGCTACCGAGAATATTGAAAGAAACGAACATCAAGATGAACGAGACGGCGGCGGCACAAGGCGCCACATACACCTCGACAGCATTCGGCAACAGAGAAGCCGCCATCGGCACAACTCCATAGCTTAGGAACGACGACGCCGCATCCACCAGCAGGAATACCATTCCGGCAACAACAGCGCTCACACGCCTTTCCTGAGCGCGCATCGCAAGGCATACGAACAGAAACACGTTGAGGCACGTTCGCGAGGCTATCACGATCGACCTGCCTGCGGCGCCTTGGTCCCCGTCCATGAAGACGAGCAGGAACAGCCCCAGAAAGAACAGCGCCGTCAGGCCCTTCCATACATATTCGAACACAGGGCGCCGCTCCGATGATCCCAGGATGACGATCAGGACGCACGACGCAAGGCCGAACGCTATGGCCGAAGGCTTCAGGGTATCCGAAAGAGAAAGGAGGCCGGCGGAACCGCCGTATAGAAGCCCGCGAAGAACCCCGCTCAACAAGAGGAAGAGAATCAGGATCCCAACGGCCTTCGAAAGCCCTCCCCGCAATGCATCGCGCAATCCCTTGCCGTTCCTGGATGCTCCCCAGGCTTTCGACGACCTCATCCAACAGACGGCCGATATGGCCGGCGTGCATGCCGCAAGAAGAAACGGCATCGGCTGAGGAAGCAGGAATGCGGTGCTTATCGCGCAGGTTCCCAAAAACGATACGACGCATATCGTCAGCAGCGTTCGTGCGGGAAGCGTGCAGGATACCGAACACCACATGCAGGCAAGCACTGCGAACGAGACGGCGAGAACCGCCATGGAGACACATGCGAGCGGATAGAACGCCCCAGAAATCAAAAAAGATGGAAGCGTCATACAGACGATCGGAAGGCCGCATGCTGCGACCAATTCCCGAGCGCGCTTGACCAGAAGGCCCTCGATCAAGCCATGCATGCCCAGGAACAAGACGGCGATAAGCACCGCGGCGACGATGAAGAGCTGATGGCATGCCATCGAATGGAATGCCCTCGAAGCGTCGGCATAGAGGAGGACGCTATAGAACGGCCTTCTGAAAAGCAGCCAGAAAAACGAAAGCCCGATGATTGAACATGCCGTTGGAGAATCGATTGCGACGCCGGTCGAAAAGCTCGGTTTCCAGGGCATTCCCACCTCTCCTCTCTTTGCCTGAGTATACAGGATGGAAGACTCGCTGCTTTCGTCCGGTCCATGGCTTCTAAATACACGCCTCCCTCCCATCTGGTACTTCTCGGTTTTCCCTCTGTCTTCCCATAATTTATGGGAAGACAGAGGGAAAACCCCTCATTTCATGACATGCCTCGATTCGCGCCCTTTCCTACGATGGACGCATATCCCGAACGTATGCGACGGGGAGATTGCGAATCAGACAAGGAGGAGGCCGTCATGAGCATCGATCGAAAGGAATTCCTCAAAGGAGCAGCCCTGTCCGCCGGCTCGCTTGCCGCACTCGGCGTCTTCGGATGCGCTCCCGGCGCATCGTCCGGAACGGCAGGAAGCGCGGCAGAGCCGCCCGAGGGCTTCTCCCTCGACGACTACGAGGAATCCAACGCCGAGTTGAATCCGATCAATGCGTTCTCCGACGAGAAAACGTACGACATCGTCGTCGTGGGGGCCGGAACCTCCGGATTGCCCGCCGTGCTTTCCGCCCTAGAGGAAGAAGGGAGCGTCGCGTGCCTGCAGAAGGAAGCGACGCCTATCGCGCAGGGCAATAACTCATCAGGCTTCATCCTGGAGCTCAGCACCGACAACGCCGTCCAGAAATGGATGCAGGCCTATCGCAAGGCCGTGCAATACCGCACCAACCTATCGCAGCTGGAATTCTTCGCGCGCCATTCAGGGGAAACGCTCTGCTGGCTTGACAAGGCCGCAGGAGAGGCGGGGTATCCGGCCAGCACGTACAACGACACCACCAGGACATACGGCGATGAAACCGCCGCGTTCCGCAGGCATGCGTTCGGCATCAAGCCCGAGAACAACGGCCATCTCATCCGGGCGCTCGCTTCGATGGCGGAAGAGCACGGAGCGGACTTCTATTACGAAACGCCCGGGGTGCAGCTCGTGGTGGAGGATGGGGCATGCACCGGCGTGATAGGCCGCAAAGGCTCCGACTACCTTAGGTTCAATGCGCGCAAGGCCGCCATCATTGCGACGGGCGACTACCAGAACAACGAATCGCTCATCCGACGCTATTCGCCCGATATCGCGAAATTCGGCAGGAAGCAATCGAACAAGACCGGGGACGGCATCCTCATGTGCGCCGCAGCCGGAGGAAGGATGAGCCCGGTAGGACATGCCAAGCAGCTGCACGACATGGACTCGGCGCCCAAACCGCTCGCAGAGCTTCCCTTCCTCGCGTTGGATGCGAATGGAACGCGATTCATGAACGAGGACATCCCCATGATTTCCTGGAATCTCGCACTGCTTGAGAAGAACACGGCCGGAAATGATCCGGGCAGGTTCTTCAGGGTGTTTGACGATGCCTATATGGATAAAGTCGCAAGTTGGGGCGGCACGGCCCCGAAGGCGGAGGTCCTGGAGAACTACATCCCTGGATTCGTCGAATCGCCCAAGGGAGTGTATTCCGACCTCATCAATACCCACAGGTGCGATTCCCTTGACGAGCTTGCAGACGAGCTGGGCATACCCGCCGGGAATCTCAAAGAGAGCGTCGAGCGCTTCAACGAGATGTGCGCGCAGGGAAAGGATACCGACTTCGGATTGGATGAGCAGTACCTCATGCCCATAGACACGCCGCCCTATTGGGGAGTATCCCAGTGGGTGCGCGTTTCAGCGATCTGCAGCGGACTGGCCGTCAACGGCACCTACCAGGTAATAGACAGCAACGACGAGGCGATTCCGGGCCTTTACGCCGTCGGCTTCTGCGCCGGCGAGCTATGCGGAAACCATGACTGGGTGTATACGGACGGCATGGCCTGCGGATCCTGCTTCACGTCGGGCCGCTATGCCGCCATCCACGCGATGACAGGAAGGCTTACGCCAAGCAAACCCGTCGCATGGGAGGAGGTCATGGATTTGTATAAGGATGCGAAAGTGCTCAAGGGCGCGTAGCGTTTGAATAACGGAGGGATCTTCCTTGAATTTGTCGAATTAGCTACGTACCGACGAACCGCGGAACACTCGTCAAAACGACTCTTACTTGAAGAGACGCAACACCGCGCCTTTCCAGACGGCACGACTGGACACGTTCTCGTGGTTCGCAACCGTAGTGCCAAGGCCGGACATGATGACGTACAGCGTTTCAGCCGCGAGTCTCTCGTCGAAACTTGCATCGAAAGCACCGATTTCCTTGCCGTAATGAAGCCCATTTTCCAACGACTCGATAATCTCGTCGCTCAAACGCACCTGATGGCTGTTTACGGATGGGATACGGGTGGCCTGCACTGCCATCTCTCCCATTACGGCGCGACGTTCGGAATCATCCCTGTACCCATCCAATACCGCATTGCCCACGCCAACCAGGGCGTCTTTGAACTTTTCCGGAGTCCCGGCTTGACGCAGGATACCGTTGTAGTCCATCGTCACGTAAATCGCATCGAGCACTGCATTGAAAATATCCTCTTTTGACTTGAAATGGTAATAGATGGAAGGCTTTGCTACGCCTACCGCATCGCTAATCTTGCCAATAGAAGCCCTGTCGTAACCCTCTTTCGCTACCAGATGGTACATAGCTTCAAGAATCTTATCCCTGGTGCTCACGTCGCCGTTCATGCATCTCCTCTCTGAACGAGCATGAAAGTCCACTCGCCGTAATCGTATTTTTAGCTTGCACCAAGTGCAATCGGTCCTTCTCGGTCGCAGCAAAATACATACCTTGTGCTTGCTTGCATAGTGAAACATCCGAAATCGCGCCTTCGCGGCACCAACATGATCTTTTTTGCGAAATATGAATCAAAATATTTTTCAAGTCTATATACCGAACGTTCGGTATATATGGTATAACATGTATCTAACGATCGTTAGGTCAGATTCGGAACAATTGCATCACGCCTACATCCACCGCGATACATGGCTCTTAACAGGGTTCGCGCATTGGCCAAGCGCAGCCTAAAAGGGCAACCATGAAAGAAACGCCTTAAGGAGAGTGGAAATGTTTGAGCGTTATCGTCATCCAGGGGAATTTGAAAAGCGTTCCGACGTCTTCGTGACATGGCTTCCTCCTTATATCGGATCCGACGAACACGACAGTCGACAACCTTGCGTCGATATCATCAAAGCCCTCGTCGACCATGTTCAGGTTCATGTGAACTGCGGGGAGCCCGGCACCTACGAGGAGGCGAGAAGACGTCTTTCAGCGGAAGGCGTGGACCTTAATAAAATTATTTTCAGCTGCGTCCCCGATACCAACTTCTATACCCGCGACCATGGACCCAACGTTATGGTAGACGGGCAAGGCAATCGTTTGCTGGTCAACCCTAATTGGAGCTACTACGGCGTATACGACCCATCCGATCCCAACATGGTCCAATCCCGTGCCTCTGGCTTGATTATGGGTATTGGACTGGGGATCTTCGATGTAGTTAGCTCAAACTTGGTCTCCGAGGGTGGGGACCGCGAATTCAACGGCAAGGGCATCCTGATTGCCATCGAAGACACCGAGGTTCGCAAACGCAATCCCCGTAAGACCCGCGAAGAGGTTGAGGCCGAGTACAAGCGTATCTACAACCTAAAGAAAGTCATCTGGCTTCCTAAGCCCATGCTCGAAGATGACGACTACCGTCTCGGCCCGCTGGACCGCAAGGAAGACGGAACCTTCGTGTTCGGAATGAGCTTCGCTGCCCACGTGGATGAGATGTGCCGATTCGTCACGGATAACAAAATTCTCTTGGCTGAAATCACCGATGACGAAGCTGCCAGCTCCGAAATGAACCGCGAATCGAAAAAGCGCCTAGATGCCGCATATGAGATTCTCAGCAGCGAGACCGACACCGAGGGCAAGCCTTTCGACATTATTCGCATGCCTATAGCTAAGCCTATAGAACTGGTGCTCAACCCCGAAGACGACGACTATGCCCTATACAGAGGATTCATCGACGAATTGGGCGGCAGGTTCATGGACGGCACCCCGTGGCCCGAAGGTCCCGTGCACTTCTATGCTGCGGCAAGCTATTGCAACTTCCTCATCTGCAACGACGTGGTTCTAGGCCAGCGCTACTGGCACGAAGGCATGGATGAGGACATTCGCCGCCGCGACAATCAGGCGAAAACCGTTTTGGAATCCTGCTTCCCAAACCGTGAAATCATCATGATCGACTCCTTAGCACTCAACCTCATGGGCGGCGGCGTCCACTGCTGGACCAAAGATGTGGCTGCAGCAGACGCCTAAAGCTTGACGCCAATTTCAGATGCGTCGCAATGCAGCGGGAGCGGCCATCACTTACGAAATCCACCTTCAATCTCTTCAAGGAGAAAGCAATGCGTAACACTCTTATCGGCAAAGACATACTTAATATCAAGGAAATGACCCCCGAACAATTCCGCTATCTAATCGATCTGTCCGCAACCCTCAAGGCCCAAAAGAAGGCCGGCGTTAACCAGCATTGGTTCGGCGGCAAAAACGTGCTGTCCAACTTCGAATGGGGATCAACCCGCACCCGTTGCGCCTTCGAGACCAGTTGCAACGATTTGGACATGGGCTTCACCTACCTATCCAATTCCCATGTGAACGACACCGAGACCCTAGAAGATTCCATTCGTGTGTTCTCTGCCATGTACGATTTAATCGTCTGGCGCGCGCAGAAAGAGGAATCTTACATTTACAAGATCGCCGATATTTCCGACGTCCCTGTCATCAACGCCCTGTCTCTGGGAGACCACCCCACCCAAATGCTCGCCGATGCTCTGACCATGGAAGAGCAGTGGGGCGGTTCCGGTTCCTGCAAGGGCAAGAGAATGGCCTTCGTAGGAAACTGCGCGGGTGCCCCCTTCTGGTACGGACGTCTAGCTGCCATCCTGAACATGGATTTCTATGCCATAGGTCCCGACGTACTTGCAAAGCAGATGTGCACGGACATGCAAAAAGACGTTCAGGATTGCTTCAATCGCTGGGCTCCCGACCGCGAATTCGTTTGCACTTCTGACTTGAATGCCCTAGAAGGCATCGACGTTGTTGTGACCGAGGAATGGCGCTACGATAATCCTGAGGTCGGCGATGAGGTCTGCAACCCCGAACAGTACGACTCCTACATGCGTTACGCAAAGGAACTGCTGCCCTACCGCGTTTCCAGCGAACTCCTGACCCGCACCGGCAATCCCGACATCTTTGCTATGCACGAGCTGCCCTCTACCCATAATGCCAACCACCGCGTGGGCCGCAATCTATTGGCACAAGCCCCCGATGAATGGTCCCGCGAAGTTATTCGCACCGGTTTCGAAATCACCGACGAGTGCTTCGAGCGCAATGCGCCTGTCATCTTCCGCGAGGCCGAGAATCGTCAGCACACTATCAAGGCCATGATGTGTGCCGTCCTTGGGCTTTAGGATTTTCGCTCGAACGAAGCTAAGGAAAATCTGGCTCGTTACATAGGCATGAATAGCTCGAATGGAACCGAGCCACCTTTCTTCCAGTAGAAAGAGAAAGAAAATGAAAAACACCCAATTGAAATGCAGCAATAAGTTCGCCTGGATTCTCGTTGTTGCGCTGGGCTTGATGTCCGCAGGCACCACCGGCTCCTACAGCGTCGTAGCAGGATGCTTCATGGTGCCTGTCTGCGAAAGCCTTGACCTTGACTATACGCTTTTCTCCTACTATTTCACAGGAACGCTGCTCGGCGTCGCCGTGGGCATGCCTTTTGCGGGTAAATACCTCCCCAAGCTGATTGGCAAACCCGGCCTGCCAATCATCTCCGTCATCCTTCTGGTTGCGGGCGCCTGCATGGCTTTTTATACCCAGGCATGGCAATTCTGGATTTCTTCCGTCATCATCGGCATATGCATGGGCTTCACCACGGGTGTTTGCATGTCTACCGTAGTTGACCAGTGGTTCGTTAAGAAAGCTGGTCTTGCCATAGGCCTCGCCTGGACTATCAATTCCATCTACATGCTCATCATGAGCCCCGCCATCACCGCCGTCATCGAGGCTGTGGGTTGGCGCATGAGCTATCTGATATTGGCAGCGGTTTCGGCCATTCTGGTACTGCCGTCCGTAATCCTCATTATTCGCTACTGCCCCGCAGATAAAAATATGCTCCCTTACGGTTACGAGCCTGATGTCAAGGTTGCTGGAACTCAATCCTTCGCCAAAGTCTCCGGAGTGTCCTTCAAGTCTGCTCTGCGAGCGCCTGCATTCTGGCTGTGCGTGATGTTTTTATCCCTCGTTCAGCTCACGGTCTGCATGAATCAGCTGTTCCCTACCTTTGCGGCAGAAGTCGGCTTTGATCCCATGATCGGCGGCCTGATGGTTTCTGCGGCGTCTTTCGCCGATATCTTCTTCAATATTTTCGTGGGCTCATCCTGCGATAAGTTTGGCACGAAGCATGCATTGTTGTTTTGGATCGGCCTATGCATTGTGTCCTTCATTTTGCTCATTATCGGCTCCACCAACTCCACCGTCGCCATTGCGGGCGCAGCAGTCAACGACGTTATGTACGTAGTAGCTGGTGCTGGCCTGACCTGTCTGATCATCGAGCTGTTCGGCTCGAAGGATTTCGGCCAGATTTTCGCATGGATCTGCACCATTGCCTACATCGTCGGTGCGTTCGGCATGCCCTTCATGACTACCATCTACAGCGCAGCAGGCAGCTTCGCCGCGGTATTCGGCGTATGCATCGGGATCGATATACTGATCGGCGCCCTGCTCCTTCTGGCTTACAAGTTCTCCAAGAACCTTAAGTGGGAAAACGAGAATGGCTCACTAGCAGCAAATTCCGTATCTACGGTTCAATCTATCGAGTAATGACTTAATTCGCGTCAATCTTATTCGGCAGCTTGCCAGGTTGGCACCGAATCCTCGGATTCGGTGCCAACTTTCTTTCGTTCGAGAGGCCTGGGGCTCCGGACGATTTCTTGGATGTATTAAGCTGCATATCCTAAGCTAGGACTTGCCATGCAGTCCAGACGAAAGGAGCCTTTCTGCCCCGACAGGCATGTGGAGGAGGACGTCTTCTCCGATCCCGACTGGAGCCATGTGCGCAAGGAGATGGCCGGGGTCGACTCCAACCTGCGCCTCCTGCTGTATTCCGTAACATCTTTAAAACGCGATACAGCTCTTATTCAATACGTAATTCAGTATGTAATTCACTCTATAATAAAGCTCAATACTCATTTGAATGAGAGGCAACCGCTATGCCCATGCTTGAAAGACCTTTGCCGATAATCCGCCCCATAACCGACCTTCGCACGAAGCTCAACGACGTATGCGACCAGGCTGTTGAAAATCAAGAGCCTATCGTGCTCACCAAAAACGGAACGCCTGCGTTCGTTCTGATGGACAGCGAAACCTACGAAGCCCGGATCGAAAGCGCCCGTGTTCGTGCGGCGCTCATCGAAGCCGAAATAGAAGAGAAGTACCGTCCTGAGACCATTTCGTCCCGAGATGCAGATGATCGGATGCGCAAACTCTTCGAAATTTGGGGACTCACCTATGCATGAGGTCGAATGGCGGCCGCGTGCGCAGCTTGATCGCGAATCCATCGCCATCTATCTCGGCCTCGAATGCAAGAACCCCCAAGCCGCCCTGTCGACCATACAGATGATCGACGATGCCATACGCCAGGTGCAAGCATTCCCAAGCATGGGTAGACGCGTCGTCCTCGAAGACACGGCCCATCATGACCACCACCGCGTCCTCGCCGGCATGCATACCGTATTCTACCGCTTCGACAGCAAGCGCATCGTCATCTATCGCGTCCTGCATCGGCGCAAGGACATCGCGGATTGCAGCTTTGTAGACCTAGACGAGGAAGTGTGATGGCAGAACATCCCAATGCCACCTAAGAAGCGAACTGTGAATGTCGCATGGCCGAAGCGTTTAAGACATCTTGATGAAATGAGCAAGAACACGCTTGCAGCATTGCCACCATCCCTGCAAGCGTATCGGTACCAGAAGTCGATCCATGATTCAAAAGCGTCCTGAAAGATGCCTCGGATGCGCCGGTGCTCATATGCAAATCGCCGCAAAGAACCGCATGAACCGCATCGACCACGCTTTGGGAAAATCGGCTGCGAACGGCTGACATAAGGTAATGCTGAGAGATCCTCGTCGTGTTTTGCGCCAGCATATCGACAATCTCGACCAAAGCATCTCCTAACCCTCCTGACAGGGAAAACGCTCGAGCGATTGCCAATACTCCGATGATGAAGTCGTCTCCGGACGGGGTGAGCCCCACGCCTAATCCGACGATCCGAGAAAGCACCAAAGACATTGCTCTCGAAGAAGCGGCAGAAGATGCCATCAGGTCGCAAAACAGCATGCCGTTCGCAACAAGCTCCTTGCTCATCCGTCCGTCTACCGACGGATTCCTTGCGAAATCCTCCATGAACGGCGACTGCGCTTTGCCATGAAGGCGAAATGCTTCTCGTATGGAATCCAAGCAGGCTGCTGAAGGCAGAGGCTGCGATCCGACCGAAAGCAAGTCGAGCAACGTTCCGTCAAACGTACCGCAAGACGTTCTAGCGTGCCACGTATGGCGACGTTCCTCATCATCGACGATAACGAGCCTGTAGCATCCACCGTCCTCTTCGACGATACGAAGCGTTTTCGCGCGACGGACGAATATCGGCAGTTCCAGGGCATCGACCACGAGCCCTCCTGGAGCGAAGTCGCACGATCTTGTTCCTATCCATACCGTAGCATCGCGAACCATATTGCCACATGCATCGCGACAATACTGCAATCGGCAATTCTGCTTGTTGCGGGCCAGCGAACCGCAAGGCATGGAGAAGTTGACGACATGTTCGAACGAAGCGCATGCTCGCATGCTCGCATGCGACTGAGCCGCACAGACCCAATCCCTATCCATGAATTCTATATTGCATGCTTTGATCATAGGCATTCCCGCGCTGCGAGCGAACCGAACGCGGTGACGTCGGCCCGCTCGCAGCAATGAATCGCTACGCTTCCTGTTCTTCTCCCTTGATGCGTTTCTTGTATATGATCACGGCCGCGGCAATCGTGGCCACAATGGTGAACACGATATACAAGTATCCGGGTATAACCCCGCCCGCGAAGATGCGGAGAAGAAGGGGCGTACCGATGGCTATAGGAATGACCTTGGGAAACTTGATGGCGAACGTGACCATGAGGGATCCGAACACCGCGGGCGCAACATAGGATTTGACCGCATCGAGAGCCTCTTCGGGCAGAGCGCCCAAGATGAACGTTCCTGCGAAAGCGCCTATGCAGACGAACGCGACCGTGGTGATGGTGGATCCGATGATGGCTAGGGAAGATACCACTTCGGCTTCTTTCGATCCCGGCTCGACGCGCGTCAAATCCTGAGCGACGGCCGCGGCGGGAAGCTTGCTCGTCCCGATATTGCCTGTCAGAAACGCTTCGTAGCTTCCGATGGTGCCCAGCACCGGAAAGAATGTAATGGGCTCGATAAGCCAAATGAAGCCGAACGACGCAGCAATCAACACCACATCCTTGATGATCCAGTCGATCGGCGGAACGATACCGTAGGCAAAGTAGAGAAACGCGACGGGTAAAAACGATGAGATGCAGACGCCGATGAGGGTGATTCGGCCAATGAGATGAACGGGCTTGGTCCAGTTCTTTTCGTAGGTGGCGTTATCCATGAGAAACTCCTATCTAGACAACCATGTGTATGCCGGCGCCCACAAGCGTGCCGAGAATCATGGCGAGTCCGAGACTGTATTCCTTGAGACGTTCGTGCTTCTGCGCAATCTTGTAGAACAGAAGCGTTGCGATGCCGCCGGTAAGCCATGCAGCTACGAAATCGGCGCCCCCCATAAGCGAGCCGGCACTCAGGTTGCCATAAATGGCACACATGGCAGCACCGCTGACGATCGCGAGGATGCGCGGATTTCCCCCTTCGACCTTGTTCTTGATTTTCCCAAGCGACTTAGCGAACAGGACGCATGCGACCAAAGACCCCACGCCGTTGAGCCACATGCCGAACCAAGACACCATAAGAGCTTCGGGAGTGTAGTCGGCACCGCCGAACACGGTGCCCGTCGCTTCAGCTCCGATTTGAGCCGCGGCAAGTTCGTTAGAGGCGGACACGATCATGGTCAAGCGCATCCACGTAAGCGGATGCCCGAGAACCGCCATGAGGCCGACCATGACGATGACGATGCCAAGCGCCGGACCTATAGCCGTGATAAGGCCTACGCGAAGCGATTGGGAGCATGTCTTGTCAGGCATGTCCAAAGCCTTCGCCTGCTTCCTTGTCAATCGGAAATAGGCGACCAACTGAAAGGCGATGATCAAAACGGTTACCGAGCAGATGACCCATAGCAATGGGTTGTTGATAATCTCATCCATGATGGCCTCCTAGCAGTTCGTTCCGTATGTTTCTTCAAAAGCAAGCAGGGCTTTCTCGAAGCACTCCATGGGAGGCGCCGTAATGCCCGCGCCGATCTGGCCGATACCGGCAAGCCTATGCACGCTTCCCGTATCGATAACGGGAAGGATGTTGGTTTCAACCACCTTGCGAATGTCGATACCCGTAGGCGACCCACGGAAATCAAGGACGGGCTGAGAGAAGTTGCCGTTCTCATACAACGTTATGTCGTACATCCGCTTGGAGATATCGACCCCTTCGGCCGCCGTTCCCCCGACGAGCTGAACGATTGCAGGAGCACCGCTCAGAGCGAATCCGCCGATTCCGGCAGTTTCGGTTATGCACGAGTCGCCCATGTCGGGATTCGCATCGTCGTCATCGAAACCAGGGAAATACAAGCCGCGAACCATTTGCGCCGGACCGGTGAACCATCGATCCCCCAGACCTGAAACGCGAATGCCGAATTCAACGCCATTGCGGCACATAGCGGTAACCATGGAACTGCTTCTCACGTCGCGCGCCGCATCGAGGCACAGTTTGGATGTGGGCATGCTGATGCTGAGGTAATACCCATCGTTTCCGTTGATGAATTCAACCGCACGTTTCACCTTATCGAAGGGCATGCCCGAATCGAGCAGGAGGGGAAACAGGGCGCGCAGAAGCATGCTTGTACCCGCCTTGTTGCGGTTATGACCCTCATCGCCCATATGCAGCGCCTGGAACTGCAGCGCCAGCGTGTCGATTCCCTCTTCCGAGGTGCTCAGCGCCGCATGCATGACCTCGCGGAACTCGGAGGCCATCCACCTGAGGCCGTCGATGACCTCGGGAGCATAGGCGCCGTAACGCAACAGCTTCCCGCCCATGCCTTCGGGAACAAGACAGAAAGCACGATGTCCGCTGGTCTTATCCTCCAAAACTTGAACGACCATATTCGACGAGATGACGCCCGCCATGGCACCTACGGCGTCATGGTCATGACAGGGTTCGAAATCTATATCGCCCGAAGCGGCTACTTCTGCCGCCTCTTCAGGAGTGCTCGCGAATCCCTCAAGAATGAGCGCCCCCATGACAGCACCCTGCATGGGCCCGCACATGTTCTCCCATGTGATAGGAGGACCCGCATGCAGAATCAGATTGGGCCGCATACCGGGAATCACGTCTTTTGCCAGCTGGAAATCCACCAGATGAGGACGCACCGAACAATACCGCTCCACGGCAACTCGATTCGCAGCATCTATCTCCGGCGACATGAGCGTCGAAAGGGCTCGGATCAAATCGGGAGATCCTGCGGCAGGCGGCGTCCAATCGACATTAACGCAAGCGACTCCCTGCAATTCGAGGTCATCGCAGAATCGCGAAGCGCCCACGTTCACTACGCGGAGGTCGTCGGAAAACAAAGTCTGAGCGTTTGACATTATCGCAGCCCCTTCACTATAGACGCGGCAAGATTAGCTGCCTGGACATTGGTCTGGCACACCAAGACGCCTTCTTGCGCAAGCATCTCTTCTTGATGTTGCTTGTCCTGCGGATCGGCATCCGTTCCCAAAACGTATGCGATGAACACCATCGTGCGCCCGCTTTCAAGACATGACACATTCGCCTTGTGAATAGCCGGAAGCGCAGCGCCGACGGGGTCCTCATGCGCACCGTAGCCCAGGACGAAATCGAGAAGGATAACCGCAGTTTCGGTATCGGCAGCCTCCTGCGCAATGCGGGCGTTGCGTGTCTGAGGATCAATCATGGGATGGGGCTTGCCCTGAGTGAATGCATCGTCTCCCAGGTCGAGGAATGCATGTCCGCGGCTTTCCGACGAATCGTCAAGAGGAATGGAACCACCTTTCGCCGAGTTCGCATATACGTCAACGTCGGGCAGAGAAGACATAAACGTCATCTTCGCTTCCTCCATGAGCGTGCCCCCGCAGAACAAACCGCGTACATACGATCCATCCGGCATGCAATCGACTTCGATCGCGCTTTCTTCAGGAGCGGAGAACGAGGAGTCGACCAATAGGGCCAACGCATCGACGGCGGAGACGATGTCGCTTTTGAACAGCACCGTTTCGGAAAGGTCTTCTGCGACATCGCCGAGAAAGCAAGCCACTACGGGTTTAGTGGATCGTGCCGCACGATCCCTTACCTTTCTCGCCACGGTTTCGTGAGGAGGCTTGGAGATGAGCAGGATATGAGATGTGCCCTCATCGGCCTCGAGAGCATCGAAAGCATCAAGGAACATACGGCCTCCGACTTCGATGCTCAAATCCCTTCCCCCGGTTCCTATGATCTGGCTTACGCCCATTCCCCACGAATCAAGGAGAACTGCTGCCTCCTGGGCGCCGGTTCCCGACGCGCTTACGATGCCGATGCTGCCGCGCTGGACGGCATTCGCGAAGCAGAAGGCGACGCCTTGGAATGCACACGTCCCGCAGTCAGGCCCCATCATCAGCAGGCCTTTGCCGTGAGCGAGGTCTTTAAGGGCTATTTCGTCGTCAAGGCTCACGTTGTCGCTGAACATGAGGACATGCAGACCCTTCTCGAGAGCCTTTCGCGCTTCGGCGGCGGCGTACATGCCCGGCACGGATATCACGGCGATATTGGCATCGATATCTTCGGCGGCCCGCGTCAAGGTACGCGGGCGTTCGGAATCACGATCCTTCTGTGTGACCTGTTTTTTCAATGCCGCTTCCAGATCCGCAAGAACATCCTCTTCGCGTACGGAGTCTTCGAAGCTGCAGGCGATCATAAGATCGTTCGGCCCGGCATCCCCGATCGAAGAGGCATCGAAGCCTCCGTCGATGAGGATCTGTTTGTTCATGTCGGTTCCCATGCTTACCGAGACGGATAGAATATCCGGCAGGTCATTGAGCTTCTTTGAAATGCCCATAAGGGTGACCGAGTCGTAATACGTATTCTTGCGTACGGAACTCAGGGTTTTCACATTACGCTCCTATTGTTCGAAGGTGCATTCTTGGAGAGGTGCCTTTCAGGATTTCACTTCGAAAAGAAGATTCTGGAATAGGGCGATCACCACCTTGCTTCGAGCATCGTCGAACACATCGGGCAAGACGTCTTGCTGCAAAGTATAGGAAGGCCCCAAGCAAGGGAACTGAAAATATGCTCATGGCTGTTGTGAAAAATGCTCAAAACCGCGCGGCATGGCGGTTGCTACTATGTTCTTGAAAAACATGCCGTCCCCGCAAGCCTCCATGAAGGAACGATGCTGGTATGGGTCTCAAATCTCAACACCATCTCGATCTCGAGGCCTTACAGACCTTTCTCCTGGTCATTGAAGAGGGCAGCCTAACAGCCGCCGCATCTGCTCTCTATAAAACGCCTTCGGCGGTCAGCTATCGCATCAAGGCGCTTGAAGAATCCCTCGGCATCCAGCTTCTCGAGCGCACGACCCATGCCATCGCTCCTACGACAGCGGGAAAGAGACTTGCCGCCAAAGCGCAGGATCTCCTTGAATTCCATCGCGGTTTCTATGACGAACTCGACGCGATCAAGACGGGAATCGAACCTTCGTTCACTTTGGTCGTCAATAACCTTCTCTACGACGGCGTCGCCGTTGCGAAACTGCTCGCCCATCTCAGCGAAAAGTTCGGATCTGCCGCGCTTAACGTGCAGAAATCCGTATTCACCGGCGTTTGGGACTATATGGTCCATGAGGGAGGATCTTTTGCCATAGGGGCGCCCTCCCACCATTCCATAGACGAGCGCTTCGTCACCACTCCTCTCGGCCTTGTCGAATGGGTATTGGTTTGCTCGCCGAATCATCCCATCTTACGTACGGGGATCGAAGTCGATGGCGATTCCATCAAGCAGCATCCCGTTGTGAATATTCAAGACACCTCGACCCATTCCATCGGGCGTCCCGCCTGGCGTCTCGAAGGGCAAGAAGAAATCATCGTTCCCGATCTCGAAACCAAAATTCACTGCCACGTGATGGGCTTGGGCATCGGGTTTCTGCCTAAACCCATCGCCGACCGATGGATCGCCGCGAAAAAGCTTTGCGCACTGTCTGCGAAAGACATCATGCGACAACCTTCTCCCATGTCATACGCAAGAAAAAAGAATGATGACGGACGTATCGGCAACTACCTCGAGTACCTCATAAAGCGAAACCACGAACTCATCCAACCATTTCTTTCTCCTCTAATCGGACAGGACGCACACGGGCAAGCGTCAAGCAGATAACTATGCGGACTCGTTTGGACAGCAAGGAGGAGACGCCGTGACTGAATCGGACGCTCATGTGCCGAAAAAGAAACGTATGTTCAAAGTCACCCTAGCAAGCATGTCCGGCACCATGCTCGAATTCTATGACCATTTCGTCTACGGCTCGGCAGCGGCGGTTGTATTCCCCGCAGTGTTCTTCGTATCCATGCCTCCAACCGTAGCGCTCCTGCTATCGCTCGTAACCTATTCGGTAGCTTTCATCGCCCGCCCTTTGGGCGCGTTGGTATTCGGATACTTCGGCGACAAGGTCGGCAGAAAAAACGTTCTGATCGTTGCACTCCTCATCATGGGAGGCGCGACGTTTCTCATCGGATGCTTGCCGGATTACGCGACGGCTGGGTCGTTCGGTGCCGTTGCGCTATGCATCCTGCGCCTTTTGCAGGGTGTGGCCCTCGGTGGAGAATGGGGCGGCGCTGCGCTCATGGTGAACGAGTACACGACTTCACCAAGACTGAAAAGCATTCTCGGGAGCATAGTGCAGGTCGCTTCGCCATTAGGGTTTCTCTTGGCGAGCGGCACGCTTTCGCTTATATCGGATCTTGGCGGCGAAGCGTTTCTCCTAGGAGGCGGATGGCGCATTCCTTTCCTGGCAAGCGCCGTATTGGTGGTCATCGGATTCTACATGCGTTTCGGCATCGAAGAATCGCCCGAGTTCCTTGAACGCAAGGAGGAGAGCCGTCCGGCACCGTTGATGGATGTCGTGAAAAACCATGGTAGAGAAGTGCTTCTGGCTATCGGAACGCGTATCGGATCAGACACGGCCTTCTACGTCTTCGCGATGTTTCCCTTGGTCTATCTGCCCCGCATCGGCATAACGAGCGGTTCGGCTTTGCTGGTCGGCGTATTCGCCTCGCTCGGACAAATGGTCGGCACGCCGATCTTCGGCTGGCTCTGCGGACGTTGGGGGACCCGCAAGGTCCTCATCGTCGGCGCCGTCGTCAACATGCTGTATGCGTTCGCGTATATCTTTTTGCTCGACACGCAGAATCCCACGATTATCCTCGCCGGAGCGTTCGTGTCGCTTTTCTGCCTTGCAATGCTCTGGGCACCGCTCGCCTCTCATCTGCCGGCCATGTTCCCAGTACATGTCCGCTACACGGCAACGAGCATCGGTTTTCAGATGGCCGGCGTTTTCGGAGGAACGCTCGCCCCGACCATCTGCCTCATGCTGCTTGAAAACACCGGCACCGCGATGAGCGTTCCCGTGTATCTCGGGATCACGCTGCTTCTCGCGTTGCTCTGCACGATTAAAACGAAAGTTCCGGCACCACCTAGAGAGACGGAATCCTAAGAGCGAACAACGGCTGGGCGTATCGCAATTGGCAGCTCGACGACAAGCATCTTTCGCTCGTCGGAAGATGCTTGTCCTGGATAACGAAACCCAAGAAAAAGTCTTCAGGTTTCGTTATCCAGGCTTTCGCTCGCTCCGTCTTCCGCCCTTAACTCGGCGTCCGATCTATCTTGCTCGTTCCACCTTTCATCCTTGACTTGGTGTCCGATTTATCTTGCCCAGTCCACCCTTCCCGGACCCTTCGCGGTCCAAGTTTTTGTCCGCACCCCCAATCAGTGGAAATATTTCAGCATGATGAATTGTTTCCGTCCCCTCTCGGGGATTAAGCCTGATCAATGGGTGACCCGCGTATTCACCTGGGACGGCGAGAAGACGTTTCCGTCCCCTCTCGGGGATTAAGCCTGATCAATATTAAGGCAATGCGTACGTATGGAGGTCATCCCGAGTTTCCGTCCCCTCTCGGGGATTAAGCCTGATCAATTAATTCACAAGATTAACATACACTCAAACTCCATGAAATCTAGTTTCCGTCCCCTCTCGGGGATTAAGCCTGATCAATATCTGATGCTGTACCGAGTCCATTACTCCGTAATCCCGTTGTTTCCGTCCCCTCTCGGGGATTAAGCCTGATCAATCTCTCACGGATCGCGAGCTGCTTTACTGCGCCCATGATGGTTTCCGTCCCCTCTCGGGGATTAAGCCTGATCAATAACGAACGGTTGGATTATATCGGATACGTGCTCGATTGTTTCCGTCCCCTCTCGGGGATTAAGCCTGATCAATCTCACGCCCGCGGGCGTCGCGTACGATTTGGAAACGAGTTTCCGTCCCCTCTCGGGGATTAAGCCTGATCAATGCAGAACCTACAAACACAATTGCACTGTCGTTTATTCAGAGTTTCCGTCCCCTCTCGGGGATTAAGCCTGATCAATAATAATCGATCTGTATTAACAATACACGAACATACGTTCTGTTTCCGTCCCCTCTCGGGGATTAAGCCTGATCAATTGTAAAAGACCTGGACGAGGACACCGTGATCGAGATCGTTTCCGTCCCCTCTCGGGGATTAAGCCTGATCAATACGAGCTTGGAGGTAACCATGAAAGAACTAGTCACCATGTTTCCGTCCCCTCTCGGGGATTAAGCCTGATCAATTGGCGGCTGATGCTGCTTCCTCGTTGGAAGTATTCCATCACGTTTCCGTCCCCTCTCGGGGATTAAGCCTGATCAATTTGTGAATCTGCTGCTTGAGGGGATTGCCGTAAATTGTTTCCGTCCCCTCTCGGGGATTAAGCCTGATCAATATGCGCGTCGCGGCGAATGCGAGGACCAGCGAAATCACGGTTTCCGTCCCCTCTCGGGGATTAAGCCTGATCAATCATGCAACGGCTATTCTATGATCGCCGACCTTCACGGTTTCCGTCCCCTCTCGGGGATTAAGCCTGATCAATTTTCGTGAACGGTTTTCCGATTACGGCGGCCGAATGCGTTTCCGTCCCCTCTCGGGGATTAAGCCTGATCAATAGTTAAGCTTCGTCTGAACGGTGAAGGGCTTGAGGTCGTTTCCGTCCCCTCTCGGGGATTAAGCCTGATCAATATGAATTACGATTACAACGAGATTCATGATGCGGCGATGGTTTCCGTCCCCTCTCGGGGATTAAGCCTGATCAATGGCATCAGGATGCCGGAGTTGCCGAACGCATGCTCGTTTCCGTCCCCTCTCGGGGATTAAGCCTGATCAATGTCCTCGTCTTCGGTTAGCACTGGATAGACGCGGCGGAGTTTCCGTCCCCTCTCGGGGATTAAGCCTGATCAATAACGACGAGATCGACGGATCGTTCGCCGAAATCGATGTCGAGTAGTTTCCGTCCCCTCTCGGGGATTAAGCCTGATCAATTTCGATGGCTATCAGGTCCTTGTCACCGAAGCAGGCGATCGTTTCCGTCCCCTCTCGGGGATTAAGCCTGATCAATTTAATATTTATTTGGTGAGTTTAACTCTCCCCCTGTTGACAAAGTGTTTCCGTCCCCTCTCGGGGATTAAGCCTGATCAATCTTGAAGAGATGGACTCGCAGCTCGATGATATAAACGTTTCCGTCCCCTCTCGGGGATTAAGCCTGATCAATGGCGATGATGGCCAAGAAGATGGAAGATTTCGTCAACGTTTCCGTCCCCTCTCGGGGATTAAGCCTGATCAATTCGATGGCCTGAATGCCATCAGTCGTCGAGACGATCTTGGTTTCCGTCCCCTCTCGGGGATTAAGCCTGATCAATTCGCCGAGATGTATCCCGAAGGCTGCAAGATGCCCGAGTTTCCGTCCCCTCTCGGGGATTAAGCCTGATCAATGGATTAGACATGCTGGGAGATACCGACAAGATCGCCAAGGGTTTCCGTCCCCTCTCGGGGATTAAGCCTGATCAATTTCTTGATGAGCTTCGCCATGGTATATGGCTCCTTTCCTTGTTTCCGTCCCCTCTCGGGGATTAAGCCTGATCAATATGACGAAGAATCGTTGCGACGAAGGGTTCCTGTTCATGGTTTCCGTCCCCTCTCGGGGATTAAGCCTGATCAATTATGAACTTGCTTGGTCATATTATAAGGTTACTATCGGGTTTCCGTCCCCTCTCGGGGATTAAGCCTGATCAATAGTATGCTTTTATGTTTGATCATCGAAGCATTTTCGGAGAGTTTCCGTCCCCTCTCGGGGATTAAGCCTGATCAATAATGTCGGGGAAGGCGACCGCAGGACAACCGAGACGAAGTTTCCGTCCCCTCTCGGGGATTAAGCCTGATCAATAAGGAATACTCATGTCCATGTTCGATATTCATGTCGACGGTTTCCGTCCCCTCTCGGGGATTAAGCCTGATCAATTCCTGGCTTTCCTATTCCATCCATTGCCTGCCGATTGGTTTCCGTCCCCTCTCGGGGATTAAGCCTGATCAATTTCATGTCGACGGCATTGACATCAAGGCATTCGCTCTTGTTTCCGTCCCCTCTCGGGGATTAAGCCTGATCAATTGCTCGTTTACACGTTCGCGACCAAGGTCGCCAGCGGCGATAGTTTCCGTCCCCTCTCGGGGATTAAGCCTGATCAATGCCTGGTTATTCTCAATCCCGGTGTGTTCACTATCCAAGGGTTTCCGTCCCCTCTCGGGGATTAAGCCTGATCAATGGCATGGACAGAGCAGAGTAATAGGCATAAAATAGATGTTTTTCGAAAAAGAAATCCATATGCCTTTGCTACCATGCACCGCTTTAGAATAACCCAATCCAGCAAAAAACGCTGCTATACAAATATATTATCCTCAATCACATCGATGCGGCACTCCCCGAATATCGTCAGGTCGCAATGACCTGCAATTTCATAAATTCGAATGTTATCGTCCGGATTAAAGAATCGCCTAGATGACATCAGTTTTTCTACAGATGCAATTAACGTTTTGATTTGCGATTTCTTGAGTTGAGCCTCAAAAACGGATTTCTGAATTCTCGTTCCGTATCCCTTAAGGACCTTAGTTAGAAGACGATACTTCTTCGCATCTGAAATATCGAACAGCACAATCACGTAATACCTATTCTCTGCAGGAGATGGGCCGTTCACTCTACCAGGCGAACAACTGGTCCGAACAAGTTTTCCTTCTTCCGCTACCAATCGGGCCTCCATACATAAGGGATATACAAGCTCGCATCTCGTCTTTCAATCGCTTCAAGCACGTTTCCCATCTTCTTATCCAGAGCCACCTGAAATCCATACGTACGGCTGTCATTCACATCAAGAAAATATCTGTGTCCTTTTGCGATAATGTCCGAAAGCCGATTAGTTACGATGCGGGCAGTTTCCTTATCCATATATAAGGCGCCATGATCATTTCGATAAAACCCCGATGCTCGGACCTCTTCGTTATTCACCATCTCGACAACCGCTTTATCGATCAGAGGAGCGCGAAATTCCTCAATCAGATCCGAAGCTAATGCCGCGTGTCCGAACTTCAACTTATGCATGAAGGCGAAATAAGGATGCAGACCATGCTGCTCTATCGCACCAATAATGTTGCGATAGAGCAGGCTGTAACCATAAGAAATCATTGAATTGAACGGATCCTTCGGAGGACGCGAACTGCGACCCACGAACAAGAATTCCTCATTCCTCAGCACCTTCGGGAGACACTCGAAATAATTGCGCGCGGCATTTCCCTCGTATCCTAAAACCGCATCGACGCTCTCCGCATATTTCAAATGAGCAAGTGAGTGATGCAATCCGCGTAATTCATCATCAATGAATTGATGATCGCGTTCGAAATAATAGAGGAGCGTGATGCTGTTCTGGATTTTCGCGGCGATGATCCTCTTCGACCAATCCAGGCAAAACGAATCGTCATCCGTCAGATAGACCTGCCTCTTCTGCCGCAGTGGATCTATGCTTTCCGACGAGCTTACGTTACCGAAATAATGACCGTCATCAGAGTAATATCCGATAGGAATATTTCGTGAAATGCACTCCCTGATCAGCTGCGTCGATAGTTGGGGCATGCCGAAAACCGAGATCCCATCAACACCCTCGATGGGTAGCCTTCTGGCATCCCCACGGTTATCGAAATACGTTATAACGACCTGATTTTCCCGCAGACCAACCTTCACATCGCTTTCCATAAGGTAGAGATGCGCCATGACACCCATCTCCTCAATACCATGCTATTTCTTCAACTGACCAAGCAGACCCTTGTTCAAATCGTCGTAGTATCCAGACCGTGAACCGGCAAGCTTCATAAGGGAATCCAACACTTCCTGAAGAGGCATGCCACCCTCTTTTTCGATCCGCTCCCTCCTCACCTCTTGGATTTCATGCGCAAGGCCGTTTCGCACCTTCTTTTCAAAACACCTCAATTTACTAACAAGGCTTTTCACCTCAACATCTTCGCAGTATTCCTCAACAAGGGCCGAAAGGCATTCATTCGTAAGGTAGCGAGGTATGCCATTCGATGAGAGGCGACCAAAAACTCCGCTGAGCTTTTGGTCTTCCCTGATAGAAGCTTCGTCCAGCCTATCTCCGAAAGAGCCATCCCTTTTTCGCTTCAGATACCTTTTCTCCGGCAACACCCCGTGCAAAACCGACCTCATCACATGGGTGAACGCAGGAGTGACCATCCTAGCGAAGTCGCCATAATTCCCCTGGCGAAGCCGGACCTCCATGACCGAAAGAAACTCAGAAACAGAATTGTCGGCGCTACCTCTGCTCAGTCGTAAGCGATTAGCGGCGGCTTTAATTCCATTCATCGCCGATTGAGATAGGGTGCTCGACTTGCATGCCAGGCTTGCGGCTGCATCATAATCGTAGACATCGATCAATGTCGCGATGTTATCCTTCAGAAGTCGTTCCTTGAAATTAGGGAGCTCGATTGATTCCGCTCGGCATTCCATGCGCTCGTTATCAGGATTAAGCGCCCAAAGTACATCAAGATCGTAAGCGTCGGGGTTTTCTCGATCGTTCTTATCGTTCTCCCCCTTCCTCGGCGTGGGGACTTGAATAAGCTCAAGATTGAGCTGACCGAATGCCCCCAAGGCAACAAGGGCCTGTTCCATGGCAGGAGATCCCGAGGAAACGTTTACGAGAATACCCACATTCATCTCGCTCTTCGGCAGTCTTTTCAGCAGCTCTTCGAATTCAACGATGTAATGATCGAATCTATGAACCTGGCTATAAGGCGATGCGACGAGCTCCACCTTTGGACGTCCCTGACCCGTCGCGTCGCAGAGAAGCTCGATAGAACGCGTGTATCGCTGATCATCGTTCTGATGCGCCATCATGGTCGGGGAAAGGAACAGCACCACCTTGTCGGGCTTGCGCATCCTAACGATATGAAGCATTGGACCATCGCCCAGCTGCGTAATGGGATCTGCCGTCCCAATGGGAGAAAATAAAGTCGTCATCACCGCTCCTGAATCACGATCGAGCATTTACCCATTGGATATTTTTCATCGCCGATCATCCCGAATTTCATGGTATGCGGGGAAACCCCCAGGAATGGATCCTTCCAGTGGCGATGGTCGTCCTTTGCCTTCTTAAGCTTCCCTTTCCCATCAAACACAGCACGCATTTCTCGAGGCTTGAATGAAGCCTCTTCAACCTCCTGCCACAAGGACGGCCGCTTGCTCTTGTCGACCTTCGTGGGAAACTGCTCGAAAAGGGTGTGGGAAATTGCATCGATGCGTTTGGCATCATCGTCGAACAATGCGTTCAATACCGTTTTACTGTCGAAGTCGGCGCCGCCGCCCAGATAACATGTGATTTGCCGAGAAGCCTCCTGGCCCTTTGCCGCATCCTGATGTAGGCCGCAATATCCCGTCCCCCCAATCGCATGATTGCGACAACGTCGACCAGCCAGCGGGCCTGATTGAACAACGTAGTTGCAGAAGTCATCATCGGCGTCGCGGCCCCCGGTTCCCCCCGATTTCGAATCGTCTTCATACATATCCAGAAAGCACCGCTTGTATAAATCGAATGACTGTTCAAGCACTTTGCTTAAACAGTCTGCATCAAGAGCTCCGAAAGGCAGGAATCCATCGATGCGATCATCAATGGAAAGGGCGCAGGTTATCGTCGTGCCGGGCTTGATGCACTCTCGATAGATAGGGAGTTCGTTTCCTTTACGATATGCCTTATCGGAACGATTCCCCATATCATGCTTATGGCTGCCGTCATCCCTCTTCGAGAACTTATCGTACTTCTTCACGAACACCAGATCATCGACTGAAAGCGGTGCGGAATCCGAAACGGATACGTAATGCATAATGTCGTTCGACTGCTGCCGACCATCATGGTCGTAAAACACATCGCGCCAAAATGCGCGCTTTTGCATCGCGGAATCGGCACGAGACGTCCTGCCCCGCCTGGTCGGATCGACATAATCATCCAGGAACGAGACCCTATCCTCTAGGATCAAGGCACACATCAAGGCCGTACGAAGCATGCCCTTCACGCTCGACCCGGGCACGTAAGGCTTGCCATACGCATCTTTGATGCATTTCTGCACGGAAAAATACTGATACGAGCCCCTTCTGGCTCGCGCAGCTAATTCGTATGCGATGGAAGCCTGGGCAGCTCTCTTGAAGCTTGGGGCCTCGTCAAGTAAGTCCTGAAGGCCCTTCCTCGAATCCGTCTCAAGAAAGCTGCAATACCTTTCAAGCTGAGGAGAATCAAGCTTGCTCGCAAACTTATGGACGTCAAGAACGGCGATTTTATTCTTGCTGATGGAGAAGTAGTCTTTCTTGCCCAGATCCTCGCCCGAACCAATATGGACAGGTCCGACTGTCGTAAATGACATCGTATAGTTTCGAACGGCCATGGAAATCAAACCTCCATCCATAGCGCTCGAGCATAACGAAAGACGGGATGAGCTCCCAGCATTTCGTTCACATCGAACACCTTTCCGATGAACGTACGTCCAAAAACGGACCCTGATTCGAAGAGATACATGTCGCGCTTTTTTTGGGCCGTTGCCGCATGAGACGAAGACTGGACAAACCCTCCCCTTCGTATCAGCTTGTATTGAGCTCCTTTGATGAGACTGTCGCTCAGTTCGGCCTCCGTTGGCGCCGAGGTAGAAAGAAGGAGATGTCTTGAGCCTGCATCGCCAAGTCGTACCCCGTTAAGCATTCTCTCATCGAATATCTTATAGGTAAAACGTCCATAGCCGCTTGATCTTTTTCCACCCAATCCAGAGTACTGCAGGCCATCAAGTAGGGATTCCAAATCGAAGCTCCCTTTCACGATGAAATAAATGCCCGCCGACGGGTTGAATGAGAACCCGCCTACGTAATATGGCAGCGCATCTTCATCGTCCTCGCGGACAAGATTGACCTTCGTTTGCAGGAACGACCGGCCGATTCCTTGCTCGAAGATACGAAGTTCCTGTATTGCGTCGAAATCTCCTCTGAGGAATCCCTTGAATGAACGCGCGGGAATGTAGCTTAGTTTCTTGTGGGCCTTCTTAATACGAGAATCGGAAGCCGATGTCTCATCGGGAAGCGACGATGCCGGCGAAGCCATGAGCTTCGGCAGATACAGGTCTTCGCCTATGAAGGGGAACGCATCGCTTATCTGGCATTCGCCTCGATTGACGGCATCGAGCAACGCATCCGCCGAACCTGCTTTCAAGGCCTCGATATACAATGCGCTGAACAACGTTGCCGCATCGCATGCATACGCGCCGTCGGAAAGACGTCCTCGCCCGAAATGCACAGGGCCGGAGAAGAAGATTTTGACAATTCGCGTGCTCATGACATCACACAAGACTCGGAACGACGACGGATTCGTCGCCAGTAACTCGGATTGCCTTCAGGGATTTCATCACAACACGGCCATTCCCACGAGTGCCCCCACCACCCAGATAGTCATTTTCAAGAAGGCGAAAAGCCGTCTGAAGATTGGCGAAATCTTCGTCAATCTGACCCAGATCCTCGACGTTGTATATGATCTCCATCCTGAATTCGGCACCTCTTACGACCCGTTCGATCTGACGAGGATTGGCCTCGGAGGTCAGACGGTCGATGGTGTTCTCGAATTTGGTTTCGAAGACCTGAGGAAGACTTCCTTTATTGACGAGAAAACAATCCGAAAACTGAAGCCGAGACATCTGAAGCCCCGTTCCATCGACATTGCTGCCCTTCTGTGCTGAACCGAATAGACGCTTGACCTCGAAGCAATCGCCTTCGAAGCCTTCTGTTCCCTTCTTAGGCACAGAACCCTTGTCACGAGCCAGAAGAGAACGCAGCTTCCCCTTAAGCGTCGAACCTGGGATGATGGGCTCATGAGAAAGAGGGTCGCGTACAACCGGCGAGTCGATAGCCCCGATAGCGCTGAAAGAATCGTCTCCGCCAATATGCAAGCCGGTCTTCACTTCGATGATTCCCTCGATCTTTATCTTCGTAAAGCTCATGGTTTTATTCCTTCCCGCCATAGAACTTGAAATACGCGACCAGGCTCTCTGCGTATCGACAATACAGAATGAATTGATCGTAAGATTCAATCCGACCAATCAGCTCCCGCAAGCCCGTCTTGCTCAAGAACGCTTTCACCGAGTCGTCTCGACCGGCCTCATATGCCATCTTAACCTTGAGATATTGGAGGTCAGTTCTATGCTCTTCGAAATCGTCGAGCGTGCCGACCTTGGTGTATATATTCATGACCAGAGAATACAGTCGCCTGAGTTTGGTGGTGGTTAGGCCGCAAAACGCCTCATTGTTCTTATTGCGTTCGCTCGAAAGACGCCTCATCACCTTCTCTGCAGAATCGGCGTAATTCATTTCATCCAAAACCAAGTTATCGTCGAGCTTCATATGAACCAACTTCTTCGCCACGCTAGCCCCTCTCTCGTATCGAATACACATACCATTCAAGCGCAGTGACGAGATACTTGCGCTCTCGCTTGTCTTGGGCCCAATCGTATAGTTTCTTGCTCGACTCTGTCCCTTCGGGGACATCGGCGAAGCTGCGCGCAAGAAGATATGCGAGTCTTGGTGCCGAAATCGCATCATCGGAATTGCGCAAAAGCCCTACCAGCTTGTATATGAACGCCTTGCCCTTTTCATTACGATCGAACATGTCGTGTATCTCCTGCAAGCGAGGAGCGACCGATCCGATGAATTCTTCCCAACCAAAAACCTGGTCCCCAGACCAGAGGGCAACAGCATCCTTCGTTTTATTCCTGTCGACGGGAGACCTGTACATCTTCGCCGCATCCTCGAGAGAACCCGTCTCAGCGGCCATGCGGGCAATGGGGAATTTCTTGTCGAACATTCCAATTCCGGCGCTAATGGTCAGAGACCCATTTCCTGTGAACGCATCGAGGGCCTTCCGAATGTCGATGGCGGCGTATATGATGTCGCACCAGTTTCCGATGATGAACAGGTCATCGCCACCCGAATAAATGATTTGCGCCTGGTATCCCCCATTTGAAAGCACTTCATTGATTTTGCATTTGAAGAAATAGCTCATGGAACGGCTTAACGTAGCCGTTCGGCTTATCGAAGCCTTCTCCTCAGGCAGTCCATGGGAAAACGTGATACCCAGATTATCAACATCCGCCCTAAGGACGCCGAGCCTCTCTATTCCTAGGCTATGGTGCGCACCCTCTACAGGAGGAAGAGTGATACCCGATGAAGCGTATTCTGCAATCTCCCCCTTGTCATTCGCCGTGTAATCTCCCATCCAGATGTGGGTAGCCAGTCCGACTCCGACATCCCATGAGTTCTTGGTGTAGAGACGTGTTGCACCGGGCTTTTTCGCAAGATACTCTTCTCTTGAATACATATGCAGCGTTTTTCCGAAAGGCAATGCCAGACCTTCGTCTTCATCGGTTACAACGAAGACGCTTTTTCGAACCAGATCTTTGGAAATGCCCTCCAGTTCAGCGCAAAGGGCGCATTTGCCATCGGAGTTCAATGAAAGATCGGAACGATGGCACTCCGTGCATTCACGGCTGTGGTCAATTCCCTCCGTGTCGCCGAAGTTCAGGGAATAGAGCTCCTTGGCGTCGTATCGGGATGCCTTCACCTCGGAAAGACGAGCGCTCAGGCTCTGAAACATCTTTTGATAGCAATGTCTGTCGTCGCCCTTGTTGGCCAAATCGTTCGAACTGCACGGAATGCACGCGCTTGCGATATATAGATCGTTACGATAATGCTCCAAGAACCAAGACTTGAGTTCCGCGTTCACCGAGTCGAACGCATGCTTCGCCTTCACGGTGTTCGGCAGCAGCATATACGCATGTCCGCCTCCTGTATACAGAAGGTTTGCCCGGGTAAGCCCTGCTCGATCGATGAACTCATCGACAATATGCTCGAGAAGCATTTCGAGATACATGCTCCGTGCACGCAGCTGCTTGAGTGCCTTAGATCCGCTGATGTTATAAATAAAGTCTTGGATGCCGCTCATGTCGCACGAGCACAGGAGAAACATAGGGGCATCGTAGTATTCACCCGAAGAGCTTTTGTCGAATAGAGCCTCTTGATAATTGGCTATGCCTCGCTCATCAAGATACTCATAAATGCACGTGGCTACGCCTGCGGTCGTCTTGGCATGGTCGAACAAAGAAACATCGATGAGCTGGGAAACGTTCGTTGAAGAAGGAACGGCATGAAGCCAAGCCTCCAACACGTTGATCATTGAATTGACGTGCTTCCACGAGACTTCCGTCTTGATAAGATTCTTTCGCAGACCCTCGCGAATCGCATTGTAATCATCATGCTCGATGACATTATCGTCATGATGCCCATTGATAATGTTGAAGACTTTTCTTAGTTTTGCGTCTCGATCGAAGAACATCGTCCGTCCTTCGTCGCCCTCATTCTTCCTATCCATACCGGCCGAGATATTGTCGGCGAAATACGTGATATAGGCTAACGAATCGCTTGAGAGCGAGGCGGAGGTCATTTCCTTCGCATGATGGTATCGAATCTGCTCGACGATTCGAAAACCGGTCTCGCCATCGTAGCCCGAATTGGAAGGAGCTACTTCATCTTTTATGAAGTCAGAGCCAAGCTTGGAATGAGTGCCTTTCCCGGACTCCCCTCGATACACCACCTTACCGATGTCATGCAGCAACGCCCCAAACGCCAAGGCTGTCTTCAGCCGCAACCGTTCCTCATCATTGATATCGGCCATAGGGCCTTCATCTGAAGCTACCGACATCGCATTCCTCCCATCCCCATCGATGTTTTTATCCCGATTCCAGAATACTCCCCGAATTTCGAAAGCATATGCACGAGACCGGTCAACGCCTGAGACCCCCTGATGGACAATCTTAAGGAGCCAACGAACGCCGGCACTTTTCGCGACTCATTCATCGCATGACTGAAATATTGAGAGCGAAGGTCGTAAGATGCCATGCGAACGTTCTGCTCTATGAATTCAAGCGTGCCCGGATCGATCTCCTTTTCATTCTCGTAAACCTGACCGTAGCGCATCAAAAGGTTTTGGAATATAAGCCTGACCGAAGGCATGAACATATATGATCCCGATTGCTTGAAGGATGCAGGCGTAATAAAGGTTATCGACTGTTTCGATGATTCGTCTGCATAAATTGAATCCGTTAGATCCTTGAGCGATATGGTCTCTAAAGTTCGTTGCTCAACAGGAAGCGAAAGATGGAGAGACTTTATCTCTATGGAATCTACCAACTGAATCGGAGCAGCGATCTGCTCGAATGCTTCATTCGTAAGAGTTGAAATGCGCCACTTAAGAGTTTTCCCGTTATCGCCAAGAAAACAATACTGACTGTAGGGGTTAAACGGAAGCCCATGAAGATACGTGGCGTAATCGCTTGCGATGCATTCCATCAGAAAACCTTGGAGAAAAGGACCCATGGAAGCGACTTGACCTCTGGACATTGCTATATCTTCAGACAACGAAAAACGTAGCTCGAGCGTTGAGAGATGCTGCATTGAACCATCCTGAATCTAAAGACGCTTCCTCTCCCCGTATTATCCCGCAATCTATCCCCAAGGAAGGAATGGGTTCGAAGAAACCGACCGCAAATCGTCATCAATCCGATGAATGGTCCAACGACCTATACGGGAAATGGCCTGAAATTCTACTTTTCAGGCCATTTCGAAACATTCTGTTATAGAGCTGTCCTAGCTCGAACAACCTCTTATAGTTCTCTTCGAATCGCTAGGTCCTTGCCCTACCGCACCTCCGCCCCCGTCGCGCGGCAAACCTTCGCACGCAATTTCTCATGCGCCTTGTCCACTTCATCGCTGGTCAGCGTGCGATCGGCGGCACGGTACGTGAGCGCGTAGGCCATCGACTTCTTCCCCGGCCCGACGTGCTCGTCGTCGCGGTACACGTCGAAGAGCCGCGCGCCTTCCAGCAGCGCTCCGCCGGCCGACTTCATGCACTGCATAAGCTTCTCGTCGCTCACGTCCTCGTCCACGACGAACGCAATGTCGCGCTGCACGCCCGGGAATTGCGGCACGTCCACGTAATCCCTCGCCGGCCTCATGTCGCGCTCGAGCGCATCCGCATCCAGTTCGAACGCCACCACCGGCGCCTTCGCGCCGTACGCCTCCACGGCCAACGGATGGATCTCGCCCACCCAGCCGATCACATCGCCGCCCGACATCATGACGGCTGCGCGGCCCGGCTGCAGGTGCGTGGCCTCATCAACCCCGAGCGCCTTGAACTTCACTTTGGGAAGCGCCAGCTCGCGCGCCACGTTCTCCAGCACGCCCTTGCCGTCGAAGAAATCGAACGCCGCAGGTTCCGCATTCCAGGCCTTCTGACCCATCGCGCCCGCCAGCACGCCGGCCACGCGCCTCTTCTCGCGCGGCTTCTTGGATCCCTCGTGCGCGAAGAACACGGTGCCCACCTCGTAGAGCTGGATATCGGCCACGCCATGGCTCTGGTTATACGCCACGCTGCGCAGCAGGCCCGGCACGATCGAGCGGCGCATGAACGCGTGGTCGGCATTCATCGGGTTGATGAGCTCCGCCGCCTCGCCCATGCCCTCTTCGCGCATGCGCAGAAGCTCCAGATCGTCCCCGCCGGCGAACGAATAGGTCATCGTCTCGTTCAGGCCCGACGCCGTCATCGCGCGATGCACGATGCGCTCGCATTCCTGGCGCCGCGTGCGCACGCCCACACGCCCGCGACCGGCCGGCAGCGTGGATTCGATGCGGTCCATGCCGTAAAGGCGCAGCACCTCTTCGTACAGGTCGATCTCGCGCTCCAGGTCGGGGCGGAACGTCGGCACGGTCACGCGCAGAACGCCCTCGGCATCCCCTGCCGCAACCGCGCACCCCAGACGCGTGAGCGAACGCGTGATGAAGTCGACCGGGATGGCGGCCCCCATCATCCTCTGGAAGCGCTCGATGCGGAACGGCAGCACGAGAGCCTGCGCATCCGCGTGCGCCCACACATCCACGCGACCTGCGCACACCGTGCCGCCTGCCACCTCGGCGATGAGCGCGGCGGCATAATCGCTGCGCGCATCGATGCCGGCATCGTCCACGCGACGTTCGTAGCGGATGGACGAATCGCTCATGAGCCCCAGGTTACGGCTCGTGCGGCTCGTATGCGCCGGGCTGAACGTCGCGGCTTCGAGCAGGATGTTCACCGTGCCCTCGGTCACTTCCGAATCCAGCCCGCCCATGACGCCCGCAAGCGCCACCGCGCGCTTCGGCGTGGCGATGACCGTCATATCGGGCGTGAGCGCGCGCTCTTCCCCGTCAAGCGTCGTGAGCTTCTCGCCTGCATAGGCCGCACGCACGATAATGCGCGCCGCGCCGTCTTCAAGGTCGAGCGTGTCGAAATCGAACGTATGCAGCGGCTGTCCCAACTCGAACAGCACGTAGTTGGTCACGTCCACCACGTTGTTGATGGAACGCTGGCCGATGGCGGCAAGGCGTTCGACCAGCCAATCGGGCGATGGCCCCACCTTCACGCCGCGGATGAGGCGCGCCGTATAGCGCGGGCTTAGGGCCGCGTCGGTCACCTCAACGCTCACCTGGCCGTCGATGCGCTCGTCGGATTCCTGAAGCGCGCGCGTCGGCATGCGGAAGTCCACGTCGTACATCGCGCCCACCTCGCGCGCGAAACCCACGACCGACAGGCTGTCGGGACGGTTCGGCGTGATTTCCAGATCGAGCACCGTATCGGCCAAGCCCTGATACTCGGCGAAGGGAACGCCCACGGGCGCGTCTTCGGGAAGGATCATGATGCCCGTATGGTCGCTGCCGAAGCCGAGCTCGCGCGCGGAGCAGTTCATGCCGCACGACGCCACGCCCCGCAGCTTCGATTTCTTGATCTTGATGCCGCCGGGAAGCTCGGCGCCCACGAGCGCCACGACGATATGGTCGCCCGCGTTGAAATTCTGCGCTCCGCAGACGATCTGCAGCGGCTTGGGCGCGCCGTCGGCCCCGAGGTTCGCCTCGCCCACATCCACCTGGCAGACCCACATATGGTCGCTGTCAGGATGCGCGTCCTTGCTGATGACGCGGCCCGTTACGATATGGTCGAACGCGTCGCCCAGACGCTCCACGCCTTCCACGCCCGTGCCCGTCAGGTCGAGCCGGTCGCAGAACGCCTGCACGTCAGAGGGGACCTCGACGTATTCGGAAAGCCACTTCAGAGATATCTTCATGCCCGTCTCCCCTCTTAGAACTGACGCAGGAACCGCATGTCGCCGTCGAGCAGCATGCGCAGGTCGGGAACGTTGTATTTGAGCGCCGCGATGCGCTCCACGCCGATGCCGAACGCGAAGCCCGAGTACTTCTCGGGATCGATGCCGACGAAGCCGTAGACGTTCGGGTCCACCATGCCGCAGCCCAGCACCTCGATCCAGCCGGTGTGCTTGCAGAAGCGGCAGCCTTCGCCGTGGCAGATGCCGCAGCTCACGTCCACCTCGGCCGAGGGCTCGGTGAACGGGAAGTAGTGCGCGCGGAAACGCGTCTTGCGGTCTTCGCCGAAGATCTGCTTGCACAGGTAATCGAGCGTGCCCTTCAGGTCGCCGAAGGTGATGCCCTCGTCCACGACCAGGCCTTCGATCTGGTGGAACTGCGGAAGATGCGAAGGATCGGCCACATCGCGGCGATAGACCTTGCCCGGCGCGATGACGTAGATCGGCGGCTTGCGGTCCTCCATCGTGTGCACCTGCACGCCCGAGGTCTGGCTGCGCAGCAGCACATCGGACTCGCCGCGCACGCGCGAGACGTCGCCCGAGCGGTCGACCAGATAGAACGTGTCCTGCATGCCGCGCGACGGATGGTCGGCCGGCGCGTTCAGCGCTTCGAAGTTATAGTAGTCGGTTTCGGCCTCGGGGCCGGTCACGACCGAATAGCCCATGCCGAGGAAGATCTCGGACACCTCTTCGATGATGGAGGTGATCAGATGGCGCGAGCCGATCTGCTGCGCGCGGCCGGGAAGCGTCACATCCACGGCCGCAGCGCTCATGCGGGCCGAAAGCTCTGCCTGCTCAAGCGATGCCTTGCCCGCCTCGAGCGCCTGCTCGACGGCGACGCGCACCTCGTTGACGGCCTTGCCGACCGCCGCGCGCTCTTCCTTGGGAACCTGTCCCATGCTGCGCAGATACCCGGTCAGCGACCCTTTCTTGCCGAGCACGCCCACGCGCACCTGCTCGAGCGCCGACGTGTCGCCCGCCGCGGCGATCGCTGCGAGGGTTTCGTCCTTGAGCTGGGAAAGCTCGTCGACCAATGCCATTTCACGCCTTCCTTCCTCCCGCGACGAAGCGTGTCCGCCGCAGCGTCGAACCGACGCGCGCCGAAGCCGCGCGTACCTGTTCGCCCCATCAAAAAAAAGCCTCTCTCGCCTCAGAGTCCGGACGAATCCGGAATCCAAGGACGAGAGAGGCTCTCGCGGTACCACCCTGGTTGATGCGCGGCGACGAGAACGCCGTGCGCATCCGCTTGTCTGCCCTATGACGGGAGCGCCCGTCGCAGCCTACTTGACGTCCGCACGGTCTGCAAGACCGCGCCCCGTGTTCAGCCGCGCTGCTCGGAAGGGAATCGATGCCGGGCGACGACGGAAGCCTTCCAGCCGAGGGGCTTCTTCTCTGGTGTCGCGCCGCATGGCGTCGCTGTCTTCGTCAACGCATGTGCTCGCGCAAGTATAGCGCAAGGAGGAAGCGCCCGCCCGAGACAGCATGAAAAAGACCCGCCGAAGCGGGTCTTATCTCGTGCGATATATGCGAGCCGAACCCGTGTTACTCGGCAGCGGCCTCGGTGGCCTCGGCCGGAGCTTCGACGGCTTCGGGAGCGGCTTCGACTGCACCCTCTTCGGCGGCTTCCGCAGGAGCGGCTTCCTCGGCGGCGGCAGCAGCGGCAGCGGCCTTGGCGGCCTCTTCCTCGGCCTTCTTGGCGAACTCGGCGGCACGGGCGGCCTTCGCGGCGGCCTTGGCCTCGCGCTCGGCCTTCTTCTTGGCCTCGGCCTCGGCGGCAGCGGCGGCCTTGGCGGCCTTGCGGGCGGCTTCACGCTCGGCGACGGCGGAAGAAGCGCTGCCGAACTTGTTCGCGAAGCGCTGGACGCGTCCGCCGGTGTCGATCAGCTTCTGGGTGCCGGTGAAGAACGGGTGACAGGCGTTGCAGATCTCAACGCGCAGCTCGGGCTTGGTGGAGCGGGTGGTGAAGGTGTTGCCGCAGGTGCAACGGACTTCGCACTCCATGTATTCGGGGTGGATTCCCTGCTTCATGATGGGTTCTCCTTTTCATGCCTTGGTTTCCGACCAAGGCGAGACAGCCTGAGAATGATACCACAGGGCGCAAGAGCGGAGAAGGCGGCTTCTCGCCGCACGCCTTCCCCGTCATGAAACGCACAAGCCGCACCGCCACGAGATGGAGGCCGCGACGAACGCAGGCAGGCGCGTTCCGCTGTCCTGGGCATGACCCGCCACGGCGACCGGTGAAGAAGCCATGTCGGCCATCCGACGCAGAAAGGCGGCCGCCCCTATTTGAACTGGCTCGGATGCTTGCCGAAGAAGTCGGTGCGCGGCGGCAGCTCCTTGACGGCATGGGCGCCGGACGCGGCCTCGTCCGCATCGCAGAGCTCGGCCATGGATGCGAACGGCGCATGCCAGCTGAACACGCGCTCAGGCGCGATCTGCAGGTATTCGGCGATCATCTCGCAGCCGGCGGGCGCCACCGGATGCATGAGCAACGCGCAGACGCGCAGCAGGTAGAAGCTGTCGGCAAGCACCTGGCGGCGCGCCGCATCGTCGTCCTCATGCTCCGCATCGCGGATGCCGTCGGCCCAATGCTTCTGCGCGGCGCGGATGAATTCATCCATGAGGCTCATGACCGCATGCAGCGATGCGGCCTTCATCAGGCGCTCGTATTCATGCAAAGCCGCATGTGCGCGCTCCACCACGTCGGGCGCGGGCGCATCGAGCGGCATCATGCCGTCGAAGTTCTTGGCCGCCTCGTAGAAGCAGCTGCGCGCCAGGCGGTTGAACACGTTCGTGAGCAGCGCGCCTTCTTTGAGCACCGGGTCGGCGACGCGCGGATCGGCGCGCTTGGCCTCGTCGGGGTCGAAGGGCTTGGGCTTGAAACCCACCGACTTCTGATCCAGGCCGAGCGCGAGCCAGTGCGCGCGCAGCTGGTCGACCGTGTACCAGTCGAGCAGTTCGTCGGCCGAAGGCGGCTTCGTCGCGCCCGAGCTGGACGCCTTCGTCTTGCCGAACAGGATGTGATGGTTGGCGATCAGACGCGTCTGGCGCAGCTCGTCGCCCGACGGATAGGCCTCCATGCGGTCGCCCTCTTCGAAGGCCGCCCAGAGCGCCGGCTGCACCACGCCGTAGAAATACAGGTTGTCCTGGCCGATGAACTGATAGACCTGCGCGTCGTCTGAGCACCACCAATCCTTGAAGGCGCTCCACGCATAGGCGCCGGGATCGGCCTGCGCCGCGCTTCCGCACGCGCCCGACTCGGCCCGGTGCAGCAGCGCCGCGATGGAGAAGCTCACGGGAGCCCAGAGGCTTTCCGGCCAGCACCAGCACGTGAGTCCCGACACGCCGTCCATCTCGGGAACGGGAACGCCCCAGGCCACATTGCCGGACAGGCGGAACGGCACGAGCGTCTTGCCCGTGCGGATCTTGAGTCCCGCATGCAGGAGCGCATCGCGCGCGGCATCGCGGTCGTCGATCGAGGCGAATTCGATCGTGAACGATTGCTTGCCGCCCTCGGCCTCGTGGAATTCGTGCGCGGGCAGGCTGTCCGCCAACGCGCGGTAGTCGTCTTGAAGCTCGTTCTTGATGTAGATGACGGGCGCTGCCAGAAACTCGCCCACGGCCTTGGACACCACGGCGCGCACATCGGGATCGGCCGCGTTGTCGGCGTTCACGCGAGCGATCTGCTCACGGAAATTCGGCAGGTCGAAGTACCAGTTCTCGACCGGACGCATCTCGGGCGCCTTGCCGGACACGGCGCTGATCGGGTTGATGAGCTCTTCGGGCGAGAACTGATGCCCCAGATCGCATTCATCGGCGTAGGCCTTCTCGGATCTGCAGCCCTGCACCGGGCAGTGGCCCGTCACCTGGCGTCCGTTCAAGAAGACGCCCGCTTCGGGATCGAAGAACTGCAGCGTGCTGCGGCGCATGAGGTGCCCGTTGGCATGCAGGCGGTCGAAGACGCCCCGGGTGAGGCGCTCGTGGATGCCGGCGCTCGCGCCCAAACACGACCCCTCGTAGACGGACAGGCTGATGCCGTACGCGTCAAGCGTCGCCTTCTGGGCGTCATGGTTGCGGCGGACGTAGTCGACGATGGTGCCTTGGAAAGGCTCCTCCGTATCGGAGCCTTCGCACGCCCTGCGATAGCCCTCGTCGATCGGAGAGCCGTAGCAGTCGGTGCCCGACACGAAGAGCACCTCGTCGGCCCCGATGCGGTCGCGCAGGAAGCGCGCGTAGGCGTCGGCAGGGACGAATACGCCGGCCACGTGGCCGAAATGCAGCTTCTTGTTGCCGTACGGCATGCCCGCCGTGACGACCGCGCGGCGCGGCCATTCGATATCGGAAACGTAGTCCATGCGATGCTTCCCCTTATGCATTCGTGAGCCGATACGATGAATCGCGCATGTTCGGCAGCGCCTTCGCCCGAGACGGGATGCGAAGCCGGCTGACGGCAACCTCCGAAAGGCGACCTCAGGCCAGGGCGAAACGGCGCGCCCTACCTGACCGTATGCGCCTCGTCGAGCTTGGCGAGGGCGGCGGCCAAGTCGTCCGCGCTGATGGAAACCTTCGTCGAGCCCGAGATGCCGAGCAGCGACGCCAGGTCGGACCGCGAAGGATCGGCGTGCACGACATCGAAGTCGCCCTTGATGCCGCCAAGCTCCGCAGCCTTCGCGAGCGCGTCGTCGTAGGTGCCGATCTCGTCGGCAAGGCCGTTGGCGACCGCGTCGTCGCCGGTGAATTCCATGCCCGTGGCAAGTTCCTGGACCTGGGCGACGCTCATGCCTCGCCCCGAGGCAACCGAAGACACGAACTGGGCGTTGATCTGGCTGACAAGATTCTGGTAATACTCCCGCTCCTCATCGGTCAGCGGACGCGTGCCGTACGACGAATCCTTGGATTCGGCCGATGCGATGCTGTTCACCTTGATGCCGAGCTTATCGAGCAGCTCGGACGCGTCGTAGGTCTGCATGATCGTGCCGATGGCGCCGATGGCCGTCGAATGGTTGACGTAGATGTAGTCGGCTTGGCTCGATATCTCGTATGCCGCCGAACAGTTGATGGACGCGCTCGACACCACGATAGGCTTGTCGAAACCAGCGATGAGCTGAGACATCTCTTCGCCTGCGGTGGACGTGCCGCCGCCGGAATTGACGCGCAGGACGACGGCCTTGATATCGTCGTCGGCTTCGACGCTCTTGAGCGCCGCACGCAGGCCCTCGGGGCTGCAGGCGCTGCCGTCGTATCCGATGGTGCCGCTCATCGTGATGACCGCCACCGAATCGCCGTAGGTCGAAAGGTTCGAGGCGTCGCCCGCCGATCCGATGGACGAAAGCGAGCCTATCGCCGCAGAGCACGAGGCGGCGCCGATGCCGAAGATGAGCACGATGGCCGCGGCCACGATGCCGAGCGCGATCAGCCCGCTATGGGATTGCTTCGCAGGAGCGGCCGCGACCTGAGCGGCCGGCGCCGCCGGAGCCGCGAAGCCTGCCGCGGGCACCGCCTGAGGCTGCGCATATCCAGGCTGTTGAGAGGGCTGGAAGGCCTGCGGCTGGAATGAGGCAGGCTGGCCTGCGGTTTGGGGCTGGCCGTACTGCGGCCGATCGGCGGCTTGCGCCTGACCCGCACCCTGAGGCTGCCCTGCGGCCTGCGGCTGCGTCGGCATGCCGAAACCCTGATTCGTTCCGTCGTTCATGGGGTATGCCTTTCCTTCGTCCATACGTCCCTATGGTATCCGATGCCGCGCACGCGTCATGCGAGATGCCCGCAGATTCATCAGGCAAGCAGCATGCGGGCGGCGGAATCCAGGCGCTCGAGCAAGGCCTGCGCCTCGCCCTGCGTCGGCGCCGCGGCGAAGACGTAGGCCTTCACCTTCGGCTCCGTGCCGCTCGGACGCACGATGACCTTGCAGCCCGCCTCGAGCCGCAGCTCAATGACGTCGGCGGCGGGCAGGACCTGATGGCCGAAATCATGGTCCTCGCCCTCCCGTCCACACGCCGCCCCGCATGACGCCCCGCCCACGACCGGCATGGGAGCGCCTGCCGCGTAATCCACGATCTTCTCGACCGCAAGCCCTCCCAGGCGCGTGGGCGCCGAGGCGCGCAACCCTTCCATGATGCGGCGCATCATCGCCGCGCCGTCGGCGCCGGGGAATTCGACCGAGATCGTGCGGTTGAGCACATGGCCGAAGCGGCTATAGAGCCCATCGAGAGCATCGATCAGGGTGCGCCCCTGCGCACGGCAGTCGCGCGCCATCTCGCAGATGAGCATCGATGCGACGACGGCGTCCTTGTCGCGCACGTGCGTGCCGGCAAGGTATCCGTAGCTCTCCTCGAACCCGAAGAGGAAATCGGATGCGCGGCCGGCGGCTTCGAGCAGGCCGATCTGCCGGCCGATGTATTTGAAGCCCGTCAGCGTGCGGCGCAGCTCGAAGCCGTACGCGCGCGCGAGCGCATCGACCATGGACGTAGAGACGATCGTGGTGACGGCGACACATCCGTCCAAGCCGCCCTGCGCGTCGCGACGGGCGCGGGCAAGGTAGTCCAACAGCAGGATGCCCATCTCGTTTCCGCTGATAAGGCGATACGCACCCTGATGGCGCACGGCCACGCCGACGCGGTCGGCATCCGGGTCCGTGGCGATCAGCAGGTCGGCGCCCGTCTCCTCGCAGAGCGCCAGGCCGCGCTCAAGCGCCTCGCGCGTCTCGGGATTGGGATACGGACAGGTCGGGAAATCGCCGTCGGGCACCGCCTGCTCCTCGACGAGCGTCACGTCGGACACGCCGATGCGCGCGAGGATGCGCGAGACGCATTCGAGGCCCGTTCCGTTCAAGGGCGTGTACACGACGCTCAAGGGGCCGCGCGCATCGGAGACCGACTGCGCGGCGACGGCATCGATGAACGCGTCCACGACCGCATCGTCGATCCACGAGACGAGGCCCGCGCGCACGGCATCGTCGAGATCCATGCAGCGCACGTCGTCGAAGGGATCGACCGCGTCGATGGCTGCGGAGATGTCGGATGCGGTCTGCGAAGCGATCTGGCAGCCGTCCGCGCCGTAGACCTTGTAGCCGTTATAGGCCGCGGGATTATGGCTCGCCGTCACGTTGATGCCTGCAGAGCAGCCCAAACGGCGCACCGCGAAGGAAAGCGTCGGCGTCGGCTCGATGCGCGGGAACACGAGCGCGCGGATCCCGTTGGCCGCTAGGACGCCGGCGATGCGGCGGACGAAGGCTTCTCCCCCGTTGCGGGAATCGCGCGCGATGGCGACCGACGGCGCGTCGAAACGTTCGTTCAGGTAGCGCGCAAGCCCCTGCGTCGCGCGGCCGACGGTATAGACGTTCATGCGATTCGTGCCGACGCCCAGGATGCCGCGCAGCCCGGCCGTTCCGAACGAAAGGTCCCGATAGAAGGCATCTGCCAGATCCTCGGACGATTTCCGCCTCATGCCGGCAAGGTCGCGGGCAAGCTCGGGGTCTTCCACGCGACGCGCCCATAGATCGGCGAGGCTTTCGATATCACGCATCCGAACCTTCTTTCATCGACGAACGTTCTGGAAAACGCCGGCACGGGGCGAAGCCATGAAGCGATGCGGCCGTGAAGGCCGCGATCCGCGCGACCGGAACCCGCATCCGCGAAACGCTCGGACGCGCGCCGCCGCGAGCGGGACATGAAAGGGTGCGAACCGAAACCGGTTCGCACCCTTGAAACCTCGGATCGCCCTCGACCGAACGCATCGACGCGGCCTAGAGATCAAGCAGCGCCTTGACGTCGGCATAGACCGTATCGACCGGACGGTTTCCGTCGACCGTCAGAAGCAGGCCCTTGCCTTTGTAATAGTCGATGAGCGGAGACGTGCTGCGCTCGTAGACGGACAGGCGGTTGCGCACGGTGGCTTCGTTGTCGTCGTCGCGCTGGTACATCTCGCCGCCGCACTTGGGGCAGGACGCGTCGGCCACGGTGCCGATGGCGCCGCAGTCTTTGCAGCAACGACGCGAGGTCAGGCGGTCGACGATGGCGTCGAAGGGCACGTCCACGAGCAGAGCGCCGTCGAGCGGACGCTTGAGTTGGGAAAGCAGCGCGTCCAGAGAGACGGCCTGGGCCGTTGTGCGGGGGAAGCCGTCCAGGATGAAGCCCTTGGCGGCATCCGGTTCCTGCAGGCGCTCGTTCATCAGGTCGATGATCAGGGAGTCGGGCACAAGCTCGCCGGCGTCCATGTAGGACTTGGCCTTCTTGCCGAGTTCGGTCTGGTTCTTGACCGCCGCGCGGAGGATGTCCCCCGTGGAGATGTGCGGCGTGCCGAACTCTTCGACGAGCTTCGCGGCCTGCGTGCCCTTGCCGGCACCCGGCGCGCCCAACAGTACGATATTCATGCGCGAACTTCCTTTCTGTCGCTACGGTGCGTCCATTGTATCAAGCGCGCAGGCCGCATGTTCGCGTCGGCGCGCCGATTGATACGACGCACAGATTGCCTCGCGGCTCCTACCCCGCGTTCAACCGATAGATATCCCAAAGCCCTTTGAGCAGCAGGTCGGCATCGTAGACGACCGGACGGCGGCATGCCGGGACGATAAGCTTGGAGATGCCGCCGGTCAGTATCGCCGTCACGGATTCGCCCAGCTCATCCGACACGCGATCGACCAGGCCGTCGATCATCGCGGCGTTCGCGTGCACGAGCCCCGAGCGCATGCTGTCGACCGTGGTGCGGCCGATGAGCCCGCGCGGCTGCTCGAACTTGACGAAGGGAAGCTGCGACGCCGCGGCCGTGAGCGCGTTCTGCGAGATGGCGACGCCCGGCATGATGATCGATCCGATATAGGCGCGATCGGCGCGCACCACCGAGCAGGTGGTCGCCGTGCCCAGATCGAAGATGCAGAGCGACCCTTCGTATTCGTTCACGGCGCCCACGGCATCGGCGATCATATCGACGCCCAGGCGGTCGGGCGTGTCGATGTCGATGTCGATTCCCAACGCAAGACCCGCATGCACGATGAGCGGACGGACGCCCGTCTTGGCTTCGACGGCCGCGGACATGGCGTCGGTGAGCTCCGGCACGACCGAGCTGACGATGGCGCCTTCGATGGCGTCGCGCGCGAACGTATGGGGACCCATGACCGATTCGAATGCAGCCATGAATTCCTCGACCGTCAGGCGCTTGTCGGTCGGCATGCGCAGCTGCCAGGTCAGGCGTCCGCGCCCTTCCATAAGCCCGAGCGTCACGTTGGTATTGCCGATATCCACGATGAAGACCACGTTCGTTCCTACCTTCTCGTACTGCATGTTCGAGCTGAATGCCGGGCGCTTCCGTTCGCATGCCCTAGGCGATGCCCTCTGCGCGAAAAACGATGCCGAGGCGCACCAGGAATGAGGTGGAAACGGAGAGGCGCTTGACACCCGAGATCATCCCTTCGCGGCCAACTCCGGCGAGAACAGCTCGTCGAGAAGACGGCCCGCGGCTTCGTCCTTCGAGAGCATCGGCAGATCGATCTCGCGCTGCGCCGTGATGAGCGTCAGGCGGTTGGTCGGCGTCCCGAAACCCGCACCCGTCTCGCGCAGGCTGTTCGCCGCGATCATGTCCACGCCCTTGCGCACGAGCTTCGCGCGGGAATTCTCAAGGACGTCGTCGGTTTCCATCGAGAAGCCGCATAGACGCGTCCTCGGCGTGCGATGCGCGCCGAGCCAGGCCAGGATGTCCTGCGTGCGTTCGAGCGGCAACGACAGATCGCCGTCCTTCTTCTTGATCTTCGACGCGCTGCGCGTCGCGGGACGATAGTCGGCGACGGCGGCGGCCATGATGACGGCGTCGGCCTCGGACGCGCGCGACGTCACGGCTTCGAACATATCGGCTGCGCTTTCAACGCCGACGACCTCCACGAAGCGCGGGGCCGGAATGTCGACGGGGCCGCTCACGAGCGTGACGTCGGCGCCGCGCAGCATCGCCTGCCGCGCAATGGCGTATCCCATGCGACCGGTCGAACGATTGGTCAGGAAGCGCACCGGGTCGAGCGCTTCGCGGGTCGGCCCGGCGGACACGACGATGCGCATGCCGGCAAGGTCTTTCACGCGCACGCTCGCGCGCACCGCCCAGTCGACGAGCTCGTCGACCAAGGGAAGCTTCCCTTCGCCCTCATCTCCGCAGGCGAGCATGCCCGAGGCGGGAGGAATGACCACAATGTCTCTCGATGCGAGCGCATCGAGGTTCGCCTGCGTCGCGGCGTTGCGGTACATGTGCACGTTCATGGCCGGGGCGACCAGCACGCGCGCACGTTCCATGCGCGATGCGACGTACGACACGCAGCCGGCATCGACGGCGTGCGCGAGATGCGCGACGGTATTGGCCGAAGCCGGAGCGACGATCATGAGATCGGCCTCACGTGCGAGCGCATCAAGGACGGATTCGCGCCCGGTCGCAGCCCCCACGACCACATGGTGGCGGGACAGCACCTCAAGCGTCAGATCGGATATGAAGCGCGCGGCGGCATCGGTCATGAGCACGCGCACGTCGCATCCGAGCTTCACGAGGCGAGACGTCAGGTCGGCGGCCTTGTAGGCAGAGATGCTGCCCGAGACGCCGACGACTATGGTCTTTCCTGAAAGCACCGTCTCCCCTTTCGATCGACGACATCGCCCGCGGAGGGATTCGTCCCGGTATCGCGCGAGCGCATGATCCGCGCAATCCGCAGCGCGGCACATCCTACCCGCCGCATCCCGGCAAGGCGCACGCACGGAGCGCCTGCGCGCCATTCCGACAGGTCCTGCGCGCATGCATGGATCACCCGCAGCATTCCGCATGATACCCGAAACGAAAAGCGCCCGCCTCCGAAGAGACGGGCGCGTGCGCGCAACGCGAAAGCGAGCTGTAGCACGAGGGCGGCCTACTTGAAGAAGCCTTCGTAGTTGTGCATCTTGAGCTGCGATTCCACCTTGCTCATCGTATCGAGCGCGACGCCGATCATGATGAGGATCGACGTGCCGCCGAACGCCTGGATCAGCTGGTTGTCCGTGAAATAGAACAGGATGGCCGGCACGACGGCGATCAGGCCGATGAAGATGCCGCCCGGCAGCGTGACGCGGCGCAGGACGTCGTGGATGTAGTCGGTCGTGGCCTTGCCGGGGCGGATGCCCGGGATGAAGCCGCCCTGCTTGCGCAGGTTCTCGCTCATCTCGTCGGGGTTGAACACCATCGACGTGTAGAAGTACGCGAAGAAGACGATCAGGATCATAGTCAGGACCCAGTTGACCGGACCGGTGCTGAGCGAGTTGGCGAACGACGTCAGCCAGCTGACGTTGAGCAGGGCCGCGATCTGCGCCGGAAAGTAGATCAGGGCGCTTGCGAAGATGATGGGGATGACGCCCGCCGCATTCACCTTGAAGGGAATGTAGGTGGACTGCCCGCCCATCATGCGACGGCCCTGGACGCGCTTGGCGTAGTTGACCGGGATGCGGCGCTGGGCGCGCTCGACGAAGACGATCGCCGGGATGGTGAGCGCCACGACGGCGATGATCAGGATCGTGACCGCAAGGCCCATGCCGAAGTCGCCCTCGGTGTTGATGCTGCTCGCGATCGCGGCAGGCAGGCGCGAGATGATCGACGTGAAGATGATGAGCGACATGCCGTTGCCGACGCCGCGCTGGGTGATGAGCTCGCCCATCCACATGATGAACGCAGTGCCGACGACCAGCGTGACGATGACGATCAGGTCGGTGACGATTTCGGGGATCTCGGTCGTGAAGACGACGCCATAGGCACTGCTCTTGAAGAGGAATAGGTAGCCGACGGCGTTGATGAGGCCGAGACCGAGCGTCATGAAACGCGTGACCTGGGTGATCTTGCGACGGCCGGTCTCGCCTTCCTTCGCCCAGCGGCCCACGCTCGGGATGACGCCCTGCATGAGCTGCATGATGATCGATGCCGTGATGTACGGCATGATGCCGAGCGAGAAGACCGAGAAATGCGAAAGCGCGCCGCCGGTGAAGAGGTCGAGCATCGACATGCCGACGCCTCCCCCGCTGGTGAACGAATTCGCGAACTCGTTGAAGGGGATGCCCGGCACCGGCACGAACGCACCGAAGCGGTACAGCGCCAAGATGGCCAAGGTGAACAGGATCTTGTTGCGCAGATCCGGCACCTTGAATGCATCAACGAGAGTCTTTAGCAAAGCGGTTCAACCTTTCCTCCGGCCGCTTCGATCTTGGCGGCAGCGCTGGCGGAAACCTTGTCCACCTTAACCGTGACGGCCTTGGTGATGTCGCCGTCGCCGAGAACCTTGACGAGGGCGGTGTTCTTCTTGATGATGCCCTTCGCGACGAGGGCGTCGTGATCGACGACGTCGCCGGCCTCGAACTTCTCTTCGATGCGGGAAACGTTGACGGGCAGATACTCCACGCGGTTGATGTTGCGGAAACCGCCCAGCTTCGGCAGGCGCATCGCCAGAGGGGTCTGGCCGCCTTCGAAGCCGGCGCCCTTGCCGCCGCCCGCGCGGGACTTCTGGCCGTTCATGCCGCGACCGGCGGTCTTGCCGGTGCCCGACGCGGGGCCGCGGCCGACGCGCTTGCGGTTCTTACGAGAGCCTGCAGCAGGCCTGAGATCCTTGAGTTCCATGCAAAGCTTCCTTTCGCTTTTCTCAACGGAGGAAATCCTCCGTTTCAGCCAGCAGCTCGCTCGCTGGCCAACTTCATAGGCATGCGACCTTCGGGCGCGATATGCCGCCCAGCCGCATAAGCTTGTACATGATACACAAAATGTCCGTCTGCCGCACCGAAGAACACGGGAAAAGAAAAAAGCCCGCCGAAGCGGGCTTTGCGTTCGCCGTGCGAGGAGGTTTAGATCTCTTCGACTTCGACGAGATGCTTGACCTTGAAGATCATGCCGCGGATGACCGGCGTGTCCTTCTGCTCGACCACGCGGTTGATCTTGCCGAGGCCCAGGGAGCGAAGCGTCTGCCCCTGGTCGTACTTGTAGCCGATGGACGACTTGATCTGCTTGATGCGCAGAGTCTTCGTAGCGTCTGCCATGAGCCCTTACGCCTCCTTCTTTTCGGACCAGCCGTAGATCTTGCCCACGGTGATGTTGCGGCGCTCGGCCGTCTCGGTCGCGGACGACATCATCTTAAGGCCTTCGGCGGCCGCCTTGACGACGTTCATCGCGTTGTCGGTGCCGAGGGACTTGGTGAGGACGTCCTGGACGCCTGCGAGCTCCATGACCGCACGCACCGGGCCGCCGGCGATGACGCCGGTACCGGGGGTGGCGGGCTTGAGAAGGACGCGGCCCGCGCCGAACTCGCCGATGATTTCGTGCGGAAGGGTCTTGGCTTCGGTCAGAGGAACCGTGAAGAGGTTCTTCTTCGCGTCTTCGATGCCCTTGCGGATGGCGATGGGCACTTCCTGGCTCTTGCCCATGCCGACGCCGACGGTGCCGTTGCCGTCGCCGACCACGACCAAAGCGGTCAGGCCGAAGCGGCGGCCGCCCTTGACGACCTTCGACACGCGGTTGATGTAGACGACGCGTTCCTGAAGCTCGGGAACAGCGCTCTGATTCTTTTCTTCTTTACGAGGAGTCATCTAAGCTACCCTTTCTTAGAACTTCAGGCCGGCTTCGCGGGCGCCGTCGGCGAGAGCCTTGACGCGACCGTGATAGAGGTTGCCGCCGCGGTCGAAGACGATCTCGGTGATGCCTTTCTCGAGAGCCTTCTTGCCGACGATGCCGCCCAGGGCGGACGCGCCCTCGACGTTCGCGCCGGACTTGCCGGTGGCCTTGAAGTCTGCGCCGAGGGTGCCCTCGCCGTAGAGAGTCTTGCCAGCAACGTCGTCGACGAACTGGACATAGATGTTGGAGTTGGAGCGGGTGACGCAGAGGCGAGGACGTGCGGCGGTGCCGGAGACCTTGCCGCGCACGCGACGGTGGCGACGCGCCAGCCCAGCTTGTTTCTTCTGAAGCTTGTTCATCTCAAAATCCCTTCACGCGGCTATTTCTCGGCCTTGCCGGCTTTGCCTTCCTTGCGGCGGACATGCTCGCCCTCGTAGCGGATGCCCTTGCCCTTGTACGGCTCGGGCTTGCGCCACTTGCGGACGATGGCCGCGGTCTCGCCGACCCTCTGCTTGTCGATGCCGCGCACGACGATGTGCGTCTGATCGGGCACTTCGAAGGTGATGCCTTCGGGAGCCTCGACCACGACGGGATGGGAAAAACCGAGCTGAAGATCGAGCTTGCCGCCCTTGAGGGAGGCGCGATAGCCGACGCCGACCAGCTCGAGCCTCTTTTCGAAGCCCTTGGTCACGCCTTCGACCATGTTCGCGATGAGCGCGCGCACCAGACCGTGGTACGCACGGTTCTGACGCTCGTCGTCCGGACGGGTGACGATGATCTCGTCGCCTTCCTGAACGACGGTGATGGCCTCGGGATGCACATAGGAGAGCTCGCCGAGGGGGCCTTTGACGGCGACCGTGCGATTCTTGATGGTGACCTCGACTCCGGCAGGAACCGGAATGGGCTGCTTACCGATACGGGACATATCTAGCTCCTTTCCTTTCCTTACCAGATGTACGCGATGACTTCGCCGCCGACGCCCGCCTTGCGCGCATCGCGGTCGGTCATGACGCCCTTGGAGGTGGATACGATGGCCGTGCCCAGACCGCCGAGAACGCGGGGCAGCTCGTCCTTGCCGGCATAGATGCGCAGGCCGGGCTTGGAGATGCGCTTGATGCCGCGGATGACCTTGGCCTTCTTCTCGCCGTACTTCATCGTGATCTCGAGGATGTCGCGCGGCTGGCTTTCGATGATGTCGAAGCCCTGCACATAGCCTTCCTCGGTCATGATGCGGGCGATTTCGACGAGCTTCTTGGAAGACGGCATGGAAACCGTCGGCTTGCAGACAGCGTTCGCGTTGCGCACGCGCGTAAGCATATCTGCGATGGGATCGTTCATAGTCATGTGGGGTTTCTCCTTTGACTCGTGATGAGCAAGCCGGAGGTACGCAAGGGCGCCCGTGACGCATACGCCTTACCGGCAGGCACACCGACCGTGACGTTTGCCTTCTACCAGGAAGCCTTGGTCACGCCGGGGAGTTCGCCTTTGAGAGCGAGCTCGCGCAGGCAGACGCGGCACAGTCCGAACTTGCGGTACACCGAATGGGGGCGTCCGCAGCGGGTGCAGCGCGTATACGCGCGCGTCGAGAACTTAGGCTCGCGCTTCGCTTTGGCGATCATCGACTTTTTTGCCATTCTCTCCTTCTTTCCTTACTTGTCGGGCGGCTTCGTGCGAAGCCGCCGTTCGAAGCATGTTGAGTGGGAAGTGTACTACTTCTTGAAAGGGAATCCGAGCGCGCTGAGAAGCGCCTTGGCTTCTTCATCGGTTTCCGCGGTGGTCACGAACGCGATGTCCATGCCGCGGGTACGATCGACCTTGTCGTACTCGATCTCAGGGAAGATCATCTGGTCGGTGATGCCGAGGCTGTAGTTGCCGCGGCCGTCGAAGCTCTTCGGAGAAACGCCGCGGAAGTCGCGGACGCGAGGAAGGGCGAGGGCCAGCAGGCGATCGAGGAATTCCCACATGCGGTCGCCGCGGAGCGTGACCTTGCAGCCGATGGCCATGCCCTGGCGGATATGGAAGCTCGCGATGGACTTCTTGGCGCGGGTCACGCAGGGCTGCTGGCCGCTGATGACGCGCAGATCGTTCATCGCGGCATCGAGCTGCTTGGAATCGGAAGCGGCTTCGCCGACGCCCATGTTGATGACGATCTTGTCGAGGCGCGGGACTTCGTTGATGTTGTCGATCGAGAGTTCCTTCTCAAGCTGAGGAACGATCTCGGACCGGTACTTTTCCTTCAGACGAGGTGCAGTCATCGCACATTCTCCTTTTCGATGAATTAAACGCAGGATTGCCGACCCTGCGTCCCATGCCGGATGCCGGCAGGGGCCATGGAACGGGGCCGAACGGTTCGGCCCCGACGATTACGCGATCGAACTAGTCGATATCGCAGTTGCCTGCCTTGCTGACGCGGATGCGCTTGCCGTTTTCATCGCGGCGGATGCCGATGCGGGTCGGCTTGCCGGTCTTCGGGCAGACGAGCATCACGTTGGACACGTGGATGGGGGCCTCGACGCGCGTGATGCCGCCCTGGGGGTTCTGCTGGGTGGGGCGGACGGCCTTCTTGACCATGCCGCAGCCTTCGACCACGACGCGCTGCCTGGTCGGGATGGCACGGAGAACGACGCCTTCCTTGCCCTTGTCCTTGCCCGCTATGACGACGACCTTGTCGCCCTTGCGAATACGCATGCTGTTCATATCCTGTGCACCTCCCCTACAGCGTCTCAGGTGCCAGAGACACGATCTTCATGTACTTCTTGTCGCGCAGTTCGCGTGCGACGGGCCCGAAGATACGGGTGCCGCGAGGGGCGCCGTCCTGGCCGATGAGCACGGCGGCGTTCTCGTCGAAGCGGATGTAGCTGCCGTCCTTGCGGCGGATCTGCTTCTTGACGCGCACGACGACGCAGCGGACGACTTCGCCCTTCTTGACCGAGCCGTTGGGAGAAGCTTCCTTGACGCTGCAGATGATGACGTCACCCAGGCCAGCGTAGCGGCGCTTGGAGCCGCCGAGGACCTTGATGCACTGCACCTTGCGAGCGCCGGAGTTGTCCGCAACGTTCAGCATGGTTTGCATCTGAATCATTGTGAAATCCTTCCGATACTAGATCACGCAGAGGGCGCGAACTATTTGGCCTTCTCGATGATGCGGACGAGACGCCAGCGCTTCATCTTGGACAGAGGACGCGTCTCCATGATCTCGACGGTATCGCCGACGCCGCATTCGTTCCGCTCGTCATGGGCATGGAACTTCTTGGTGGTCGTCATCATCTTGCCGTACACGGGGTGCGGCTTGCGCGACTCGACCTTCACGACGATGGTCTTGTCATTGACCGCGCTTACCACAACGCCCTGACGGACCTTGCGGGAGTTACGGGTTTCTTCACTCATCGATCCCACTCATCCTTATTTCGACGCGCCGGCAGCGGCGATCTCACGAGCGCGCATTTCGGTCTGAATGCGCGCGATGTCCTTCTTGACCTGCTTCACGCGAGCCGTATTGTCCAACTGGCTGGTTGCCATCTGGAAACGCAGGTTGAACAGCTCGGCGCGGGCCTCCTTGAGCTTCGACGTCAGGTCGTCGGAGGAAAGCTCACGAACTTCTGCAGCCTTCATTATTCAGCAGCCTCCGTTTCCTTGGTCACGATCTTGCACTTGATGGGCAGCTTGTTGATGGCGAGGCGGAGCGCTTCGCGCGCGACCTCGTCCTCGACGCCGCCGATCTCGAACATGATGCGGCCGGGCTTCACGACGGCGACCCAACCCTCGGGGTTGCCTTTGCCGGAACCCATGCGGGTCTCGGCGGGCTTCTGGGTGATCGGCTTGTCCGGGAAGATGGTGATCCAGACCTTGCCGCCACGCTTCATCTCTCGGGTCATGGCGATACGCGCGGCTTCGATCTGGCGGTTGGTGATCCAGTGGGCTTCGAGCGCCTGGATGCCGTATTCGCCGTGGTTGAGCCTGGTGCCGCCCTTGGCCTTGCCCTTCATGGAGCCGCGCTGCACCTTGCGGTGCTTCACGCGTTTAGGAGCTAGCATTATTTAGCACCCCTTTCGTTGCGGTCGCCACGGCGGCCGCGGCTCGGGCGCGAGCTGCCCTCGAGGGCCGGCTGGGGAACCTTGCCGCCCGGCAGCATTTCGCCATGGTAGATCCAGACCTTCACGCCGATGGAGCCCATCGTCGTGGAGGCGGTGGTGAAGCCGTAGTCGATCTTGGCGCGCAGGGTGTGCAGAGGCACGCGGCCTTCGCGGTACCACTCGCGACGGCTCATCTCGGCGCCGCCCAGACGGCCGGAGCACTGGATGCGGATGCCGAGCGCGCCGCTCTTGCGGGCGGACTGGACGGCCTTGCGCATCGCGCGGCGGAAGGCGACGCGGCCTTCGAGCTGCTCGGCGATGGAGCGGGCGACCAGCGTGGCATCGAGCTCGGGGCGCTTGACCTCGATGACTTCGATGTTGACCTGGCCGGTGGCGACCTTCGCGACCTCCTTGCGGAGCGCGTCGATCTCGGCGCCCTTCTTGCCGATCACGACGCCGGGGCGGGCGGTCGTGACGATGATCTTGGTCTTGTCGCCGGCGCGCTCGATCTCGATCTTGGAGACGGCGGCGCGGGCGAGCTTCTTCTCGAGGAAACGACGGATGGCGAGGTCGTTCTCGAGGGTCTTGGCGTAATCCTTATCGGCGTACCAGCGGCTGCGCCAGTCTTCGGTGATACCGAGGCGGAAGCCGGTGGGCATTACTTTCTGGCCCATGCGATTATGCCTCCTCTCGGGGTGCGACGATGACGGTGATGTGGCTGGTCCGCTTGCGGATCGGCGACGCGGAGCCCTTCGCGCGGGGGCGGAAGCGCTTCATCGTGGGGCCTTCGTCGACGAAGGCGGCCTTGATGAAGAGATTCTTGTCGCTCATGCCGTGGTTGTTCACGGCGTTGGCGACGGCGGAGTCGATGACCTTGCCGACGGTCTCGGCGATGGCGCGCTCGGAAAACGCGACGATTTCGCGCGCACGCGGGATATCCTTGCCGCGGACCTGGTCGACGACGATGCGGGCCTTGCGGGGGCTCACACGCACGTACTTAGCAGTGGCTCTTGCTTCCATGAGTGCTTACCTCCTTTATTTCGTCTTCTTGACATGGCCACGGAAGGTGCGGGTCGGGGCGAATTCGCCCAGCTTGTGACCGACCATGGATTCGGTGATGTATACGGGGACATGCTTGCGGCCGTCGTGGACGGCGATCGTATGCCCGACCATCTCGGGGAAGATGGTGGAGGCGCGGGACCACGTTTTGATGACGTTTTTCTCGCCGGAGGCGTTCATGGCCTGGATGCGGCCAAGGAGACGCGGTTCGACGAAAGGACCCTTCTTCAAACTTCTGCTCACGTTCTCTCCTTAACGTAACGTCGCGCGCTACTTCTTGCGGCGACGGATGATCAGGCGGCTCGAAGCCTTCTTGGCGTTGCGGGTGCGATGGCCCTTGGTAGGCACGCCCCACGGGCTGACAGGATGGCGGCCTGCGGTCTTGTTCTTGCCTTCGCCACCGCCGTGCGGGTGGTCGACAGGATTCATGACGGTGCCGCGGACGGTCGGGCGGATGCCCTTCCAGCGGTTGCGGCCGGCCTTGCCGATCTTGATGTTGGAGTGCTCGGCGTTGCCGACCTCTCCGATGGTGGCGCGGCAGGTAAGGAGAACGCGACGCATCTCGGAAGAGGGCATGCGGAGGATGGCGTAGTTGCCTTCCTTGCCCATGAGCTGAATGGAAGTGCCTGCGGAACGGGCGAGCGCGGCGCCGCGGCCGGGCTGGAGCTCGACGGCGTGGATGAGCGTGCCGACGGGGATGTCGGCGAGCGCGAGCGCGTTGCCGGGCTTGATGTCGGAACCGGTTCCGGAGGTGATGGTATCGCCGACCTTCAGGCCCTTCGGGTGAAGGATGTAGCGCTTCTCGCCGTCCGCGTAGTGCAGAAGGGCGATGCGGGCGGAACGGTTCGGATCGTATTCGATCGTGGCGACCTTGGCGGGCACGCCGTCCTTCCTGCGCTTGAAGTCGATGATGCGGTAACGGCGCTTGTTGCCGCCGCCCTGATGGCGGGTGGTGATGCGGCCGTAGTTGTTGCGCCCTGCCTTCTTGGGCAGAGGCGCAAGCAGCGACTTCTCCGGCGTGCTGGTCGTGATCTCTGCGAAGTCAGAGACCATCTGGAAGCGACGGCCGGGGCTGGTCGGCTTGTACTGCTTGACTCCCATGTCTTTCCTTTCTTCGGCTTCCCATCGCACGCCGGAACCCGACGCACACCGAAAGCCATCTTCGCGTTCGTGGGACCCGATTGTCGCTTGACCTGCATATGGGAGGTGCAGATCTACGGCTCCGAGTTGCCCACGCGCCCGGGTGTATCCATACAGAACCAGACGCAACCGAGCATTATAGATGCGAAAAGCAGGTCGTGCAAGGGACGAGCGCGTCTCCACACAACCTGCTCCACCTGGTCGCCATGCGTTTCGCCGCTGCGCGGACCGAAGCCGAGACCTTGGGCATCGTCGCATCGGGAATGGATGCGTTTCGCTGCCGCGCGGACCGAAGCGCCATAGCCGCCCTCGCCTTCGCGTTGGCCAAATGCGTTTCGCCGTCGCGAGGGCCGAAGGCTACTTCGCCTTCGACGCCGATCGCGCGCGTGCGCGGCCCTTGGCCTTGGCCCCGCCCTTGGCCGCGCCCTTGCGCGCGCCCGATGCCTTCGCCTTCTCCTCCTTGCCGGGGCAGCCGAAGTTGGGGCAGAGCTTCCAGGGGCCGCGCGCCGTAGTGACGACGACCAGAGGGGCCCCGCAATCCGGGCAGGCCTCGTCGGTCGCCGTCAGCTTGCCCGTCGCGGGGAGCGGATAGCTCGTCTCGCATTCCTCGTAGTTCTCGCAGCGGATGAAGCGCTTGAGCGTGCGAGGGTTCTTCGTGGCGACGAGCTTCTTGTCCAGGCCCTTCGCGGCGCAGGCCGGGCACGTCCCGACCACGAGATCGGGCTCGACGTTGGTCGGGCAGCTCGGGTCGATGCACTGGACGCGCGGCTTGGAGCGGAAGGCCGTGACCTTGATCTGGGGCATGCCGCAGGTCGGGCAGCGCTCCTCCATCGATTCGATCTTGCCCTTGGGCAGCGGATACGTGACGTCGCATTCCGGCCATCCCGCGCAGCCGATGAACATGGAATGCGTCTTGTTGGATGCGCGGATCTGCAGGTCGCGTCCGCACTTGGGGCACGGGCCCACGTATGCGTCCGCAGCGACCGCGTCGGCGAGCGCGTCCTTGACTTCTTCCTGGTGCGGCAGAAGCTCGCGGAGGACGTCGTTCAGGATATCGCGCGAGAGGTCGACGACATCCTGCCGGGTCTTTTCGCCCTCGGCGATCCTGTTCATGTCCTCTTCGAGCGTGGCCGTCATGTCGGGGCTCGTGATCTGAGGCGCGAACTTGCCCAACGCGTCGCAGACCGCGATGCCGAGCTGGCTCGGCTCGATCGGATCGTTCTGGATGTACTTCACCTGGTACAGGCGCTCGATCATGGACGCGCGCGTGGCCTTGGTGCCGAGCCCGAGCTTCTCCATCTCCTGGATGAGCACGCCCTGGGAATAGCGCGCCGGCGGCTGGGTCTGTTTCTTCTCGCAGGCCGCGCCTTTGAAATCGACCGTCTGCCCCTGCTCGAGAGGCGGGAGCTGGACATCCTTCTTGCGGCCGTACGGATAGATGGCCCTGAAGCCCGGCTTCTGCGTGATGACGCCGCTCGTGTCGAACGGCTCGGAGTTCACGTCGAACGTGACCTTCGTGTTCTCGGTGATGGCGGACTCGGAGAGCGTGGCGAGGAAACGGCGGGCGATCAGGTTGTAGAGCTTCCACTGGGCAGGATCGAGCGAGTCGGGATCGGCCGGCGCCGTCGGGTAGATGGGCGGATGGTCGGTGGTCTCCTGCTTGCCGCGCGTGGCGGAAAGCGCGCCCTTGGACAGGAGCTTCTGGCAGTACGGGGCGTATGCCGGGACCTTCGAGAGGACGCGGACGACATCGGCCAGGTCGAGCGAATCGGGATAGACCGTGTTGTCGACGCGCGGATAGCTGATGATGCCGGCCATGTAGAGGCTCTCGGCGAGGCGCATCGTGCGCGCGGGCGACAAGCCCTCGTTGGCGGCGGCGGCCATCAGGCTCGTCGTGTTGAACGGGGCCGGCGGGGCGATGGTGCGCCGACGTTTCTCGATCGCCGACACCCGGGCGGAATCGACGCCCTCGACATGCGCCATGACGGCATCGGCTTGGGCCTTGTCCGAGATGCGCTTCTGCGCGTACGTGGCTTCGAACTCATCCGCCCCATCGGCGAACAGGCCTTTCACCACCCAGTAATCCTCGGGCACGAATGCCATGCGCTCGCGTTCCCGGGCGACGATGAGCGCGAGGGTCGGCGTCTGGACGCGACCGGACGAGCGCACGTTGCCATACCCCGCGAACTTCACGATGGTCAGAAAGCGCGTGAGCACGGCGCCCCAGATCAGATCGATGTCCTGACGGCTCTCTCCCGCTTGCGCGAGGTTCACGTCGAGCGGGACGAGGTGCGAGAAGGCATGCTCGATCTCGGGCTTCGTGAACGCGGAATAGCGGGCGCGCGCGACGGGGGCGTCGGGGTTGACCTCTTGGATGCAGCTCAAGGCGTCGGATCCGATGAGCTCGCCTTCGCGGTCGAAGTCGGTGGCGATGATGATCTCGTCGGCCTTCTTGGCGAGGTTCTTCAGGCTGCGGATGATGTCCTTTTCCTTGGGAAGCTTCTCGATGGGCGCGTAGGTGAGATACGGGAGCGTGTCCATCTTCCAGGTGTTGAGCGCCACGCCGTCGGCCGTGAAGGGCTTGCGCTTGGTCTTGAACGGAGGCTTCGGAAGATGCGCGGGCAGCGTGGTCGGGAAGACCTCGCCGTCGGCCGTGACGGCCTGCCAGCCTTTGGACTTCTTGTAGACGATCGAAGGGACGAAATCGGGTTCGAGGATATGGCCGCGCAGGCCGATGCAGACCCATTCCTCGCCGTCCACCGTCAGACGGTAGACCGGCGTGCTATAGACCTTGTCGGCTTTCGGGCGCGTGCCTCCGAGCAGCAACGATATTTGCTGGGCCGCGTCGTTCTTCTCGGTTACGACCAATTTCACGATGAACCCTCCGATTCATGCCATGCGCGTGCGTGCACATCGTGCGGCGGGCAGGGCGAACGCAGGCCGCGACGAAGTTTGAAGGATTGTCAGGATACACGATTTTCCCTGCGTGTCGAACATTGCACGCACGTGGGCGTCGGCAGAAACCGGGAAGGCGGACCCTCGGGCCCGCCTTCCGCGTCTCGATCCTCTGCGAAGCGCCGAAACGGGCGCGACGGTTAATCCTGGATGCTCTTATAGAACGTCGATTCGTCGAAGACGTCTTCTATCTTCTTTCCGTCAAGCCAGGTGAGACCTAGGAATTCGCTCAACGTGGGAACGAGGTCCGAACAGTCGGTGAAATGGCCTTTGTCGTTCATGACCGCGCAATCCTGAGCTCGCCAATACCCGTCGGTATGGGTCAGGTAGTACGACCCGCCCTCGACGTCCATGAAGATGCGCGTGTGGGCGCGCAGGTAATTGGAGAACTCGTCGAATGAGATGTCGAGCGTCTCCTCGGCCTTCTGACCCATGGCTGGCTCCTATCTTTCGTCAGAGACGGCGGCCTTCGATGCCGCCGTCATACCTTGCGGCCCCAATCTTACTATATGCAGAGAATCCGTTGGCCCTGAATGACATGCGTTTCGGGGTCGTTTCGCCTACGCCTTCGTACGGAGGATATCGCCCGGCGAAAGGCGCACGGACGCGGAGCACGAATAGCGCTCCATCGTGCGGTTCGCCACATCGACCTTGACGAGATGCCCGCCCGGACGCGCAGGGTCGGGGCCGAGGATGGAATCGGGCGCATCGCGGCGCACGTCGGTCAGGTCGAAATCGGGAGGGGCATGCCATACGAGGTCTTTCACCTCGAACGATTCGATCGGAGCTGTCGGACGCAGGGCTTCGACGACGTCGCCTTCGGCAAACCGGTTGCGGCAGACGAGAGAGGCTCGCGTGCCGGACGCGCGCGTATCGCCTCGCGCTGCGGCGGACGCGCGCTCGGAACCGATGCATCCGGCGCCCGGGCCGCCGGATGCATCGGCAGACGGAATCCGACCGGTCCCGAATGCGGCCGCATCGATCCCCGCGACGCGCGCCACCATGCGGTAGGCCCGCACGTACTGGTCCGATACGGCGTTCTGACCCGGATCGCCGTAGTAGAACCCCGTGGAATAGGGCCTGTGGCTCACGGTCTCGAGCTCGGAAGCCCACACGGACGCAGGTTCGCCGTCGAGCACATGACGGTAGGCGTTCACGACCGCGGCGACGTAATAGGCGCCCTTGGCGCGGCCCTCGATCTTGATGCTGTCGACGCCGGCGGCCGCAAGGTCGTCGAGGTGCTCGAGCATGCACATGTCGTTCGAGCTCATGATGAACGACTCGGCAGGGGCGGACGCGTCGACGCCGCCCGCTGCCGGCAGTTCCTCCTCGATGTCGAACGACTGCCCGGGACGCGTGCGCTCCACGAGCGTATATCCCCATCGGCATGGCTGCGCGCAGTTGCCCTTGTTGGCGCCGCGTCCGTCGCCGACAAGATAATCGCTGATCAGACAACGTCCCGAATAGGCCATGCACATCGATCCGTGCGCGAACGCCTCGATCTGCATGCCCTGGGGCAGGCGCCGACGCATCTCGGCGATGGCCGAAAGGCCCATCTCGCGCGCGACGACGATGCGCGTCACGCCGAGCGAGGCGTACAGGCGCGCCGCGGCGGCGTTCATGACGGAGGCCTGCGTGGACAGATGGATGGCGACGCGCGGAGCCGCTTCGCGGGCGATGGCGATGGCTCCCGCATCGGCGACGATGAACGCATCGACGCCCGCGTCGGCCAGCATCGCGAAATAGCGAGGCAGATCGTCGGTATCCGCGTCGGACATGATGGTGTTGACCGTGACGTGCACCGCCGCGCCATGCGCATGAGCGAAGGCGACGGCGCGCGGAATGTCCGCTTCGGCGAAGTTGTCGGCGCGATGGCGCATGCTGTAGCGCGGCGTGGCCAGATACACCGCGTCGGCGCCGAACGCGACCGCGCATTCAAGCTGTTCCCAGCCGCCTGCCGGCGCAAGCAATTCCATCCTCGGCATCCCCGTTCGAGATTCGTCGACATCGTATTCCCGAGCGCCGTGCCGAAGCGCTGCGCACGGAAGGCTCGAAACGCATGCGTTCGCCCGCGTCGGGCGTCCGTCCGTGCGAACGCGCGCTCGACGCGGGCCCGCGCCCCTAGGAAAGGACCCGCTCGACGGCGGAAAGGACCTGATCGAGAGCCACCGATTCCTTCTCGCCCGTCGCGCGGTCCTTGACCTCGACCACGCCCTCCTTCAGCCCGCGCTTGCCGACGACCACCTGAACCGGCCAGCCGATCAGGTCGTTGTCGTTGAACTTCACGCCCGCGCGTTCGTCGCGGTCGTCGATGACCACCTCGAGGCCCGCATCGGCCAGCGCGCCCGCAAGCTCCTCGGCCGCGGCCGTGACCTCGTCGGGTTTCGGCGACAGGGGAATGACGGCGACATGGGCCGGCGCGATGGCGGCGGGCCAGATGATGCCGTGCTCGTCGTTGCGCTGCTCGACGGCCGCAGCCATCGCGCGAGACACGCCGATGCCGTAGCATCCCATGATGAACGGCTTCTCCGAGCCGTCGGCATCCATGAACGTGGCGCCCATGGCGCGGGAATATTTGTCGCCGAGCTTGAAGATCTGGCCGACCTCGATGCCGCGTGCGCTGCGCAGGGGCGAACCGCACTGCGGGCACGCGTCCCCTTCGCGCACGGTGCACAGATCGCCCCAGGCATCGACCTTGAAGTCGTCGCCTTGGGCGGCGCCGACGAAGTGGAACCCGTCCTCGTTCGCGCCGACGACCCAACGCTCGATGCCCTTAAGGCTCGCATCGGCCGCGACCTTCACGCCTGCCGGCAGGCCGACCGGTCCCATGGACCCCTTGACGAGTCCCGCGTCCTTCATCTCGTCGTCGGCGAGGGGCGCGAAGCCTCCGAGGAGGTTCGACGCCTTATCTTCGTTGACCTCGTAGTCGCCGGGAACGAAGAGCACCCAGACGGCGCCTTCGCCGTCCTTGCCCGAAAACGCCTTCATGCAGGCGGCGGCGGGAATGCCCAGAAACGCCGCCAGCTCGTCGATCGTATGGACGCCCGGCGTAGCGACCTTTTCCCGCACATCGCCTGCGGGCATGCCCTCCTTCGCGCGCACGTACGGCACGGGAGCAGGCGTGCAGGCGGCGGCCTCGACGTCGGCCGCATAGCCGCAGTCGCAATAGACGAGCTCGGCCTCGCCGTTGTCGGCGAGCACCATGAACTCCTCGGTGCCGCCGTCTCCGCCGATCTGGCCCGCATCGGCCACGACGATGCGGTATTCGAGCCCCATGCGGTCGCAGACGTTCTCGTAGGCCTCGCGCATGCGTTCGTAGCTCGCGTCGAGCCCCTCGCGGTCGGCATCGAAGCTGTAGGCGTCCTTCATGATGAATTCGCGGCTGCGCAGAAGCCCGAAGCGGGGCCTGCGCTCGTCGCGGAACTTGAGCTGGATCTGATAGAGGTTGCGCGGAAGGTCCTTGTAGCTGCGCAGCTCGTTTTTGACCAGGTCGGTCACGACCTCCTCATGCGTCGGCCCGAGGCAGAACTCGTTGCCGTGGCGGTCGGCCATGCGCAGCATCTCTTCGCCGTACGCCCCCCAGCGGCCGCTTTCGCGCCAGAGATCGGACGACTGCACGAACGGCATCAGGATCTCCTGGGCGCCGTGGGAATCCATCTCCTCGCGGATGATGGCCTCGAGCTTGTTGAGCACGCGCATCCCCAGGGGCAGAAACGAATACAGCCCCGATGCCTCCTTGCGCAGCATGCCCGCGCGATAGAGCAGCTTCGCCGACGTGACGTCGGCATCCGCCGGATCCTCCTTGATCGTAGGCATATACAGCTCGCTCATGCGAAGCAGGGTGCGTGTGCGAAATGAATTCATCGTCCGGTCTTTCTCGTCTCGTCGGTCGGATTCGGGGCCGTCGGGCCCCGTTCGTTCGGAATGGACGCCGCGCCGTGCGCACGGTCCGGGCCGCGTGCACGCACGAGGAGGCCTGCGCGCCGGGCCGCGACGCCCGTCAGAGCTTGTCGATCTCTTCCATGAGGGTCTCGACGATATCGCCTTCATCGACCTTGCGCAAGGTGGAGCCGCCCTTGAAGATGACGCCCGCGCCCGCGCCGGAAGCCACGCCGATATCGGCGCCCTCGGCCTCGCCCGGGCCGTTCACCACGCAGCCCATGACGGCGACCTTGAGAGGCTTCGCCGACGTGGCCAGGCGCTCCTCGATCGCCTTGGCGATAGGGATCATATCGACCTGGCAGCGCCCGCAGGTGGGGCAGCTGATGATCTCGGGGCCGCGACGGCGCAGATCAAGAGCCGAAAGCAGCATCCAGCAGGCGCGGACCTCGGCCGTCGGCTCGTCGGTCAGCGAGATGCGCATCGTGTCGCCGATGCCTTCTTCGAGCAGGATGCCCAGGCCGCTGGCGGACTTGACCACGCCCTGAAGCAGCGTCCCGGCCTCGGTGATGCCGATATGCAGGGGGATCTCGGGAATTTCCCGCGCGAGCACGCGATAGGCGCGCACCGTGGTCATGACGTCGTGCGCCTTGGCGGACACGACGATGTCGCCGAAGCCGCGGTCCTCGAAATGACGCACGTATTCCTTGACAGACGCGGCCATCTTCTCGGGAAGCGTCAGGTCGGTCCGCGCCTTCAGGGCGTCGTCGAGCGACCCCGCGTTCACGCCGATGCGGATGGGGATGCGGGCCGCGCGAGCCGCATCGATGACGGCGTCGGTCTTTTCCCACGATCCGATGTTACCTGGATTGATGCGCAGCTTGGCCGCGCCGCGACGGGCGGCCTCGATGGCGATCCCCGCATCGAAATGGACGTCGGCGACGATGGGAAGAGGGCTTTTGCGGCATACCTCCTCGAAGGCGTCCAGACAGGAACGCCGCGGGATCGCCATGCGCACGACCTCGCAGCCGACGGCCTGGAGGCCGGCGATCTGACGGAGGTTGGCCTCGACGTCGGTCGCAGGAGCGTTGAGCATCGACTGCACGACGCACGGGGCGCCGCCGCCGAGAGGCACGCCGCCGACGGACAAGCGCCGCGTGCGCTGGTTCGGCTTGGGCGCCGTGGCCGTTGGTTCCATAAGACTCCCCTTCCCGCCTGCATCGCGCAGGACGGACGTGAAACAGGCGCGCGGTGCGCCGCTACATCTCACCGAATATGAACCGATGGATGTCCTGATTCAACATGACGACGAAAAAGACCAGCATAAGGGCAAGACCTGCGAAGGTCATGACGTTCATGGCCCGATACCCCACCACGCGGCCGGTGATCTTCTGGAAAACCTCGATGACGAAGCGCCCTCCGTCGAGCGGAGGGATGGGCAGCAGGTTCATGATGCCGAGCGACACCGAGATCATCGCCATGAAGAACAGGAACGCGAGCGGACCGGCATCGGCGTACTGCTTGGACACGACCGCCATGCCGATGACGCTCACGGAATTCGACATGGTGTCGGAAACGGTGGCGGGGTTGAAAAGCCCCGCCACGGCGATCACGACCTGGCCCATGTACGCGAAGCTGCCGAGCACCGCCTGCCAGACCGGAATCGTGACGTGGTTGAGAGCGCCCTGCGCATCCGCCATGTCGACGCCGAAGACGGAATAGACCGCGACGAAGGCGACGACGACGAACAGCAGGTTCATCGCGATACCTGCGAGCAGGATGACGCTGCGCTTCCAGAACGGCAGCGAACGATAGGTCTGGGCCCGCTCGCGCAGATACAGCTCGTGCGCGTCGTCGAAGGCGCGCGGAGCGCCCTCGGCGAGGGCTCGTCCGCTCGCGGCGTCGCGCGCGGCACGGGTGCGGAAGACGTTGTGCGCATCGGCGCGCTTCGGCCCGACGACGCAGCCCCATTCCTCGAGCGCGTAGAAGGTCTCGACGGCCTCCTCGGTCGTGATGCCGGCTTCCGCGGCGAAATCGTCGGCGTAGACGGTGCCGCGCGCGGATATGAAGGCCAGCGCGCGCTCCATATGCGGATTCTCAGGACCCGGCTCCATGCCGCAAACCTTCGCGTATCCGCCGAGAGGCACGGCCGTCACGCCGAAGCGTGTGCCGCGCCAGGTGAATCCGATGCTCGGACCGGGCAGGCCGAGCATGAACTCGGTCACGCGCACACCGAACGCGCGCGCCGCGAGGAAGTGGCCGCCTTCGTGGATGAAGACGAGCGCTCCGAGCGCGACCGCCAGGTAGAAGACCATGAGAATGACGTTCATGCGGATGCGGCCTTTCGTTTACGCGTGCGTGCGCGCATCGTCGAGGAACGCGCCTGCCCGCGCGCGCGCCCACGCATCCACGCGCGAGAGCTGGTCGAGGCTTTCCACCGCTTCGACCACATGGGCGTCCATGACGTGCTCGACGCAGGAGGCGATGTCGAGCCAGCCGCAGCCTCCCGCCAGGAAGCGCGCGACCGCGACCTCGTTGGCGGCGTTCATGGCGCAGGGCAGCGTCCCACCCGTGGAGCCCGCGCGGCGCGCGAGCGCGAAGCAGCGGAACGTCTCCTCGTCGACGGGATAGAACTCGAGGGAGCCCAGACGCGTGAAATCGAGCGGCTCGACCGGGGCGTCCCAGCGATCGGGATAGCTCAGGGCGAACTGGATCGGGATGCGCATGTCGGTCGTGCCGAGGTGCGCCTTCACACTGCCGTCGGAATATTCGACCATCGAATGGATGGCGCTCTGGGGCTGCACCACGACGCGGATGCGGTCGTAGGGCATGTCGAACAGGTGGTGGGCTTCGATGACCTCGAGGCCCTTGTTCATGAGCGTGGAGGAATCGACCGTGATCTTCGGACCCATGTGCCAGGTCGGATGCGCGAGGGCCTCCTTGAACGTGACGTCGGCGAGCTCGCCGGCCGTCTTGCCGCGGAACGGGCCGCCCGATGCCGTGACCCACAGCGCGCAGACCTCTTCGGGACGTTCGCCCAGAAGGCACTGGTAGATGGCGCCGTGCTCGGAATCGATGGGCATGAGGGCGCCCGGATGCCCGGCCTCCTCGTCCAGCGCGCGGGCGAGCGGCATGATGAGGTCGCCGGCGACGACGAGGCTTTCCTTGTTCGCAAGCGCGAGCTGCGTGCCGTGGCGCAGCGTCTCGTACGAAGCGCGCATGCCGGCCGCGCCGACGAGCGCGTTCACGACGCAATCGACCTCGTCGAGCGCGACGAGGTCGACGAGGGCATCCGGCCCGAACGATACCTCGGCCCCTTCAGGCAGGGCGTCGAGGGTCGGCGAGCCCGCGAGCGCCTCGTCCCCGAACGCGATGCGGCGCACGCCGAATTCCGCGGCCTGCGCCGTGACGGCATCGACGCTGCGATTCGCCGCGAGCGCGACGATCTCGAGCTTGTCGGGATGGCGTCGGACGATATCGGCCGTCTGAGTTCCGATGGAGCCCGTGGACCCCAGGATCGCGATGCGCTTCTTACAGGACATAGGGGATGCACCCTCCTCCGAACAGCAGGAACGCGGAGACGAACGAAACCGCGATCATGGAATCGACGCGGTCCATCATGCCGCCGTGCCCGGGCATGATGGTGCCTGAATCCTTGACGCCGGAATTGCGCTTGAACCGGCTTTCCGCAAGATCGCCCAGAATGCCGGCGAGGCCGCAGAGGACGCCGAACGCGGAAGCCTCCACGAACCCCATGTCCACCGGCGGGATGAGCGCTATGGCGCACCACACCCCCACCGACGCGACCATGCCGGCGATGAAGCCTTCCCAGGTCTTCTTGGGCGAGACGCGCGGCGCGAGCTTGTGCTTTCCGAACCTGCGGCCGATCAGATAGGCGAAGACGTCGTTGAGCCAGACGCCGCACATGATCCCGAGCACCAGGATGCCGCCCCAGAACCCGGGGACCGCTTCGCGCACGAGCAGGAAGCCGCACGGCAGGAACCCCGCGTAGAGCGCGACGAAGATGGACGCGCCCACGTCGACGACGCGCGAACGGGAATAGAACACGTACCAGATGAGCAGCGCCAGAATGAGGGACGTGGACAGCACGCCCACGCCCACGAAGCCGTACAGCCACATCACAGGCGGATACAGCACCGCCGCGACGATGCCGAGCAGATCGTTGGGGCGCTTGGCGTCATGACGCAGCAGCCCGAAGAACTCGTACGAGACGAGCCCCGCCACGATGCAGAAGTACACGAGGGTCGTGACCGTGCCGGCAAGTATCAGACCGACGGTGAGGACGAAGTAGACGGTCCCCGACGCGAAGCGCACGCCGAGATCGCTCTTCTTCGCCGGTCTGCGTCTCTCGCCGGTTCCTTTCGGGCCTTCGGTCATCGAACGCCTCCGAAGCGGCGGTCGCGATGCTGGAAGTCAAGCAGGGCGCGCAGCAGCTCGTAGCGATCGAAATCGGGCCAGAGCACATCGGTCACGTAGAACTCGGCGTACGCGACCTGCCACAGCAGGAAGTTCGATATGCGATGCTCTCCCGACGTGCGGATGACCAGGTCGGGATCGGGAATGCCGGCGGTGTAGAGGCCGCGTTCGAAAAGCTCGGGGGTGATGTCGAGCGCCTCGCCCCGGCCCGCCGCCGCGATCGCCGCATCGGCGACGGTGCGCACCGCGCGCATGATTTCCTCGCGCGAGCCGTAGTTCACCGCGACGTTCAGGGTCATGCCCGTATTGCCGCAGGTCTGATCCCACGCGCGCCCGAACGCGGCGCGCGTGTCCTCCGGAAGGAGCGACAGGTCGCCGATCGTGCGCACGCGCACGTTCTCTTCATCCAAGCCGTCGACCTCTGCGAGCATGGTCTTCGCGAAGAGGTTCATGAGCCCGACGACCTCGTCGTCGGGCCGCTTCCAGTTCTCGGTCGAGAACGCGTAGACGGTGAGATACCGGACGCCCGCGTCCGAGGCGCAGCGTATGGTCTCGCGCACGGCTTCGATGCCGGCCTTGTGCCCGCGCAGCCGATTGAGCGCACGCTTCTTGGCCCAGCGGCCGTTGCCGTCCATGATGACGGCGATGTGCTCGGGCACGCGCGCCTCGTCGAGCGCCTCGGGATCGAGATCCGCCGGCGGATCGGGGAATATGTCGGTTAAGGCCTTATGGAACACGACGTCCTCCGTACGATGGGGCTCCGATCGAGAGCTGCCAAGCCTAGATGGCCATCAGCTCGGCTTCCTTCTTCTTGAACATCTCGTCGACCTTCTTGATGTAGGAGTCGGTCAGCTTCTGGATGCTTTCTTCGTCGCGGCGCGCGTCGTCCTCGGATATCTCGGACGCCTTCTTGAGCTTTTCGACGGCGGCGTTGGCGGCGCCGCGGGCCTTGCGCACCGCGACGCGGCCTTCCTCGGAAAACGTCTTGCACTGCTTGGCGAGGTCGCGACGACGCTCCTCGGTGAGCTGAGGGAACGGCAGACGGATGACGCTGCCGTCGTTCGACGGCGTGATGCCGAGGTCGCTCGCCAGGATGGCGGCCTCGATCGCGCGCACCATGGATTTGTCCCACGGCTCGATCGTGAGCATATGGGCGTCGGGAACCTTCACGGCGGCCATCTGGTTGACCGGCGTGGGAACGCCATAGTAGTCCACCTTGACCTTGTCGAGCACCATCGCGTTCGCGCGCCCGGTGCGGACGCCGGCGAAGGCTTCCTTGAGGTTGGAGAGCGCCTTTTCCATGCCCTCCTCGGCCTCGAGCATGATTTCCTCTTCGTTCATCCTGATTCCTCCTAATAGACCAGGGTACCGACGTTGTCGCCCTTGAGCGCGCGACGGATGTTGCCCGGCGCGGTCAGGTTGAAGACGAGCAGGGGCATATCGTTGTCCTTGCACAGCGATATGGCAGCGGCGTCCATGACGTTGAGCTCCTTGGTCAGGACGTCGAGGTAGCTGATCTTCTCGTAGCGCGCGGCATCGGGGTTCTTCGCCGGATCGGAATCGTAGATGCCGTCGACCTTCGTGGCCTTCATCATGCAGTCGGCATCGATTTCGCAGGCGCGCAGCGCAGCCGTGGTGTCGGTGGTGAAGTAGGGGTTGCCCGTGCCGGCGGCGAAGATCACGACGCGGCCCTTCTCCATATGGCGGATGGCGCGCAGACGGATGTAGGTTTCCGCGACCTGATGCATCTCGATGGCCGACTGGACGCGGCTCACGACGCCGGCGCGTTCCAAGCCGTCCTGCAGCGCAAGGGCGTTCATGACGGTCGCCAGCATGCCGATATAGTCGGCCTGCGCGCGGTCCATGCCGTTCGCGCTGCCCGCAACGCCGCGGAAGATGTTGCCTCCGCCGACGACGATGGCCACCTGCACCCCGTCGTCGACGACTTCCTTGATCTCGACGGCAAGGGAATCGATGACTTTGGGGTCGATGCCGTAGCCGGCGTCTCCCATGAGGGCTTCGCCGGAAAGCTTCAGAAGCACGCGACCGTATCTATACCCGTCTGGCATGTATGGGACTCCTTTCACGCGATTGCCGCTATCTTACGATAAAAGGAAGGGAGCCCGCAGGCCGCGAGCCCCCTTCGCGCGTTTTTTCCGCAGGCGTGGCGCGGGAAAGAAGGTACGGAGCTATCGGAGCAGCTGATCGAGCAGGCCGCCCTGGTCCCTCCGGCCGTTCTGGCCGTACCCGTCGTTCGGCCCGTAGCCGTTGCCGCCGTGGCCGTTCTGGTTGCCCCGGCCGTTCTGGCCGCGGGACGATTCGCCGGCGGAAAGATCCATCTCGTCGGAGCCGAGCGTCACCGAGACGGTTATGTCCTTGCCGTCGCGGTTCAACCCCACCTCGGCGGTATCGCCGGGATACATCGAACGCACCGCGATCATGAGCTCTTCGGGCGAAGAGACGGGCTTCCCTTCGAACGAGGTGATGACGTCGCCCTCCTTGATGCCCGCTTCGGCGGCGGAAGTGCCTTCGTAGACCGAGGCCACGTAGACGCCGGAATCCTCCTTGATGCCGTAACGGCCGGCCATCGAGCTGTCGATCGCGGACATGGAAACGCCGAGCTGGGCATGCGTGGGGGTTTCGCCGTTCATGATCTGCCGGGCGATGTTCATCGCGTAATCGACGGGGATGGCGAATCCGACGCCCGAGCTCGATCCGGACTCGGAGGTGATCATCGAGTTGATGCCGACGAGCCTGCCTTCGGAATCCACGAGCGCGCCGCCGGAATTGCCCGGATTGATGGTGGCGTCGGTCTGGATCATGTTCGGATAGACGATGGGCCTGCCGGTGGACTGGTCGGTCATGGTGGTGGAGCGCTGGAGCGCCGACACGATGCCCTCGGACACGGAATTCTCAAGGCCGAAGGGGTTGCCGAGCGACATGACCCAGTCGCCCACCTGGAGGTCGGAGGACGACCCGATCTCTATAGGCGTGAGGCCCGTGGCGTCGGCCTTGATGACGGCGATGTCGGAAGACGGGTCGCTGCCGACGAGCTTGGCATCGTACTCCGTCCCGTTGATCGTGGCCTTGAGGCTTTCGGATCCCTCCACGACGTGATAGTTCGTGACGATGTATCCGTCCTCGGTCAGCACGACGCCGGAGCCGAGGGACGAAAGCTGGGACGACGAGGAGTCGGAACCCGAATGGGGGGCCTCCAGGCCTTGATGCGACCCGGAGCCGGAGGTGTAGACGTCGATGCTCACGATGGAGGGCAGCGCCTTGGAGGCGACGGCCGATGCGAGCGTCGCGTCTTTCCCGTTGACGTTGATGGTGGTCGCGCCCTTGGAGGAAGACGCGGAGGGAGCCGCCGGCGCCGTCAAGGAGCCTTCCAGCGGTTCGTGGGGCATGAAGGCCTGGTAGGTGGCGAATCCGCCGGCCCCGAGGGCGACGGCGAGCGCGGCGCCCGCGAATCCTGCGGCGAAGGTGCGGCCGAGGCCCGGCGTGCGTGCGGGAGCCGCATGCGCAGAAGCAGCAGAAGCGCCCGGACGGTCCGTCATGTCCGGATTCCGCCAACCGGCGGTCTGCGCGGGATCGGCCGAGCCGAACGGCTGCTGCCCGGCGCACTGCCCTTGGGCGTACGATCCCTGCGCGGGCGCAGGACGGCCGGATGCGGAATATGCGGAAGGATTCTGAGTCTGGAACGCGGGGGCCGAAGGAGGCACGGGACCGTTGCCTTGGCCCATCGGATTGGTTTCGCCTGCCATATCGATCACTCTCTTCTCTTGGAATTCGATCTTACTGCGAAGATAGCGAAGGCGTGCGGGGCACGGGGGCGGCAGGGCGCTTTTGACACGCCGCCGTAAAGCAAGGCGCATCGAACGAAGGCAATTGCACCACATTTTCGGCAAATATCGCGCTGAACTCGCGCAGCCTGAAACCGACCTGAAAGCTTGCGTTAGAATGGCTTCATCATCACCTCGGGAAAGGACGTCCATGGACACCCTCGCAACCATCAAAGCGATTCTCAACGACCGTCTCGACATCGACCCGGAAAGCGTCACCGAGACATCGACCTTCGCCTCTCTCGGCATCGACTCGCTCGACATGGTCGAGCTCGTCTGCGAGCTCGAGGATCAGCTCGGCATCGATTTCGGCGAACCCGAAGGCATCGATGACATGGCGCAGCTCGTCGCATACGTCGACGGCCTCAGGTAATCGGCCGAACGGACTCGAAGAGATAGAGGCACCCGCATGGATACGAAGCAATTCGCGTTGGACCGGCACGAAAAATGGGCCGGCAAGATCGAGGTCATAAGCCGCGCCGAGGTCAAGACGCCGGATGATCTGGCCGTCGCCTACACGCCGGGCGTCGCCGAGCCGTGCCTCGCCATCGCCGACGACGTCGACCTCTCGTACGTCTACACGCGCCGCGCCAACCTCGTGGCCGTCGTCACCGACGGCAGTGCCGTGCTCGGACTGGGCGATATCGGGCCTGAGGCGGGCATGCCCGTCATGGAAGGCAAATGCGCCCTGTTCAAAACGTTTGCCGACGTGGATGCCTTCCCTCTCTGCATACGCAGCAACGATGTGGACGAGATCGTCGACACCGTGCACCTCATCGCCGGCAGCTTCGGCGGCATCAACCTCGAGGACATCGCGGCGCCGCGCTGCTTCGAAATCGAATCGAAGCTCAAAGAGATCTGCGACGTCCCCGTCTTCCACGACGACCAGCACGGCACCGCCGTGGTCACCTGCGCGGCGCTCATCAACGCCTGCGCGCTGACCGGCCGCGACCTGGACGGCATCCGCGTGGTGTTCAACGGCGCCGGCGCGGCGGGCATCTCCATCGCGAAGCTCATGCTGCGCCTAGGCGTCGAGGATATCGTGATCTGCGACCGCAAGGGCGCCATCCACGCCGGACGTTCAGGCCTGAATTCCGAGAAGGAAGCGATCGCCGAAGTCACGAACCTCTCGAAACGCGCCGGATCCCTCGCCGACATGCTCGAAGGCGCCGATGCCTTCATCGGCGTGTCCGCACCGGGCGTGGTCACGCAGGACATGGTGCGCTCGATGAACGACGACCCGATCGTCTTCGCGATGGCCAACCCCATCCCCGAGATCCTGCCCGCCGACGCCCGCGCCGCCGGCGCAGCCGTCGCCGCGACGGGACGCAGCGACTTCCCGAATCAGATCAACAACGTGCTTGCCTTCCCCGGCATCTTCCGCGGGGCGCTCGACGTACGTGCGAGCGATATCAACGACGACATGATGGTAGCGGCGACCTACGCGATCGCCGATCTGGTCGATGACGCGGCACGCTCGGCGGACTATGTGATCCCCGGCGCGTTCGACGAACGCGTGGCGCCGGCCGTGGCGCGCGCGGTCGCGCAAGCCGCGCGCGAGTCCGGAGTCGCACGGCTCTAAGGCCGAACGAATGCGGAACGCCGCATTCGTTCCGACGAAGGCAATCGACAGGGATTCAAGAAGGCCAGGAGACCCGATGCGGGCTTCCTGGCCTTCTTCCGTACCATGGTGTTTCGATTTCGCTTCAGGGGATGCAGGAGCGAAGGCGCACCGTCTCCCTCGGCGATACGCCTTCGCGATGAAGCCGCCTTCCGAACGAAAGATCCGGAGCCGGCGTCAGAATTCGAAGTTCTCCGTTTCGCGCGAGGTCTGGGCCTTCTTCGCGGTGCGGATCAGGAATTCCTGGTTGTTGCTGGTCTGGCGAAGCGATTTGATGAGCATGTCCATCGCGCGCTCGGTGTTGTTCATGTTCGCAAGGATGCGGCGCACCGCCCAGATGAGCGGAGCCTCCTGAGGATTGAGCAGCAGGTCCTCCTTGCGCGTGCCCGACGTGACCGGGTCGATGGCCGGGAAGATGCGACGGTCGGCCAGGCTGCGGTCGAGCTTGAGCTCCATGTTGCCGGTGCCCTTGAATTCCTCGAAGATGACCTCGTCCATCTTCGATCCGGTGTCCACCAGGGCGGATGCGAGGATAGTCAGGCTTCCGCCGCCCTCGATGTTGCGCGCGGCGCCCAGAAACTTCTTCGGCGGATAGAGCGCGGCGGAATCGACGCCGCCGGACAGGATGCGGCCCGAGGCCGGCTGCGCCAGATTGTACGCGCGGGCGAGGCGCGTCAAGCTGTCGAGCAGGACCACGACGTCCTCGCCGTTTTCGACCAGACGCTTCGCGCGTTCGATGACGAGCTCGGAGACGACGATGTGGTTTTCGGTCGGCATGTCGAAGGTCGATGCGATGACCTCGCCCTTGATGGAGCGCTGCATGTCGGTGACTTCTTCGGGACGTTCGTCCACGAGCAGGCACATAAGATGCACTTCAGGATTGTTCGCGCTGATGGCAGCCGCAATATCCTTCAGGATGGTGGTCTTGCCGGCCTTCGGGGGCGACACGATCAGACCGCGCTGGCCCTTGCCGATCGGGGACACCAGATCGATCACGCGCGCCGTGGTGGTGGAACGTCCGTGTTCCATGCGCAGGCATTCGTTCGGGAAGATGGGCGTCAGGTCGCCGAAGCGCGGACGTTGGCCGAGCGCGTCGACGGGCGTGCCGTTGACGGTCTCGACGTTTTGGAGCGCCGCGTACTTATCGTTCGGGCGCGTCGGGCGCGTCTGGCCTTTGACCAGGTCGCCCTTGCGCAGCCCAGTGCGGCGGATGAGCGCCGCGCCGACGTAGACGTCGTGCTCGCCCGGCAGATAGCCGTTCACGCGCAAAAAGCCGTAGCCGTCCTGCATCACGTCGAGGATGCCCGTGGCTTCGATGATGCCGTCGGCCTTCTTGGAAGCCTCGAACACGACTTCGACGAGCTCGGCCTTCTTCAGGCCCAGGTACGCGACCTCGAGCTCGGCGGCCTTCTCGCGCAGCTCGGCCACCTTCATGGCGGCGAGGTCTTCGCGGGAGAAGGTCGGCTGCATCGGCTGGTTCTGGCCGTTGCGGCCGCGACGTTGGTGACGGTCGTTGGCGAAGCGGTCGTTGCGGCCGAGACGGTTGTCGGAGCGGTCGAACTGATGGCCGTTCTTGCTCGAACGCTGCCTGCCGTTGCCGGCCCGATCGTTGGCGAAGCGGTCATTGCGGCCGGGACGGTTGTCGGAGCGGTCGAACGAGGAGTCGCGGCCTTCGCGATTGCGCTCCTTGCGCGGGGAGCGACGCTGGTCGCGAGAATCGCCTACGCGCTCGGCGCCTTCGCCGTTCGCCGGCGCCGACGGCGCTTCGGACGCGTCCTTGGCGGGAGCGATCGCGGCATCTCCGCTTTCGATCACGCGCGGCGCGCGGGTGCGACGGCGCGAACGCATCTCGCGGGGCTGGATATCCTCGTCGGATACGGCGGCCACAGCCGATGCAGGCAGAGGCTCCGCCGCTGCGGGCGGCGTGGGGATCTCCTTGCGTGCGGGTTCGGACGCGGCCTGCGCGGATACGGCGGGCGCAGGAGCAGCTTCCTCGGGCCTGACCTTGCGCGGACGGCCGCGACGGCGCTTCGGTGCTTCGTCGGCGGGCGTTTCCGCAGCCGAAGCGGCCTCGGCATCGGCGACGACCGGAGCCTTAGCCCTGGCACGCCGAGCGCGCGCCGGCTCCGCCTCGGTCGTAGGAGCGGCGTCCGCGGCTGCGGCCGCATCGACCGCTACCTTGCGCGGACGGCCGCGGCGGCGCTTCGGCGCCTCGTCGGCGGGCGCCTGCGGAGCAGCCACGACGCTTGCGGCGGAATCCTCGGCCTTCTTCGTGCGACGAACGCGTTTTCCGGGCTCTTCGCCCGTCGAAACCGAAATGGCGGCTTCAGGCGAAGTCAGCTCTTCTTGGCTCATGCGTTCACGACCTTCTCCCAATCCTTCATGAACGATTCGAGGCCGCGATCGGTCAGAGGATGCTGGACCATCTTCTTGAGCACGCCGAACGGCACCGTAGCGATGTCGGCGCCCATGAGGGCGGCCTGGGTCACGTGGTTGGCGCTGCGGATGGATGCGGCGATGACCTCGACCTGTTCGCCGTTGACCGTGTTGTCGGAATAATCGTAATTGCCGATGGCGGTAACGACATCTTCGAGCTGGGCCAGCCCGTCTTCGGAGATATCGTCGAAGCGGCCGACGAACGGCGAGATGTAACGCGCGCCGGCACGGGCGGCGAGGATGGCCTGCGGGACCGAGAAGCACAGCGTCATGTTCACGCGGATGCCCTCGTCGGCGAGAGTGCGGCATGCGGCCAGGCCTTCGACCATGGTCGGGATCTTGACGACGACGTTCGGGGCGATGGATGCGAGGATGCGGCCGTCGCGGACGATGTCGTCGCGCGTCATGGCGACGCTTTCCGCGCTGACCGGCCCGTCCACCACGTCGCAGATGCGGGCGATATGGTCATGGAATCCGTCGATCTTGCCGCCGATGCGGGAGTAGAGCGTCGGGTTGGTGGTCACGCCCGCGAGCGCACCCCAGCTGGCGGCCTCTTCGATCTCGTCAAGATCGGCCGTATCCAAAAAGAACTTCACGTCTTCCTCCTTCGAAGGATGTGACGTCGAATGCCTAAGACGAGAGAACGCGTATCCGACCTGCATGCCTTCGCCTAAGATGCGAAAGCCCGTTCCAGATGGGGCGAAGATTCCAACCGCAGTCGGCCGCAATGCGAGCGTCGTTTCGGGGGTATATGCGATGGATTGTACGGCGAATCTTGCAAGAATGCGCCCATGAACACGTCAGGGCATCCGACCTTGATGTCGAACGCCCTGATGATAGCATTCATCCTCCGCATAACAAGCCGCGTCGGAGAAAAATCGCGGGAGATTTCCGCCCGCAGCCCCGTCTGCGTCCGAAACCCGCATCGATTCCGACGTGCGGACGCATGGTGCGAAGAGCCGCGGTCGGCCTCGAACCCTCCTTCGGCTAGTCGACGACCTCGACGAGCTCGATGTCGAAGTTGAGGTCCTTGCCGGCGAGCTCGTGGTTCATATCGAGCACGACCTCGTCGATCGTGACGGACACGACCTTGGCGGGCATGGGGCCGTACGGGCTGTTGAAGTACACGGTCTGCCCGACGGGAAGCTGATCGGCGTTGGGGACCTGGTTCGCGGGAATCTTCTGAACGGCCTGCTCGTTATATTCGCCGTAGGCATCCTTGGCCGGGATATGGACCGACTTCTTCTCGCCGAGCGCCATATCGACGACCGCCGCATCGAAGCCGGGGATCATCTGGCCGGCGCCGCAGGTGAATTCGATAGGCTCGCCGCGATCGTAGCTCGAATCGAACTGCGTGCCGTCGTCGAGGGTGCCGCGATAATGCGTCTTGACCTTCTTGCCTGAATTGCTCATGGATCTCCAATCGATACGTGAACGTAATGCCCGCCATCATACTCGATGACGGGCATGCGTCCGGGTGCGGATCGACGATTCCCGAAGGGGCCTTACTTCAGCTTCTGAGCAAGAATCCGGTTGATGACCTTGGGATTCCCTTGGCCGCGCATGGCCTTCATGCACTGGCCGACGAAAAAACCGATCAGCTTCGCATTACCCGCGCGATACCGTTCGACGGCATCGGCATTCTCGGCGATGACCTGGTCGATCACGGCTTCGATAGCAGCGGTGTCGCTCACCTGCCTCATGCCGCGCGCTTCGACGATGGCGGCCGGGTCGGCATCTTCGTCGATGATGGCGGCGAAGACCTCCTTGCCTTGCTTCGACGAGATGTCGTCGGCAGCCAGAAGCTTCACCAGATCGCATGCGCGCTGCGGCGTGAGCGGAGACGAGGCCAGGTCGAAATCGGCATCCGCGTTCATGCGCGCGGTCACGTCGTTGATGACCAGGTTCGCGAGCGGCTTGGCGAGCGAGACGTCGTTCGCGCAGGCCATCGCGGCCTCGAAGAAATCCGCGGTCGCGCGATGCTCGATCAGGTGGCGCGCATCGTAGGCGGACAGCCCGAAGGCGTCCCGGTAGCGGCGCTTCTTCTGGTCGGGCAGCTCGGGCAGGCGCGTGCGCACGCCTTCGATGAATTCGTCGGACAGGTCGAAGGGAGCCAGGTCGGGTTCGGGGAACAGGCGGTAATCGTCGGCCGTTTCCTTCACGCGCATGACGATCGTGCGCTTGGCCGTGGGATCCCAATGGCGGGTCTCCTGGTAGATGATGCCGCCCTCTTCGAGCACCTCCGCCTGGCGGCGGATCTCAAAGGCCAGGCCGTCGTGCAGGTTCTTGAAGGAGTTCATGTTCTTGAGCTCGGTCTTCGTGCCCAGCTGCGCCGTTCCGCGCCGACGAAGCGACACGTTGCCGTCGCAGCGCATGGATCCTTCCTCCATCGAGCAGTCGGAGATGCCGATGGCCAGATAGATCTGGCGCAGCTTCTCCATGAACAGGCGTGCTTCCTCGGGCGTGCGCAAGTCGGGTTCGGTCACGAGTTCTATGAGCGGCATGCCTGCACGGTTGTAGTCGACCAGACTGTGCGTCGCCCCGGCGATACGTCCTTCGTCGCCGCCGATATGCACCATCTTGCCGGCATCCTCTTCCATATGGATGCGCGTGATGCCCACGTGCGCGACGTAGCCGTCGTCGGTCATCGTGACGTTGCCGCGGCTCTCGCCCGGCCCAAGGCCGTCCACATCGATGCGTTCGGCCACGCCTGCGCCGTCGACCTCGAGATCCAGGCTCCCCCGCATGCAGAAGGCGATGGGGCCCTGCGTCGTCTGGAAGTTCTTGGCCATGTCGGGATACATGTAATTCTTACGGTAGAACATCGAGTGCTTCTCGATATCGCAGTTCGTCGCCAGGCCGGCGAGCACGATGGATTCGATGGCCGCCTTGTTGGGCACCGGAAGCGCGCCGGGAAGGCCCAGGCACACGGGGCACGTATGCGTGTTGGGCGCGGCGCCGTGCTCGAGCTTGCAGCCGCAGAACATCTTCGTATCGAGCGTCGTGAGCTCGGCATGGATCTCCAGGCCGATCACGGCCTCCCAGTCTTTGAGGACTTCTTCGAGCGCCTTCACGCTACTCACCTGCCTTGAACGCGGGGGCGACGCCGGCCGCGCCGTACGCGCGTTCCAGAGCCGCGGCCGCACGGAACATATTCCGATCTTCGAACTGCGGAGACACGAGCTGCACGCCGATGGGCATACCCGTGTCGGCACCTAGGCCGACCGGCACGCTCATGCCGCCGTTGCCCACGATGTTGATGGGCACGGTGAAGATATCGGACAGATACATCTGCGCCGGGTCGGACAGCGCACCGAATTCGAACGCGGCATGCGGGCTGGCCGGCATCAGGATGACGTCGCACGATTCGTACGCGCGGGCGAAATCCTGCGTGATGAGCGTGCGCACCTGCTGCGCCGGATAGTAGTACCGATCGTAGACGCCGGCGGAGAGCAGGTAGCTTCCCAGAAGGATGCGGCGCTTGGCCTCGGGGCCGAAGCCGGCGGCACGGCTCGCTTCCTGCTGAGCGCCCAGATCGGCATGGCCGGGCTCGCAGGCGCCGTAGCGCACGGAATCGAAACGCGCGAGGTTCGAAAACGCCTCGCAGGGACCGAGCACATAGTAAGCGCTGATGGCGGCTTCGGAATGCGGGAGTTCGACATCGACGAGGGTCGCGCCGGCGGCTTCGAGGGCACGCGCCGCCTCGGCCGTGCGGGATGCGACTTCGGACGTGAGGCCGGAAGCTTCCATGAAGGCGCGGACGATGCCCACGCGCATGCCGCGCACATCCTGGGCGGCCGCCTGCGCGAAGCCGGCCGGCGCCTCCTGGGACGTGGAATCCAGCGGATCGCGGCCCACGAGCGCATCGAGCGCCGACGCGGCGTCGGCCACCGTGCGGGCGAACGGACCCACCTGGTCAAGAGAGCTGCCGAAGGCCACCACGCCGTAGCGCGACACCATGCCGTAGGTGGGCTTCACGCCCACGACGCCGCAGAAGGCGGCCGGCTGGCGGATGGAGCCGCCCGTGTCGGAGCCTAACGTGACCGGAGCCATGCCCGCGGCGACCGCGGCGGCCGAACCGCCCGACGACCCGCCGGGCACGCGGGCGAGGTCCCACGGATTGCGCGTGACGCCGAACGCGGAGTTCTCGGTCGAGGAGCCGAAGGCGAACTCGTCCATGTTGAGCTTGCCGAGCGGCAGGCAGCCCGCATCGAGCATGCGCTGCACGCAGGTGGCGGTATAGGGCGCGACGTAGCTCTCGAGCATGCGGGACGCGCAGGTGGTATGCGTGCCCTTCTGGTTCATATTGTCTTTGAACGCGACGGGGACGCCGGCAAGCGGGCCCAGATCGGCGAACGTGCCTGCGGCGATGGCGGCATCGATGCGGTCGGCGGCATCGAGCGCAAGCGCATCGGTGCGCTCGAGGAAGGCGTGGATCTTGGGCTCGGCGGCATCCATATGGTCGAGATGCGCCTGCGCGACCTCGCGCGCAGAGAATTCCTTAAAGGCGAGCCCCTCGTGGATGCAGGCCGCGGTCATATCGGTCAGGTACGCCATCACTGATCGCCTCCGCCCAGGATCGCGGGGATGAGGAAGCTGCCGTCCTGCTGCTTGGGCGCGTTCGCAAGGGCCTCTTCCTGCGTGAAGGACGCGCCGGATTCGACGTCTTCGCGCATCACGTTGGACAGCGATCCGATCGGGTGGAATGTGGGTTCGACGCCGTCGAGGTCGAACCCGCGAATGGGCTGAAGCGTGTCGATGATGCTGTTGAGGTCGACCGTCATCTGGGCGGCTTCGGCGTCGTCCAGGCCGACGCGCGCGTACGTGGCGATGGAGCGCACGTCTTCCTCGGTCAGATAGTTCGGCATATGGAATCCTTCCGTGCCGCCTCGTAGGTGCTGCCGGACGGCCGCGGCCGCGCTTCGGGCGAAAACGCCCGGGCGCACGTGTTGCAACCTGACATGATAGCAAATGGAGGCAGAACGACGTGACCGAAGGGCTTTCCGCTGCCGTCGCCTCCATGCCCGTACGCAAGCCTCGCGAAGAACGCGATGCGCAGGAACCTTCGATGTTTGCGCTCCTGGCTGCCGGCACGTACAATCGAGGCGCCCGTCAGCCCGCTCCTGCCAGTCGAGGGAAGGTGCCCGCGATTCCCGATCTCAGCCGCCGCAGATTTCTCACGATCTCCGCCGCTGCAACGCTTGCCGGCGCAGCCGCCGTCGCGACGAGCGCCTGCGCATCGCACACGCGCGGCGGCACCGAGATGCCGTCCCGCATCTTGCGCGGCGTCACCGTCGACTCCCTGGACGACATCGAAGAAACGGCAGCCGTCCTTTCATCGAGCGCGAACCGTCTGACCGTACGCCTCGTCATGGATTCCGAACGTCCGCTCGAAGACTGCGTGCGAGCGGTCGCGGCCTTGAAACCGCACGCCGACATCATGATCCAGGTGATCGATTCCACCGATCTCCCCGATCGCTCGGCCTCATGGATCGCGAAGCGCACCCAGGACGCGATGGACGCCTTCGGCGACGACATCACGCTCTGGGAAATCGGCAACGAACTGAACGGCAGCTGGGCCGGAAGCTCCCCATCGCAGATCAACGCCAAAGCGCGCGCCGCCTACGACGTGGTTCGCGCAGCCGGCGGCAGAACCGCCGTCACCTTCAACTATTGGTCCTCCCACGACTGCTACGATCAGCCCTGGGAGGCGACCCTCCCCTATGCGCGGCAGGCGGCGGCAAGCGTTCCCGACGTGGACTGCGTCTTCCTCTCGGTCTACGAAACGGCGTGCTCGCCCGCCCAGCACCCGAGCGCCGAAGAGCTGGCCTCTGCGCTGAACGGCCTCGGCGATATATACCCTGACGCCTGCCTGGGCATAGGAGAGATCGGGGCCCAAGGCGTCGACGACGGACTTGCATCGGACCCCTCGATGCCCGAGAAAGAGCGTCTGGCAACCTACTACTACGGGCTCCACGACGATATCGCCGCACAGGTAGGCCCCCGTTACGTCGGAGGATACTTCTGGTGGTACTTCTACGAGGACGCGGTCGACGCGCCGGAGGAATCGTCCTTGTGGCCGACTTTGGACGCGCTCCTGAACGACCTGTGAGGATGCTGCCGAGCCTTCGGATCCTCGCTTGCCCTACCTCTCTTGACGCCAGGCGGCTATCTCGGCGAGGAAGGCATCGCCGTAGGTACGCATCTTGCGCGCGCCCACGCCGTTGACCTCGAGCATCTCCATCTCGGTCGAAGGCATCCTGTCGCACATGCCGTGCAGCGTGCGGTCGGTGAACACCATGTACGGCGCAAGCCCGCGTGCGGCGGCGATGCTCTTGCGCAACGCGCGCAGGCGCTCGAACAGCGCGTCCGAGCCGACGCCCGCACCTGCGCCCACGGCAGCGAACGACCCGGTCGATCCCGGCTTCCGCAGATGGTCGGCCTGCGCATCGGGCGTGCGACGCGGTACCTTCACGGAAAGCGAGAAATCCTCCGCATCCACGGCCCCGGCGCGCGCTCCCAGCCCGACCGTCGGATATTGGCCCGCGGAGATGTCCAGCACGCCCTCGGTCGCCAGCAGCTCGATCACGTCCTTCACCGCCGATGCCGTCGCACGCACGCTCCCGTAGCTCGGCAGCGCATCGAATCCGCCGTCCGTCACTTTCTGGCTCTTCGATCCGCGCACCACGTCGGCGATGACGGTCTTGCCGTACGGATACCCCAATTCGCGCACGCATGCGACGCAGGCGCGGGCGACCTGCGTCATATCGATCGAGGCGAAATCCCCCTGGCAGTTCGAGCAGTTCCCGCACGGATCGGCCGGCACGTCGTCGCCGAAGTAGGCGAGCATGCACCTGCGCAGGCATCCCGTCGTGCGGCAGTAGGCGATCATCGCATTCAGAAGCTTGACCTGCGCCGCATGCACCGCCCGCGCCTGCTCTTCGGTCAGACTGCCGTTCTCGGTCGGTGTGTCGATGAAGTAGCGGCACGTGGAGATGTCCTTGTCGCACCAGAGCAGCAGGCATTCCGACGGATCCCCGTCGCGACCGGCGCGGCCGGCCTCCTGGTAATACGCTTCCAGGCTCTTGGGCATGTTGTTGTGGATCACATAGCGCACGTTCGACTTGTCGATCCCCATGCCGAAGGCGTTGGTCGCCACCATGACGAGCGCGTCATCGTCGATGAACCGCTTCTGGTTCTCGGTGCGCTCGGCCGGCGAGAGCCCCGCGTGGTACGCTGCCGCCGAGAAGCCATGCTCCTGCAGGAACGCCGCCGTTTCCTCCACCTCGCGGCGCGTCGCGCAGTACACGATGCCGCTTTCGCGCCGATGCGCAGCGACGAACGACGCTATGCGCATTCGTTTGGCCTTCGGGTTCATCTGCTCGACGGAGAAGCGCAGGTTCGGACGGTCGAACCCCGTGACCACGACCTCGGGATCCGTCAACCCTGCAAGGCGCGCGATGTCGTCGCGCACCTCTTCGGTGGCCGTGGCCGTGAGCGCGATGACGGGCGGGCGGGCCCCGCGGGCGATGCCGTATGCGTCGATGAATTCGAGGATCTCCAGGTAGGAAGGTCGGAAATCCTGACCCCACTGCGACACGCAATGCGCTTCGTCGATCGCAATGAGGGGAACCTCCATGCCCATGACGAAGCTGCGGAACGCCGGGTCGGACAGGCGCTCGGGTGCGACGTACATGAGGTCGTACGCGCCGTCGCGGGCGCGGCGCATGATCTCGGCCTGCACGGCCGGCGAGAAGCTCGAGTTGATATACGACCCGCGCACGCCGGCGTCGACCAGCCCGCGCACCTGATCGTGCATGAGAGACACCAACGGCGAGATGACGAGCGCCAGCCCCGGCATGACGATGCCGGGGATCTGGTACGTGAGCGACTTGCCCGCGCCCGTCGGCATGACGCCGAGCGCGTCGCGCCCTTCGAGCACGGCGCGAATCAATGCCTCTTGGCCAGGCCTGAAACTATCGTACCCATAGTACTTGCGCAGCGCTGCCTTCGCGTCGTCCATGGAGGCGCGACGGGAATGGGACGACGAGGCGGATGCGCCGCGCGCATCGACGGATGGCATGCCCTAGACGTTGAACTTGAAGTGCATGACGTCGCCGTCCTGCACGACGTAGTCCTTGCCCTCTTGGCGCAGGCGGCCCGCCGCGCGGCAACCGGCCTCGCCGCCGAGGCTCACGTAGTCGTCGAACGAGGCCGTCTCGGCCTTAATGAAGCCGCGCTCGAAGTCGGAATGGATGACGCCGGCGGCCTGCGGCGCCTTCGCGCCGACGGGAATGGTCCACGCGCGCGTCTCGGTTTCCCCGCTCGTGAAGTAGCTCTGAAGTCCGAGCAGGCCGTATGCTGCACGAATGAGGCGCGCGAGCCCGCCTTCCTCGATGCCGAGCTCTTCCATGAACATCTGCGCGTCTTCCGCATCAAGCTCGGAAAGATCGGCTTCGATCTTGGCGGAAATGGGAACGGGGCGCTGCCCGTCGATCTCCGGGAGCTCGACATTGACGGAACCTTCGTCCACGTTCGCGATGTACATCATCGGCTTCATCGTGAGCAGGCATAGATCCTTCACGGCCGCGGTTTCCTCGACGGACAGGCCGAGCGTGCGGGCACGATGGCCTTCGTTCAGGCCTTCGGCAACCTTCTTCGCGACTTCGAGCTTGAAGGCGCCGGCCTTGTCGCGGCGCGCTTCCTTCTCCAGGCGCGGAATGGCGCGTTCGAGCGTGCCGAGATCGGCCAGGATAAGTTCGGTCTTGATGGTGTCGACGTCGCTGCGCGGATCGACCTTGTGCGCGACGTGCTCCACATTGGGGTCGGAGAAGAACCGCACGACCTCGCAGATGGCATCGGTTTCGCGGATATTCGCGAGGAACTTGTTGCCCAGGCCCTCCCCTTGGCTGGCGCCGGCCACAAGACCTGCGATGTCCACGAATTCGACCGTCGCCGGCACGATCTTGGCCGGATGGTCGATCGCAGCGAGCGCGTCCAGGCGTGCATCGGGCACGGCCACGATGCCGACGTTCGGGTCGATCGTGGCGAAGGGATAGTTGGCCGCGAGGCCTCCCTTTTTGGTCAGGGCCGTGAACAGCGAGGACTTGCCCACGTTGGGCAATCCGACGATGCCGATGGATAAGGACATGGAATCACTCCTTGGAGAAACGCGGTCGCGTGCGCCCCATCTTACCATTGCGCGGATGGCGCGCAGGAAGGATTCGGATATGAATTGCGTGCAACCGAATTTGCATGAATCGATGCAAGGAAGCCGTGCGTACTGATGAGAATCTATATCTGTATTGATCGACGATGAATAAAGTCTGGTCACCCGACGCTTGGAGCGACTACATCCGGTGGCAAATCTCCTGCAGATCGCACTACGGCGACCATCAGCCCTCGAGCACGAAGCGGGCGATCGTCTCCACGTGCTCGGTATGGGGAAACATATCGACCGGCTGCAGCGTATCCAGACGATATCCGTGATCGCATAGGTATCGGGCATCGCGCAGCTGCGTCGCAGGATTGCAGGATACGTACACGATGCGCCGCGGCGCGAGCAGGCACGCCGCCTTCAGGAAATCGGGCGTCGCCCCTGCGCGCGGAGGATCCATGAACACCGCGTCGACCGACCCGCCTTCCGCAGCAAGCCGTCGCATGAACGCGCCCGCGTCGTCGGCGAAGAATTCGGCCGACCCGATGCCGTTGTGCCGCGCGTTAGCGCGCGCATCGGCCACGGCATCCATTCGTTCCTCGACGCCGATCAAGTGCTTGGCACCGGGCTTCCCGTCGATTCCTTTCGCCGCCACAAGCCCGATCGTGCCCGTGCCGCAGTACGCATCAAGGATGGTCTCCTCGCCCGTCAGGCCCGCCATCTCGACGGCGGTTCGGTACAGCACCTCGGTCTGCTCTGAATTCACCTGGTAGAACGACCGCGACGAAATGCGGAAGCTCAGCCCGCACAGCTCGTCCAGAATGAAGCCGGGACCGTAGATCGTGCGTTCCTTGTCGCCCATGATGACGTTGGTGCGCCGCGTATTCACGTTCTGAACCACCGTCGTGATCTGCGGATGCCGGCGCACGAGTTCCCGTGCGAGGCGCTTTCCTGCGGGAAATGCCTCGTCCCGCGTCACAAGCGTGACCATGACCTCGCCCGACGCATGGCCGACGCGCACCTGGGCATGGCGCAGGAAGCCCGCATCGGCATCTTCGTCGTACGGCTCGATGCGCAGCTTCGGCATAAGCTGGCGGACGGACTGGATGATCGCCTTGGCGACCTGGTTCTCTATCAGGCATTCGCTCGAATCGATGACGCGATGCGTGCCGCGCTCGTACATGCCGCAGAGGATGCGCCGGCGACGCGCCTTGCGATCGTAGACGCCCACGAAGGGCGAGACGACCTTGTTCCGATAGTGCAGCGGCACATCCATGCCGAGCACGGGCGCCACCTCGAGCCCATCGAATTCGGCGAACAGGCATGCGACGGCTTCGCGTTTGCGCGCGAGCTGCCGGGCGTAGGGCACCCGCAATTCGGTGCATCCTCCGCAGCGGCGGTCTATAGGACAGGAATATGCAGGGGCTTCGGTCATGCGGTGCATTGTAGCGCAGCGCACGTGACCCGACCGCGACGCGGCGCTCGTTCACGGTCGCGCAACGCTTGGACCAAAGCAGCCCCGTGCTTCCGCGCACGTGCGATAATCCCGGAAACGCACGTCGAGCGCGCTCGACCCCGAAACACGCTGAAGGAGCAGAACCATGGGTTTCATCGGACGTTGGATCGCCACCGCGATCGCCGTCGCCGCGGCGCTGTGGATCGTCCCCGGCATCGGCCTGGACAACACCACGAGCACCTGGGTGGCCGTCGCTATCGTAGGGCTCATGCTCGCGCTGCTCAACGTCTCGGTCAAGCCCATCCTGCAGATCGTGAGCCTACCCTTCTCCGTCCTCACGCTCGGCATCTTCTACCTCGTCATCAACACCGTCGTCCTCTACCTTGCATCCGGCATCGCCAACGGGCTGTTCGACGTGGGTTTCGTGATCACGAATTTCGGGTCGGCGTTCTTCGCGAGCATCATCATCAGCATCGTGAGCTCCATCGTGAACGGCATCACCGGCTCGGAATCGTAGGGGCTCTCCCTCAACGCGAAGGATGGCTGCGATGTAAAGAACGGATTGCCGGCAGCGAACGCGAATCCGTTCGCACGGCTTCGTCGCATCCATGGCGCCGACGCGGTGCCATAACCCGCGGCCCATGGCGGTTTTCGTATGCCATCATGCATATTTATTCGGGTTTAACCTGGGTTTAACGGTCTTTTTATGCAAAATTACGTGAATTATTCCGTATTTTATTCATCTAGAGGGTATACAATCATGGGCGTGCAAAGCGCTTGCGAAGACGTGCCGAAGGCTGCAAGCGCATCCATTGAGAGAGGATAGGACATGAACTTCACCAACGTCATCGTGCGCCGCCCCGGCGCATCGCTGTGCGACGGCATCACCAGCGCGCCCGAGCTCGGCCAACCCATCTATGAAAAGGCGCTCGTCCAGCACGACGCCTACATCGAAGCCCTGAAGCAGTGCGGCGTCGAAGTCACCATCCTTCCCGCGATGGAGGAATATCCCGATTCCTGTTTCGTCGAAGACACCGCGGTCATCACCCGCAAGGGCGCGATCATCGACAATCCGGGCGCCGGCAGCCGCAACGGCGAAGCCAAGGAGATGGAACCCACCATCCGCCAGTTCTTCGACGACGACCATATCAAGCGCATCGTGTCGCCCGGCACGCTCGAAGGCGGCGACGTCATGATGGTCGGCGACACGTTCTATGTGGGCCGCTCCGCCCGTACCAACGAAGAGGGCATCCGTCAATTCGCCGAGATCCTCGAAGGCTGGGGCCTTGCGTGCGTCGAGGTGCCGCTGGAGCTCGTGCTGCATCTGAAGACCGGCGTCAACTACCTTGAAGACAACAACATGCTGGTTTCCGGCGAATTCATCGACAAGCCTGAATTCGCCCAATACAACCGCATTGTCGTGCCCGAAGAGGAAGCCTACGGCGCGAACTGCATCTGGATGAACGGCACCGTCATCGTACCCGAGGGCTATCCGACCGTGCTCAAGGCGGTCCAGGACCTCGGCTATAAGACGATCGTGGTGGACACCTCCGAGTACCGCAAGATCGACGGGGGCCTTTCCTGCCTGAGCCTGCGCTTCAATCCGAATCTGGTCGACGAGTAGCCGCCGATGCTCCACCCGCGGGCGCGCATGCTCAGGCGCGTCCGGCGACCACCGGGGATTCCTGAGCTCGGACGAAGGGCTGTGCGATCGCGCGGCCCTTCGTCGCATGCGGTCCTCGTTTCACCGAGGGCCGCGGCGGACGAAACGGGCGGATTTCGCGATGCCCGATTCGCGCACGATGCAGGCGATGCGCCCGGCGATGCCGCGCTCCCTCTTTTTCCCTCTCTCCCTCCTGAAGCATGGTATCATGCATATAGAACATTTGTACGTATAAGGGGGCGGGAATGGACGGTGTCCGGGAAGGCGGCGCGCATGACGAAGGACGCTCGTATCTCTGCATAGACTTGAAATCGTTCTACGCCTCGGTGGAATGCGTCGAACGCGGTCTCGATCCCATGACGACCGATCTGGTGGTCGCCGACCCCGAGCGAACGGACAAGACCATATGCCTGGCCGTCTCGCCCTCCCTCAAGGCGAAAGGCGTGCGCAACCGTTGCCGGGTATTCGAGATTCCCGAAGCCTTCGATTACCTCATGGCGCCTCCGCGCATGGCGCTCTACATCGAGTACTCCGCGAACATCTACGCCATCCTGCTGCGCTACATCGCGAAGGAGGACATCCACGTCTACTCGATCGACGAATCGTTCATAGACGTGACGAGCTATCTCCCCTATTACCATACCGATGCGATCGAGCTGGGAGAACGCATCCGCGAAGACATCGTGGCGCAGACAGGCATTCCGGCTACCTGCGGCGTCGGCCCCAACCTCTTCCTCGCCAAGGTCGCGCTCGACATATCGGCGAAACGCAGCCCCAATTTCTTCGGCGTCCTCGACGAAGGGCGCTATCGCGCGACGCTCTGGAACCACACCCCCATCACCGACTTCTGGCGCGTGGGCGCCGGAACCGCGCGACGCCTGCACGACCTGGGGATAGACACTATGGGCCAGCTCGCGCTCTACCCCGATCGGGACAGGCTCTACGACATCTTCGGCGTGGATGCGGAAATCCTCATCGACCATGCCTGGGGCATCGAGCCGGTCACGATGGACGACATCAAGGCCTATCGGCCGCATTCGAAATCGTTCACGAACGCCCAGGTCCTCAGCCGCCCCTATGCGTACGAGGATGCCCGAACCGTCGTCAAGGAGATGTGCGACGCGAGCGCGACGGACATGGTGGCGCAGGGGCTTACGGCGGATTCCCTGACGCTCGGCGTGCGGTACGACAGAAACGAGCGGGGCCTCATGCTCGACGACGGAGGAACGTCGAAGCTTTCCTTCCCCACGAATTCGCGACGGGCCTTGATAGATGCCGCCATGGACGTCTTCGGCCACCGCGTGGACCCAAGGCGCTCGATCCGCTACCTCATGATCACGTTCAACGGCATAGCCGACGAAGACCGGACGCAGCCCGGCCTCTTCCACGCGGCCAACGTCCAAGAAGAGCGGCGACGTCAGGAAGCCGTCGTCGGCATCCAGCGGAAATACGGGAAGAATTCCCTGTTCAAAGGCATCGACCTGCTGGAATGCGCAACGCAACGCGAGCGGAACGGACAGATAGGAGGCCATAGGAGCGGTGCATGATCCGAAACGAAGAGCCGCATCGCGCCCCCGCATGGACAGGGCCCGGCGCGCGAAGATATTCATGCCCTTCGATCCCCTCAAGGGATTCCAGGAAGCCCTGCGCGAAAAGGAGCGCGAGACGGAAGCGGCCTACCGGAAGGCCGAGAGCGGAACGCCGTGGGACGATGCGTAGGTTCATACATCCTATCTGGTATTTCATGTTTATAGCGTGTACACGCCCCGCACACGGCCTGCGACAGGCATAATGTGCTGTCTCACGGGATGCCCCACGCTCCCTATCCAATCGGGCGGAATCGACCCGAACGCACTCGCAACAAGGAGAACATCATAGCTACTTTCAATGACCTCGGACTTTCCGAGAAGGCTCTCTCTGCCGTCGTCGACCTCGGGTATTCCGAGCCGACCCCGGTTCAGGAGAAGGCCATCCCCGTCGTGCTCGAAGGGCGCGACCTCATCGCAGCCGCCAAGACCGGCACCGGCAAGACGGCCGCATTTTCCCTTCCCACCCTGGACCAGCTGAGGTATCGAGCCGACGACGAAGGTCCGCTCATGGTCATCGTGACGCCGACGCGCGAGCTTGCGCAGCAGATCGCCGATACCTGCGCGCCCATCGCCCGCCGCACGAACCACAGCACCGTCGTGCTGCTCGGCGGCGTCGGATACGGCCCTCAGATCAAGAAGCTCAGGGCCGGCGCCGACATCATCATCGCGACGCCGGGGCGCCTGCTCGACCTCATGCGTCAGGGCGCGGCGAGGCTCGGCAACGTTGAGAAGCTCGTCCTCGACGAGGCCGACCGCATGCTCGACATGGGCTTTTGGCCTCAGGTCAGCGAAATCGTCGATGCCATCCCCGCCGAACGCCAGACGCTGCTGTTCTCGGCCACCATCGACCGTTCGCAGGACAAGGTTATGTTCTCGCTGCTCAAGGATCCCGAGATCATCGAGATCGCCCATCGCGGCGATGTGGCCGACCTGATCGACCAGTACGTCATCAAGACCGATCGCCGTTTGAAGCCTGCCCTGCTCAACTCGTTCGTCCGGGAACGCGGCGGATTCCGCGTCATCGTGTTCACGCGCACGAAGGGCGGCGCCGACAACTGCACGAAACGCCTGCGCAAGATCGGCATCGCCACCGAGGCCATCCATGCGGACCGTTCGCAGGCCCAGCGGGCCCGCGCCCTCGACAACTTCCGCGAGGGCAAGACGCACGTGCTCGTCGCCACCGACGTGCTTTCGCGCGGCATCGACGTGCCCGAAGTCGACTACGTCATCAACTACGACCTGCCCATGATGCCCGAGGACTACGTCCATCGCATCGGACGCACGGGCCGCGCCGGCGCGCGCGGATACGCCGTGTCCTTCGTCACGCCCGATACCCGCAATCTGCTGAAGAGCATCCAGAAATTCATCGATCAGACCATCGAGGTCCTCGATTTCGCCGTGAGCGACGATGCGATGGAGCCTGTCGGCGAAGACCATGCGCTCGCCGGCGTCGTGGACGATGAAAAGGGCGCGCGCGGCGGACGCGGCAAGAAACGCGGCAAGGACGACCGCGGTCGCGACAAGGACCGCAAGAGGGGTCGCAACGGCAAGCGCGGGAAGCACGACGACGATGCCCGCGGCAAGAAGGCGAAGAAGGACCGCCGCAAAGCATCGAAGGCGGATGGTCGTTCCGAAGGATTCGAGCACGTGGACGTGCATCGCGACGAGCGCTTCGACGCGGATTTCGACGCCAAGTTCAACAAGAAGTCGAATGCGGCATTCGCCGAAGGGCGCGATGAGAAGCGCTCCCGCAAGAACGACGACAAGAAGCACCACGGCAAAGGGTTCGGGAAAGACGGCAAGAAAAAGAAGCGCGCAGGCGCATCCGAGCGCGATCGCGCAGCCCTGAACGCGGCGGCCGACTCCTTCGGCGGCGGACGTTCGCCCCGCCCCAAGGGCGATCATACCTACGATTACGCGGCATTTTCCAAACCGAAGAGGCCCAAGGCGCCCAAGGGGGAACGATTCGGCGACTCGAGCAGGTTCGACGACGAGCGTCCCTCCTTCAAAAAGCATGACGGGCGCAAAGGCTTCGGCAAGGGCGCATCGAGCGATCGCGGCAAGAACGACCGCTACCGCTCCGACGACCGCTTCGGCCGCAAGGATTCGAAACGTTCGAACGGTTTCGGCAGGGATGCGAAACGCGGAGGCGATGCGCGCGACCGCAAGCCCTTCGAAAGCAAGGTAGGACGCGGGTTCGGTTCCACCCGCCGCTCCGAAGGCGAAGGCCGCTCCTTCGGCCGCCGGGACCGCGATAGCCAAGGCGCTTGGAAGCGCAGCGGCAGGCCTTCGATGGGAAGCCGCCCGAACGGCGGCAGGCCGGGACGTCCCAAGCGCGGCGGATCGGCCGGCGGCCCTCGAGGCCGAGGTTCCAACGCGCGGTAGCTCCCATCGGGCATCCCTGTAGCTGCATGCCCGATGCATACGATACGGACGGCGGCC